>JAGGVR010000033.1 GCA_021157925.1 Staphylothermus sp. | reverse complement strand
TCAAGCCAAACATGACCAACATTTTCGGGATTGAAGTTTGAACTGTATTTTTCCAGCACTTTCAGATTGATGATAGGATAGTCAAGATCATCATCTCTAATGGCTTTCTTCAAATTATCTCTCAAAGTTTCCTTGAAATATATCTTGAACTCTTCTGATTCATCTTCAATAGCAGGGAAATAATACTCTAAATGATCCTCTCCAGCTTTTTTCAGATATTCAAGGATCTTTTCTCTATCCCATCCCTCAACAGGTTTTCCCAGCATGCATCCTGCAGCTCTTCCAAGTAGAGCACCATAGATCCTATCGAATAGTTCTTCTTCTGAGAATTTAGGTACCTTGTAGTTCTCAAAGGAGCTTTCAGAAACAATATCTTCCCATTCGGAAGGTTCATAATACTTGAACTCCTCTTTCTTTGGAAGATCTTTCAATATCTCGTAAAAGAAATATCTTGCGTCGTTGATATCAAAGCGTCTGTTCATTATTAAGTACCAGTTGAAAGAATCCAAAACTTCAGAAGTGTCAAATCCTTCTTCCTCAAGTTGCTTTATTTCGTCTTTCACCAAAGTTCTGGGATCTTCAAATAACATCTATATCACCTCCGAATAATTTATTTTATTTTAATATTTGAAAGCCCCACCGATGAGACCCTGTATGAAATACCTTTGGAATGCCAGGAATAATACAATTGTCGGTAATGAAACAATAACGATAGCGGCAAAAATTTGTCCCCAAGGAGAAGTATATTGACCGGTCAGGTTATATATTTTTATTATAGCTGTCTGTTGGTCAGGGTTAGTAAGAAAAGTTAGAGGGAGAGTAAAGGAATTCCATCCTCCAAGAAAAGTCAGCAATCCTACTGTTAGAAAACCCGATCTTGCAAGAGGCAGAATTATTCTCCAGAATATCTGCCATTTGTTTGCTCCATCTATTAAGGCTGCTTCTTCTATTTCCTTAGGAATTGCCAAAAGGAAAGACCTTAGTAGCAAGATTGAAAAGGGAAGACCCGTTCCAACACTTATAATGATTACTCCTATAAGATTAGTAAGTCCCAACCGATAAAACCACACATACAGGGGTATAAGCACTATAAAAAAAGGAAGTGTATTACAGAACATCAAAAAGGTGATCGTATATGAACTTCCCCGTGCTCTCCTAGCAAGAGCGTATGCTGCTATACCTGCAATTAACGTTGTAAAAACTGCCGACAAACTGCCCAGTATAAAACTGTTCAGTAAACCACACCCAAGATCAGCATATCCCCACGCTTTTATATAGTTTGAGAAGGAAAAATCTTTGGGAAATCGAAATGGATCGGAAAAAATTTCGCTCCTTGTTTTAAAAGAGTTCAAAATGAGTAAGTACACTGGGAACAAGGCAGAGAATGCAAATGTAATAAGGATTATCCAACTGATAATAACATTTCCTTTTCCTTTCATACTCTTTCTCCTCCCTTACTAACAAGTCGAAGATAAATAGCTATTGGAACGGAAGCAAACATAATCATTGTTGTAGCAAGTGCACTTCCTTTTCCGAATTTCAAATAGAAGAAGGCGGTTTTGTAAGTAAGGGTTGCCAAAACCTCTGAAGCTCTTCCAGGACCTCCTTGAGTTGTGATGAAAATGTAATCAAATACCAAGAAAGACCAAACTACTGTCATTATTTCCATAAAGATGAAAGTAGGAAGGATCATAGGTAATGTAACATATTTAAACATTTGCCATCTATTAGCTCCTTCAAGATGAGCGAGTTCATAGTATGTTTTATCGATTTGATCCATAGCAGCACTGAATACATTCGCTAAAAATCCCCACCACTGCCAGGTGTTAATAATCGCAATTGCCAAGAGAGCAGTGGAAGGTGTACCAAGAAAATCATGATTGAAAATCTTTGTAATAATTCCATGAAGTGGATGAAAGAAGACAGCCTGCCAAAGACGAGTAACAGCCAATGTAGGTAGAACATATGGAATGAGAAATATCGTTTTGAAAACTCCTTTGGCTTTTTGTGGTACATTGTTTAACTCAGATGCAACTATAAGAGCCAAAATCACGGGAATTGTTAGGAAGAAAAGAGTCCATTTTATATTATTCCACACAACTTTCCAAAAAAGACTATCCGAGAAAATTTCACGATAATTTTGTAATCCTATGAAGGTCGGTTTGGTGAAACCATTCCAAGAAGTAAAGGCATAATAAATTGTCGAAATAGAAGGGACAATCATTATAAAAGCTATTAACAAGAGAGCCGGGATTAGCATGATAAAAGTATTTCGCATCTTTTATCCTCCTTTGTATTTCTTCATTAGAAACAAGCCCCACCCCAGAAGAGGTGGGGCAGCATTTAAGACCGAGGAGGTATGTATATAGCCTTTCCTTCTTTAACTTCTCTTTCGAAGACCTCCTGTAATCCTTTCAAGAATTTCTCTGAGGACATTTCACCGAGCCAGACAAGTTCCAGGTTGTCAATAATATACCTATCACTTTCGGGTGGCCAGAAGGTCCAAGTAACATAACCGTACGTGTTCTTTTCAAAAGCTTTAGTCGAGAGTTCTAAGAACTTTACTATTCTCTTGTCGACACCCAATTTTTCCAACTTTTTCGCAGTCTCTTCATTTACTTCAAAGCTTTTTATAGGAGTATAAGCCACCGTACCAAACAACTTGAGATCTTCAGCAAACAGTTCTAAATTGTCCAGAGGTTCTCTGAGATCAAAATTTATAAGCTGAGCTACTGCATCTGGATCTTTTGCGTTTTTGTTTATTCCAATACAGCTTCCAACTCCTATAGCGAATATTGGATAAGAAAGTCCTTCTTTAGAGGGGAATGGTACCCAATCCCAATCTTCAGTAGATGTGCTGTAGTAAGTAAGATCTCCAAATGCCCAAGTACCCCAAATAGCCATTCCAGCTTTTCCTTCTACTAACAGTTGGTAAACTTCGCCTACATCCAGAGAAAAGAATTTTCCTCCACCTAACCATCCTTCTTGGTACCATCTTTTCGTAGCTTCTACGGATTCTACAAAAGCGGGATCTGTCCAGGGGATTTTACCTGTGAGAGCTTCATAGACCTTTTCTGGACCAGCTATGTGATTAATAGCTGCAGTGAAAATCCATTCAACAGCTGGCTTCCATCCTACATTTCCATTTGCAAAAGGCATAATGCCTTTTTCTTTCATTTTAGCTGCAAGCTCTTCCATTTCCTTGATGGTTCTGGGAGGTTCCCAACCGTTTTCTTTGAATACTTTAGGATTGTAGAAAAGCACCATTGCTTCGAACTCCTGTGGAATCGTCCAGAGCTTTCCTTTGTAATGTCCGAGTTTCCAATAAAGGTCTGTCAGCAATTCATCCCAGTGGTACTTTTTAGCGTACTCGTCCAAGGGAATTAGATATCCTGCATCTATATAGAAAGGAGCAAAAGAAGGTCCAGCAAGCCCAACATTATCCGGTCCATCACCCGACATCAATCGCATTCTTAAAGTTTGCTCGTCATATGGTACTTCTGCTATTTTTACTTTGATGCCAGTTTGCTGCTCAAAAGTAGGGTAATATCGCTCGCGGAGCCATTTTTTGAATTCTGGTTCCGTTGAGGGGTCCATCCATACATACACCTCACGTGCTAAAACCGTACTCACGAGAGCCACCACAATGAAAAGAATAAACACAAAACGTTTCATAATACCACCTCCATCTTTGAAGATTTGGGAAAGTACCCCCTTTATTTTTTCCCCCTAACTCTTACATTTAACTCGTAGAGATTCAAGAACATATTCTATCCATCAAAAACGTTAAAAATGCCTTCTCATCAACATCACATGCAACTTTGATATTAGAATTTTCATCAGGTATTACGATAGTTTGACCGGAGGTATGTTTTCCAGTAGTTTCTATCAACACTTTACAGTTGATGGTCTTCAGAAATTCAGGTTTTATACAGTAAGATACGGCAAGAGGATCGTGCATACAACTGGAATCGGATTTCAAAAAGTCCCACCATATCTCTATCAATCTCACTAAAACCTCGCTTAACGGTGTTCCAACATTTTTGATTTTTTCGAGATGAGAACGATTTATAGGAACTCTCATCGTTACATCTAAACCCACCATTGTTATAGGGATCCCAGAATTGAAAACCACAGAAGCTGCTTCCGGATCACACTTTATATTGTGTTCAATATAAGGCAGGTTGAGGGCATTTTTGAATATTCTTGCAACTCCTCCCATCATCACAATTTCTTTAACATTATCAACTATTCTGGGTTCCTTTATAATTGCTGTTGCTATATTTGTAAGAGGTCCGATGGTTACAAGTGTTATCTCTTTGGGATTTTCCATGATTTCCTCTATTATGAAATCTACAGCATGTTTTTCAATTGGTTTCAACTTTTCATCTTCTTTTGTTAAGATACCTTTTCCTTCATGCCCTGCCCACCACACGCCTCTTTCCCTGAGCAAGGGTTTTTCTATCCCAGCAGCTACTGGAACATGACCTCTACCAATGAGTTTGAGAAGTTTCAAAGCAATTTTTGCTCTCAACAGGGTGTCTCCGTATACTGT
>JAGGVR010000134.1 GCA_021157925.1 Staphylothermus sp. | reverse complement strand
TCATAGTTGGGTGTTCTGAGTATGATGTAGTCACGGTATAATACACTTGTATCCCAATAGTAGGATCCCCACTCGTTTCTCTTCTCTTGTCTAACCTGTATATCAACCATAGACCTGGGCTTACCGTTTTCCTTATGCCCGTTTCTCCATACTCTACACCTTATCTTGTATAAGTTTCCATTATACTTGATACTTCTGGGTAAGCTTCTTTCACTAGTCATTGTCAAAAGTATAGCTCCTACTCTGAGCCTCATTGTCTCGAATAATCCACGAATACCAATAGCCAATGGGTGCCAGCTATTACGCTTTAACAATTCAAGCCAAGGACCAGCATCATCCCAGATTAGCAACGGGATCCACAAATCATATTTTTCAAGGTAATCTATTGCTTCCTGGAAATCGAAAGGAGTAAAAACTATGAAGTCTAGGATCCTGTCCCAGTCTTGGTAGAAATCATAGGCTACTTTCATCGAGTAAATAGATTTACCAGCTCCTGGTCTACCATATATTCCAACAATTGTTGTTGAATGACTACTATACATTTCTCTTAATAGCAGCCTAGACAAGTTCTTCGAGGCTCTGGGCTTGGAATCGAGGAACTCTTCTATAGTATTATATATGTATAGGGTACCCCCCATACATTATCAGCCCCCTTACCATTCTTCTGTTTCACTAGTCTCATGCACTCTTCTCAATCTTGATAGATTAATGTTCTGGAGTATTCTCCAAGCCCTACCCCCTGCGATAGCTATTAGTTCTTTTACGCCCTTACGCTTGTGTGCTCTTTTCAGAACAACGTATTTCTTTATGAAGTTCACGAGTATAGGATCGGGTATTAGCTCGCTTATCGCTGAGAGCGTTGCTAAGGCCTTGACTTCTCCACCACTAAGCTCTGTTAGGGTGTATCTGGCCAGGCCCCTCGGATTCACCAAGAGCTCGACAGCTTTTTTCTGAGCTGCTGTTAAGTCTCCTTCCATTCCTTCCCAGAAGTCATCTTCTTCCTCGAGTTCTGGCGTATAAAAATCCATCTCTGGTAAATCATCAATTTCTTGTTCTTTTTTCTTGGTCTTCTTCTTAGCCATTGTTTATTCACCTTGTTCACCTAATGATGATTTCATGACCTAGTAGCGGCATGAAGAAGAAGATCATAAGTATTATAATAACCATTCCCGTGAACATGTATAGGATCGCTTCTGTTTTGCTAACCGTTATCTTGCCTAGAAGTTTCTGGATACTATGGCTAGCGATATAGTTGTATAGAGTCTTTGGATTCAATACTACAGGGTTGAGTTTTCCAGTTTTAACATCTTTAGGCGGGTCCTCGAACTGGTATAATGCATTAGTATTAGCGTCAAGTATGTAGAGCTGATAAGTGTTTCTACCCATTCTCAAGAGATACGGTTCTTTCTTTTCAAGCTTGTATAGCTTGTCCTTATCAACCAGTATTGTTCCGTCTTCAAAGACCATAACATTCTTCTTCAGCTCAACTACATTACCATTCCTTATCATTACTACAGCTTTACCTATTTTCTTGATCTCGTTCGGCGTCTTTGAGCTTTCCCTAGGCATTTGAGAATATAGTATTCTAATTACTGGGTAAGCTATTACGAGTAAGAGCATTACCAATAAATAAAGTATCCACTCCATGAGATCACCATAAAAAAGTTTATTTTAGCAATTATAAGAGCTGAAAAGCTGATTTGAGCTAACATGAGCTTTTCACAGAATATATAAACATGGGCTAAGCTATTCTTGGTGATAAGGTGTATGAAGCCCTATTATTCCTTATTACTAGTATTATTGTTTACGCTATCATTTACAGCGATAATATACGCCGATACTTCACAAATAGGGCCAGGCATAGATACGAGTAAGGGATCCGCACTATATTTTGGGCCGCAAACCTATGATATGTATCCATTAGGCGATATATACATAGAGTTCAATGCACCAGTAAACGCTACCTATACGTTCTATATTGGATGGGGTACAGTAGAGCAGCATGCTAAAGGCTATATCCAGTTCGAGCTGACAGATAATAATAACAATTACATCAAGGACATTACAATAACATTCAGCGATGGAGTAGAGTTTCATACTGAAGAGTTATTCAGCGTTTACTTGGCAAAAGGAACTTACAAGCTATGGATAAAACCAAGTTTCGAAGACGGATCCCTAATGCTCTGGGGCTATGATGCTTCAACCGATCCTTCAGTATCCTATTATAATCACCCACAATATGGCTGGACACAGTTAGAAGATCTAGCATGGTACGCCCTATATAGTACTAGTGGCGGCGGGGGCAGCGGCGGAGCCCCGACAACGCCGTGTCCGAGAGCAGTCTATGACCCAGAAAGCATCTGGAGCGATGACAAATACGTTTATGTCAAGATAACTATTTGGAACTGGAAGAACGGGACCACAATAACTGTTTATCGTTACGACGAAATACTGGATACCTATACGGATAAGCAGGAATTCACCGTTGAATACGTTGGAAAACAAACAATTATAGCCAAATTCTCGAGAATCAATGGTGGAGAAGAAAGCGGAGACTATATCTATATCAGCGGATACGATCTAAACGGAAACTTTTACAGTACAAGGCTAGAACCATTCAATGTAACAGTCACTCCCAAGGGCTGGCTAGACATAGTTATGGAGTGGTTCCAGGCACTATATAGTTATGCGGGACTGGCCTTTGCAACTGTTAAGGCAATTATACCATATGCAGGAGTATTTTATTTCCTAGCACTCCTAGGAAGCTTTATACAGTGCATAAAGGATGTAAGCATACAGCCCCTGTTCGATTTCTTCTATAAACAATACAGTATGTTGATGGGATTAGCCAGCTTAACGATAAAGATAGCTGAGAAAGTCTATAACGGTATAAAAATGATTGCTCAAGCAATAATAACGGCGATAGCTTCTCTGATCTAGAGCCTATCCCATATTTCTTTCAACACTCTATAAACGAGATAGCCGAAACCTATACAGCTTATAACAACTGCTACAACCATACCTGGGTCCTCGTACCACGCCATTACCTAGCCACCTGGAGAACTTCATCAACTACCCTTATACCCAGCTTGGTAAGACTGTTTTTAAGGTTCTCGACACGGGGATCCCCGTCTAAGGGGCTCTCGATCTTTACTATTACACGGTATTTATCCCTAGGATAAGTATCGCTCAACGCCAGCAGCCAGCTAGCTAGTTTTATTTCGAGTAATCCAGGTAAACGATTCCTAAACTTTTGACATATCTCTACTTTACCTGTTTCTCTCTCGGCTAGGCAAGCAGTTACTATTATCGGGGGCCTGACAGGCTTACCACCCATTCCTCGGATCACCATATTCTAGTTTATTTGAGCATATATAAAAGCTGAAAAGCTCATGACAGCTTATCCCAGCACCGAGTAGTTTTTCACACTATATATATAAGAAGTACTACCTTTTCCTAGGTGATACTATGTTTGGACTAGGTAAACGTATAAAGAACTGGATCCAGGCACAGAAATTAAAAGCATTAGGTAAAGTAGCGCCTGGAATAGCATTAGTATTAATAACACTTGGAGAAACAACCATAGATACTAGCCAAATGACGCAAATGATAAATGACATGCTGCCCCTCATAATCGCTATGATCTCCTTGGCAATACCCTTGATCTTCATCAAGTACATTATGAGATTCATAGAGAAGATTCTCAGCGGCTTCGGATAACACCAGCAACGATAACAATTTTGCTGAGGTGATAAAGACATGGACAAAAACAAGATAATACCAATAGTTTTTATCATAATACTTACTCTTGGCGTTACATGGGGAGTTTTCCAAGCTTATGAAGAAATATCGATGAAATACACTACTTTCATAACTACAGCTATAACTTGGTACCCATTAAGCAAAGCCTATGATACTGATCATTTACTAATAGGTATTCAGCC
>JAGGVR010000119.1 GCA_021157925.1 Staphylothermus sp. | reverse complement strand
GGTGTATTCCTCTTTTTAGCCATTAATCCTTTAATTTCAATACCGCCATCAACATATCTACCAATATAGTTTTTCTTTAAACCAGTGAATAATACGTATGTGAACTCCTTGTCGACTTCGATTTCTAATCCTAGGGTCTTAGATACCCATTCTTGGAGTTTCATTAATTGTTCTTCTGTAGGCGCCCATAGGAATATAGAGTCTGTATCACCATATATTACCTTGACACCAATTTCTGCCGCTTTCTTTAGTATAGAGTAAAGAGATTTCCTTCCTAGAGCTGTTACGCTTTCCGCAACTGCTGGCGAGTATAAGGGGAAGTTCTCTGCACCGAAAACCCCATAGCTTGCATTTATGAATACCTTCATAGCTCTTTGTACGACATCGTACCATGTCTGTAGTTCTAAGGGTATTTCTTTCGACTTGGCTTTCTTCTTATAAATACCTACACGGAAATCTCTGAGCAAACCTGTTATTTGCGCTGTTAATCCAGGCCTATCTGTGCATACGTGGTGGATTTTTCTACCTGTTTCATCGATTACATCTATTATTTCTTTACAAGTATTGCTATCGACCGTTTCGTAGCTTAAGTTATATTTTTTAATAATGCTTGGATATAGGGATGCTACGTCAAGAACTGTTATTTTAAAGAATATTCCTTTAGGAGGCTCTATTACAAGGGCTCCGGCATATTTCTTTCCTTCTATAGTAGCTTGCGTAGTACTGGCTTTGCCGTGTCTCCATATATCCTCAGGTTCTGGTATTAAATAATTGAGTTTTCTATGTATCCAATAGAATAGGTTTTGTATCCATTTCGATATACTTTTCCTACATACATCTTCTATTCCTACTTTCGCTATACGTGATAATAGTATCATAAGCCTCCAAACAAGTTCGTTATTAAATGTTGTAAGCATAAGTGTTATCTCCGCGTCTCTGTAGTTGTAAGCAATTAGTCTTGATATAGTGAGTTCTCCTATATTTCCTTCAACACTTATTTTTGATATGCCTAGAAGAGCTGAAGCTATAGAGTCTAAGTTTTCTTCCTGATATTTTCCTCCAAAAGCATAGCTTTTAATAGCTCTGTTCTTGAAGAATTTGTACAAGTCTATATGAATGCTTGTTTCTATTCTAACAAGGTCTTCTCCAAGTTTGAAAGGTATATGTTCTCTAGGTATTCCTATTCGTAGTGCTCTGTTAAATAGGTATAATAAGTCGAAGTTGTCACCATTGAAAGTAATCACAAGAGGATACTTGGTAATGATCCTAAAAGTTTCATATATTAATGCTTCTTCGGAGTCAAATACTTCTATCTCTGCTTTATAGGGATATTCGGGAGGTATTTCTCCCCATGTACTTTCTCTCCCTAATACAAGGACCTTATTTAGTCCGTCATTACTTACTAGTGCAACGCTAATTATAGGGTATTCAGCAAGTTTAGGATTAGGAACTCGTCCCTTGAAAGGAGTATATACTTCTATATCGATTGCTAAACGCTTGGCTTTCGGTGGCGTTTCCTCGAATAATGGTATCCATTCTTCGGCCAGCTTAATTGTTTCTTTAGCTTCTTTACTAAAAATGCTTCTAACTTTATTAATTGTCTCTGGAGATATCTCTGGCTTTATCATTTTGAATATTTTTTTCATACCAATGTTTTTGATAACATACATCATGCCTGGTATTAATTGGAAATCATAGATGTAGTTGTCATGATACTTTATCTTAGCCTCCCACGCCTTGGAAACATACTCTCTGAGCTTAGCTACACTTAACGGATCCTTTGTCACGATCCTTGTTAGCCTTAATTCTTTCATAGTAAAAGGATCTATTTTAATAACAGTCTCTATACTATCAAAACCTGGATGATCAACTATCTTCCTATTTGACTGTACTTGTTCAGGTGTCTCATCAGTAAGAAAATATGGTTTGTGACCCATCGGATCCGGTACAAAATATAATTTATCACCTTTCTCATCCAAAAAGACAAGAACCGCTTTACCTATACTTCCATCATAATATATGTTGAGAAGATAAGCTGGTTTATTGAGTTCCTCTACGTGTTCTTGATCAAATAATCTATAAATGTTACCAATCGTACTATATTTCAAAATCCCACCAATAAACAATCCCCAAACAACTCTATATGATAAAATCTTTATGTCTTACCCATTGCTTTTTTCCTTTAGATAAAGTATTGCCTCAGCTAGATCGCCTTTTGCTTTTATTAAAGCTTCTTTTGCCTCTTCTCTTGATACACCAGTTTGAGAAATAACGAATTCTATATCTTCCTCTGATACCTCTATGGTTTCTTCAAGTTTCTCAGTTCTAGGTATACCTATTACTTGGAAAATGGACTGACCAGCTGATTTCATTTCAAGAACTTGGGGTTTATCGATCACTATCTTTTTATCTGATAAAATAATCTGCACTTCCCTAACGTCTTCTAATTCGTTCACTTGTATACCAAGCCTTTTTAGTGCACGTCTTAATTCTCTAGGATTCATTCCAGGAAACATATCACATACACCATATAAGCGCTCCAATGTCTTTGATTCTCCTTATATACTTAATTGATAGAGTTAGGATATATAATTTGGTTTGCAAATAAGAATATTTGTCAATAACGATCAAAGGACTATAGTAGCGTGT
>JAGGVR010000150.1 GCA_021157925.1 Staphylothermus sp. | reverse complement strand
TAGTTATAGAATCTCATTTTCCCGACAAAATTGTTGTGGGGGATAGAGTTTTAACACCAGAGGAAGTTTATAAGATTAACCCAATAAGTTATAGCGGTTTTGAATATATTAGTCAGAATAACATAGAAATCCCTGAATATAAGATATTATCTAAACTATTACAGTGAGTTTTGTTTGTGTGATAGATATTGCTGGCGAGGCTTAGACATTTATTGAACAAATATATTTTGGTTATTGGAGAACTTATTGCAAAAACGGGATTATCTCCTAATATCATTACTCTTTTAACCCTGTTATTTTCAATATTTGCTTTGCTTTCTATCGCTCTTTATTCATCAACTATCTTGTTATTTCTGTTCATTCTATTATCTAGTATTATGGATGTCCTTGATGGTGCTGTGGCTAGAGCAAGTGGTAAAACAACTCGGTTTGGCGCATTTCTCGATTCAACTGTTGATCGATTGGCTGACGCTTTAATAATTTACTCCTTGAAGTTCCTAGGATATTCAATTGATCTAATATTTGTATTGATTATTCTTTCATTTATGATTAGCTACACTAGGTCGAGAGCTGAATCTCTCGGTATTAAGATGGAAGGTGTTGGGCTTATTGAAAGAGCTGAACGATTAATAATTATTATGTTGATAGTGCTATTTTCATTATTTAATCAATTCGTATCATTAATTCTTTTATATATACTAATTATTTTGTCAACAATTACACTAGGTCAGAGAATATTCTACGCATATAAGAATCTCAGGATTCATTAAGTTACGTTATCATTATATTATTAGAGCTTAAGTGCGGATAAATCATAGTGTCCTGTTAGTGGTAATGGTGTTCTAAACGAGACATATCCCATTCTTAATAGGTGGCTTTTCATAACAGCTACTCTATCACTTGCCCTGATTATCAGGTCCTTATATTCTGAAGGGATATCTAGTGGTGATAACTGGCTTTTATCCATTCTGAGAATTATTTTCGTGTTTGTTAACTGAAGTATTATGTCATGTACGTCTTTTGGAGAATGGGTTGAAAACACGAGCCCTAGTCTTCTTGCTCTTCCCAGTCTTGCTATTCTATCTATTGTGCTTGAAACGTGCTCTATATACTCTTCTCTGCCTCCGCCCTTTGATGGGAAGAATCTATGTGCTTCATCTATTAGTATTATTACTGGTTGTGTTGCTATCCTCTGCCGTGTCCTGATCATTTTCCAAGTAAATACTCTGTTCAATATCCTAAATGCGACTATGCTTATGACTTTCTCAGGATCTGCTTGACTATATTCTTGTAGATATTCTAAATCAACAACTATTGGATAGTTCTTGAACAATGTACTATGCTTCTCTAATATGATACTGATGGGTGGTTCGTGGAGAAATTTATCCTCCCCTTTCCCTACATCTACTCTCAAATCAAACAATCCGGTGTCTAGTAATGATCCTATTTGTCTGATCATGTTCTCTAGAGTGGATTTATGTATTGCTAATTCTTTTATTAGGTCAACTACGTATTCTTTATCAGGGTTTATTATCACTCCTTTCCTTGTACCGGGTCTTTCATGATATTTAGACCTAGCCTCCATTAGTGATTCATAGAATTCACTCAACGTATTTATTGAGGCGTTTTTCTTCTTGAGATAAGTTAGTATTCTTGATAAACCATCTTTTGCCTGCCTCGTAAAATATGGATTTAGTGTTATGAATTCCTTAGGATCCATGTCTTTGAACCTAAATCCATACGGGATAATATAGAGTTCAAAAGAATCTTCGGTATTATCAGAATAAGTTATGGTTATTTCTAAATACACATATCTTAGTGGGGGATTACCCGGCTCCTCTATTATGTTCAGCTTGTCTATTCTTATGTCCCATCCAAGCCTAGAAGCAACTGAACCATATGTTGCCTCGAAGTATTGCTCGGCTATTTTCTTCAAGGCTTTGGCCCAATTACATTCTTCGCATATCTCGTTGATCAAGTAATTAGTGATCGGTAGTATAATGACTAGTCCTTGTGGTTTCTTAACATGTTCCACTGTGTTTTTGATCATTTTCGTTTCTAAATCTATGTCTAGTCCTGAATAACTCCAAAGAGGTTTTAGTGGCAATGATGTATAGTCTCTGTTTGGATCAATTATTATTATCGATACATTATGTTCATCGATATTGTATTTAGATGTTATAGAAGCGATCATATTCTTTAACAGAGTAGTTTTGCCTGACCCCGTTGTTCCTAGAACTATTACGTGCTGATAAAATGCCTTGAGGGGTAGAAAGAGTGTTGCCTTGGACTCAAATATTGGTTTATCTCCAACAGTAACGTATCCAAGAAACACGCCATTTGTTGGTAATCCTAGTATTTTTTGAATAATGTATGTGTTTAGAGGCTTTATAACTGGGGATTGTGGTTCAATAACGTAATTGGCTATACTTACAGTATCTGTCATAGGATCGTATGCTAGTAGTGGTTTTGCTTTTATCCTAGTTCTTGTCAGTAGACCGGATACTTCTTTCTCCGGGATCCCGATATACATGT
>JAGGVR010000066.1 GCA_021157925.1 Staphylothermus sp. | reverse complement strand
TACTTTATGGATTAAAATATAGGCTTAGTCTGGGAGAAGAAAATAAGCCATGGTATGCAATTGATGTTGAAGGCGTCGAAATAGTCAGCATACATAAACACCCAAATCCCGATAAACTATTCGTTACCAAAGCGGATGGGATACTACCCTATACAATCGTCACAAACATACAAGACATTAAAAAAGGCGAAGTCAGAGCAGCAGCTATACTACCTCCAGCTGTTATTAGAGATGTTTTGAGTGAAGCAATGTATTGTAGCAAACCGATACCAAGAGAATATAAGAAGAAGAGACCACCAGAAAACCTATATTTCAAAGAAGAAGTTGGAAGCAAAGTCATAGAGATAGCAAAGAAGTATTTACATTAAAAAATCATTATTTCTTCCATTTTGGATAATATAAACATTACCTAGACATATCAAATTCACTTCATATATATAAAACAAATATTATTATAAAGTGAAATATTGTAATATGGTGTCTATATGACCGATATTATCGTTACAGATACAGGTAAAGATATTATATGTATCCTATGGATGCTTAAACAAAAATACAATGTCAATGAAATATTTAGAAAAGAACTATCTGACATGATGAATTATTCATGGAATACTATAAAAAAATACATGAAGCAATGGATAGATAAAGGAATCGTCAAAGAATTATATGATAAAGGATTTGTAAAATATGTTATAACCAAAGATATAGATAATGATCTAAAGTCTTATTGTATTTCTAATCAAAAAAGAATAGAAAGAATAATATCTGATTATGTATACAAGAGGGGCGATTTTATATTAACTACAGAAATTAAAACATATTCTGCAAAGGGCAACTTAATCTCATCTATAACCCTTCAAGGAAGACCACATGAAATATTAAAGGAAATACTGGTAAAATTGGGACAAGCTCTAGGATATAACGCTGTAAAAGAATATGATTTTTATGAATGTAAAGCAAAATATGATGTAGTCTGGATTAAGAGTGGAGCAATAAAGAAAGTTTTTGAAATTCAATACCATGGTAAATTACACAAAGCTTTATACAATTTGGAATGCATATGGGAAAAAAGAAATGCAGAACCTATATTAATAACGATAGGAGAAGAACAATACAAAGAGGCATTAGAAATCGTTGAGGCCAGAAAGCGAGCTTTCGAAAGAGCATTGAAAGTTATAAAAGGTGAAAAGTTCCTTAATCTCTCTGATGAATCTATAGAGGGAATACGAGAGATATTGACAACAAAAATCTAATTTTTTCTAGACTAAACGATATTTAGATCCTTTTGTTTTGATTGATTAAAATTAGGTGTATATGCTTGGAGAGTCATATTAAATTCTATTTATATGCAATGATCGTTAAGAATTTGAGGGGAGTCCTATTATTCGATCCAAGCGATGAAGGAGTAAGCAATAGGATTGAGTGGTTGAGGAAAAGATTCCAATACAGAAACTTAGGCATACCTCCGAGTCTATATACTGATAAGTTTAGTGAATTATATAAATATAAGGTATTTAGGAGACTGTATTATCCCGTTAGAGAAGCCGAGAAACTCATAAAGATCCTAGTTGGTATTGGTTACGATAGCGTTTTTGTTGAGGCATTAGTTCTAGCATCATCATATATTTCTCCACTCATGGTCTTGTCTTCAAAGTATCTCAAACTAATTGAAGAGAATAGCTTGGGATCGGTAGGTGTTTGTAAAGAGCTCTCTATTAAGGATTGGAAGCTACACATGAGAATTGCAGATTATACTATACTTGATTCATACGAGAACTCAGTCATACAGGCAATAGAGTATATTAAAAACATTAATGACTCATTGAAAAGAAAAGAAATAATTAGTCAAAGGAAGAGTTTCTATGAAAAGGATAAAAAGCGTTATTGGAGAATACAATGTAATAACCCGAGTAAAGACTTCCTATATTATCTTGACCCATTAATAATCATTGATAAGAACATTGATAAGCTTAAGAATAAGTTGAAGATAGAATATTCCTTTGGTTTAGCAATATTACCCGTTATAAACCTCACACTCATATAAATTGAAAGGTTTTCAATCACTATTTATATATGATCTATTGAACGTCCGTAAATGTTGGAATCCATACTTATTTTATATTTCATATTCTTATGTATGAATATGTGTCGGAGCAGAGGTTTGATGAGTTGGAAAGTCTGTGTTTTAGCGATTCATCAAGAATTATAAAGATAGGCGATGATGCCAAAAAACTCGGCATTGGTGTTGCCTACTCATTTGCTTGGGGTAAGAGAGTAGTAGAAATAGATCCTGGTCTACTGGATAGGGCTATTAAAGATACTGTGAGGCATATAAGAGAAAAATACAACTTAAGCAGTTTAAGAAAGGACCCTATTGTGAGAGCTTATAGGGATTTTTATTGGAGAATAGGTATTGACCCAACTAAGACTAGGCCTTCTGGAGAAGCACTTGTTAGAAGAATCCTTAGAGGTTATTTTCCTAGAATAAATCCTATAGTTGATGCTGGTAATTTAGCATCTGCTAAGACTCTTGTCTCGATCGGCTTATATGACGTCTCTCAAACTTGCTTCCCTTGTGAATTAAGGATTAGTATGGGTGGTGAAGTCTTCAAACCAATTGGTGGCAGGATCACTAAGCTCGGAAAGGGTATGCCTATACTCGTTGATAGCTGTGATAAAGTCCTGCACGTTTTTCCATATAGAGATAGTATTGATACAGCTGTTACAGGCGATACAACATCTGTATGGGTTGTGGCTGCAATAGTCCCCGGAGTCCCGAAGGATCTCGCTGTTGAGGCTGTTCATAGTTTTCTCACATATGCACGTATGCTTGGATGGAATATTTGTAAGAAAATACACGTGATCTACAAGGTTACAAAGTAATCTATATTCATGAATATATGTTGATCGCTTCATTTTACTAGATTAGTCCTACTGTAAAAACTTCACGGATCTCCTCCATACTTGTATATATACTGAATACATTGATCAAAAGATTTTTAAACTCGATTGAAAGCCATAGACTAGCTCCAACCAAGGGAGAGATAAGGCGGGTAAGATATGGGAATAAAAGCATTATCGAGAAACACAGCTATAATAATTGTATTATTGGTTGTAGTTGTTGGAGTTTTAGGAGCATATTTTCTAATGCAACCACCGAAAGAAACTACTAAGCAAAAGCCAACTGCTACAGAAACCACTACTACAACAACTACTACTTCAGCGGCTCAACAAGCTACTATGACTACGAGTGAGGAAAAAGAAGCAAGAACACATTAGAGCAGTTGATGGCGTATCCTTCACCTTGTCAAGAGGCGAGATACTCGGATTAATAGGTGAGAGTGGTTGTGGTAAAACAACTACAGGGAGACTAGTTCTTAGACTTGAAGAATCAACTAGTGGTAAAGTAATCTTTATGGGTAAAGACATAACCCACTTATTAGGAAAAGATCTAAGGCCTCTCAGAAAACATATGCAACTAATATACCAGGACCCCTACGCGAGTCTTAACCCACGGATAAAGATAGGTGAGCAACTAGTAGACCCCCTTCTAGTACATAGATTAGCTGATCGTGATGAAGCCAGAGAAATAGTATTGAAAATGCTTGGGAGAGTAGGACTAGTGCCTCCAGAAGAATTCTATGAGAGACTACCACATCATTTATCGGGTGGGCAGAGACAACGTGTAGTAATAGCCAGAGCAATGGTTTTAAAACCCGTCTTCGTAGTAGCTGATGAGCTCGTGTCGATGGTTGATGTATCTATGAGAGCGTCTATACTTAAACTACTCGAAAAGTTTAGAGAAGAAGAAAAAGTCTCAATATTATTCATAACACACGATATTAGTGTGGGTAGGATAATTGCCGATAGACTAGCAGTAATGTATCTTGGCAAAATAGTTGAGATCGGCCCCACTGAGGAGGTGATAAACAATACTCATCATCCTTATACAAAAGCATTAATAGATGCTGTGCCCAGCATTTATAAATGGAAAAGATCAAAGCTAAAGATCGTGGGCGAGCCGCCTGATCCAAGAAATCCACCGCCAGGATGTAGATTTCATCCTAGATGCCCAGTCAGGATTGAAAAATGTAACAATGTAGAGCCTAAATTAGTAGAAGTGTCTAAGAATCATTATGTAGCATGTATTAATCCGATTAGATAAAATTTTGTCCATTATTTAATTATTAAGAAGGCTTTGGATTTATGGATATTAAATAAAAAACTTTTGATTTTAATTGTTGTTATTTCCTTCTCCATATGAGTAGGAATACTAGGCCTATAATGATGATCGCTACTATTGCTTCAATTAGTATTGTATTGATTTGGGTTGATGGCTGAGTTGTGCTCGGAGTTGTTGTAGACGATGTGGTTGTTTCTTGTGATGTGGTTTGTGTTGGAGTTGTAGTTGTTGTTAATGGTGATGTTGTAGTCTTATACTGTGTTGTGGTCTGGGATGTTGTTTGTGTCGTGATTGTTGTTTGTATTTGTGACGTTGTCGTTTGCTTGGTTGTTTGGGTAGTTGTTGTATTTGTGGTCGTAGTGATTATTGTAGTCGTTATTGTGGTTGTTGTTGTTGACTGTGGAGTTGTTTTTGCTATTACTACGAGTGGTGAGAAGCTTGTGAGTGTTACTTCTACGTATCCCTCTTCTTTATCAATTATGTCTGGTTTTATGATTTGCCACTCGCCGTTGACGTAGTGTGTTACTAGGATCTCTGCACTTTCTGGTGTCTTTTCTGGGTCGAAATAGGGTTTTACCTTGATCTCTGTCTGTGTATTTAGTATTGGTGTTATATCGTAGACTTTGCTTAGGTTAAAGGTATTCTGTGGTAATTGTTTTGGTAACTGTCCAAGTATAGAAGCCCTTATTTCTCCTTTTATTGGAGTGGTTGTGTTAGGGAATACTATTTCGATCTTAGCGTGTTTACCAAAAGTTGATTCTATTATTT
>JAGGVR010000125.1 GCA_021157925.1 Staphylothermus sp. | reverse complement strand
TATACCCCCCTAGAGTTCGTTAATACACTATATGCTAAGCCTTACATGAACGAACTAGCGCTGGTTTATAGGAGACTAAAACAGCTTAGAATAGGTGATATAGATATTATTTAATACTAGCATAAAATGAAATAACCGAATTTATATAATTTCTTATTCCATCAATCCAGCCTGTAGAGCCGACAATATTCTCTAAGTAGGCAATACCGCCGACTATGCTTAAAATACCTATACTCGTTATGATCGCTATTAGTATTATGAATAATGTTGATGGAACAATATGTTCTCTAATTATACCTATATATTTTGATGGTCTAGGGGGAACCAGTATATTAACTATTACCCTCATGTATCCCAGCATACTGATCGCTGCTGATAATACTAGTATTATTGCAAAAACTATTTGTCCAGACATCATCAAGGCGTTAAATAATAATAACTTGCTAAAGAATCCTCCAAATGGCGGAACTCCTAAGAGATGAAGCAAGGAGAGAACCAGAGCGGTAGATGTTATAGGCATTAATCTACCAACACCTCTTAGCTCAAGTATGTTCCTAGTACCAGTGGCTTTTATGTATGCCCCACTAACCATGAAAGCTAGTGATTTACCAAAACTATGATTAATTATGTGGAAAACAACGGCTGTGACAGCTGCAGAAACAACAGCTTTGCTCGAACCATGCATAACTGCACCAATCCCCATAAACACTAGTCCTAGATGAGCTATGGTCGAATACGCTAGAATTCTCTTAATATCGTTCTGTATAATCATGACTAAGCTACCAGCTATAGCTGAGACTGCTCCAAGAATTAAGACTATGTATGCTAATACATCTCTCAGACTAAGACCCGCTCCTGCTGGTATGTCTATTAGTGTATTTAGTCCGAAGACAGTATATAGAACTCTTAGAGTAGCGTATGCTCCCATTTTGACGACAAGTCCAGATAATGCTGCTGATACTGGAGTTGGTGCTTCTGGGTGAGCATCCGGTAACCAGAAATGATTAGGAAATATAGCAGCTTTGAAAGTAAAAGCCCATAGTGCAAAGGCAATAGCTATAGCTGTTGCCAGTACTGGATTACCATAACTAGTACCACTTATTGCTGAAAAGAATTTACAAGCCTCACTAAATACCTCACATATCCATGGTGAGCGTGCCTTTACAGCGAGGTCAGCCATATTTACTGTACCATAAGTACCGTAAAGAAACACTATTGATAAAAAGAACATCGTAGTAGCTGTTGCGCCTATCAAGCTGTATTTTATAGTTGCTTCAATAGCCTCCTTCTTATTCCTGTAGAAAGCAACGAGCCCATAAGCACTAATTGCAAGCAACTCTATCATGACGAACAAATTAAACATGTCACCAGTATATACGATACCAATCATGGAGGCCTCCAAAAGAAGTAATAGCGTATAATACCATTCAATGCCTTCTTCTCTCCACATATACCATATACTATAAATTATAATGAACAGCATATCAATTCCAACTAATAACCCAAGTACACTACTTAAACCATCAACGACGTATACAATACCTATAGGCGCTATCCATCCTCCAAAGAAGTAAGCTATAGGTTTACCATATACTATGTTGACAAGATAGAAGTTCAGAATAGTATATGTAAGCGCAATAATACCAAAAACAAGTGCATACATATGATAAAATAATTTCTCCTTTATTATCAAGGAAAGGAGAGGAATGACAAAAGCAGCTAATGTTAAGAGTAAGGGAATTATTCCAATAGAGATCAGGTTTCCAGTCACCATGTATATTCACCTTGGGCTAATCAAATATTTTCTTAGCAAATTCTTCAAACTTTGAACTAATGATCTTTCTTGCCTTTAACGGATCACTGGTTTTAGCATCTATCCAGTGAACAAAGAAATGCTTATTATCATAATCAAGGTCTACTACAACGGTGCCAGGTGTATTGGTGATGGAGTTAGCTATTAACACCATTGCATAATCAGTGTTAACACTATATGGAACTTTTATAATTGCAGGATTTAAAGGCATCTTAGGGTGAAGAGCTCTCTTAATAACATCTAGATGAGCCCTAGTCTCGGCTACTAAGAAATACCATATAACATATATTATCATTAGGATATATCTTCGAATACTAAGGGTTTTTCCAGGATTCTTCACAACAATACTACCGGTTAATAAACCAATAATTATAGCTACTACAGCTCCTGTAATAATGTCAAACAATCCAATACTACCAGTATAAAGCAAGTAGATAATGAACGATAAGATAGCGGCAGGTATAGAGACTAATATCTTGTAGGTCACAAGCATCACCTACTCAAAGCCTTTGTTTTTCTAACATCAACTGTTCCATGAAGTCTATAGTATTGAATGATTATGAATGCAATAAACAGAGTCACAGCTAAACCAATAACTATAGCTGTTAATACTAAGGCTTGGGGTAGAGGATCTACTGCATGCTCAACATAGTATTTGATAGATTCATTATAATTAGTTGTATTCATCAATACTGGTGGTTGAGGAGTTCCCGTCCGAGGCCATCGATAACCTACTAAAACTGCAAAAGCATTCGCTGTATCTGATAATATTGTTATCGCAAGTAATTTCTTGACCAAGCTCGGTCTAGCAAATATACCGTAAAGAGCTATTCCTAAATTAACATATAAGCTCACAACTATTACACTAGCAACTATTATAGGGAACTCCACTACTTTATCACCTTCCTCACTTCTTCTTCCTCTATACTGAAAAGCATTAATACAAGAGCAAAACCAGCCATAACAGCTACGAATTCGAAGAGATTAAATAATAAGAGACTACCACCAACAAGAATATCGTCTATCCACATGGGATAGCTTATATGTGCTATCGGCTTAGCTTGGTTCTGGAAAATATAAGCATTAACACCAATAACTAAACCTGCTAAGACAAGACCAATAGCTGTTAAACCTATTCCTACTAAACCCAAGCTCCTCAGTAACAAGATTTTCGGCTTCGTTAATCCCTTCAGAATAACTTTTCTCAAACCAAAAACCATGACAATTAAAACTATAACTACTGTAGCAACACTTCCTGCTTGGAAACCTCCTCCAGGTGTTAAGTGTCCGTGAAAAGCTATTGAAGCAGCTACAGTCGGTATGAGTACCGTGCTTAAACGTGTTATTGTTTTAGCTATCGGGCTCATACCTATAGGTTTCTTCTTAGTACTGATCGATACACCTCTATAAACTGCTATTGAGGCTATAATCGCCCCATAAAATACTGCTGTTTCGAAAAACGTGTCTAATCCACGAAAATCCCACACTATTGCTGTAACACTTTCATACCCACTACTAGTGTTTGTTGGTTCAAATGGGTTATACGTTGATGATAAATATATTTGTGCTAATTTCCTTACATCAACAGGTGGTAAATAACCTAATCCTCCCAAACTAGTTATGTATGCTAAACTAAATATGAATATGATAATGGATACAATCACGCATACTTCGGACTTCTTCATACTCAGTCCCCATCATATCTCTCTGTTTTCTTTGTAACAAACAATAAGATCGCGGGGGTTATTCCCACAGAGACGGGTATATAGACGAGTACTATGTCAGGCGCCATTAAGACATAGAATATTAGTGCGTACATAGCGCTCTGTATAGCCGAGTATACTATAGCTCTAACCATATCTTTCTCAATAATCGCTTTAAAAGCAGCAATAACACTAGCAATACTAACTAGCATTAGAAAAGCAAGTGTAAAGATCTCAATCACTTCTTTCCACCCCTTTGTTCTTCTTCTAAGTGATCAAAAAGCAGAGGCTTCTTTGGAGCAAGACCAGCTTTATGAGTAGCTTGTGCTAAAACATGAGTGCCAACAGGTGCTAGTAGCATTATGAGTATTCCAGCAACAATACTAGCACCAGCTAAGAAAAACCTGTAAGAACCAAGCCAGTCGCATCCGAGAGCTATTAAAGCAACACCTATTAATGGAACAACAGCACCACCAATAGTTCCTACAGTAGCAGCATGCATCCTTGTATAGAAATTAGGAAACCTTAACATTCCAATAGCAGCAGCTATATCGCAGAAGACGCCTATCAAAACAAGAGCTTCTCCTACATAAACAAATACTTCATTAATCATTGTACTACTCCCCTAATTCTTTATGCGTAAAGTATTTAGAAACATAGATATCAAGCGCATAAACCCATAGAGCCAATACGATTGTACATGCAACAAGTATCGGCGATCTATAAATTATTGAAAGCAGTGCTAGAAAAGCAGCTATATCGAAAGAAAGTGCATCTATAGCCAAAACGGTGTCCGGTATAGTTGGTCCTTTAAGAGCCCTTACAATATATAGGGTAAAAGCAAACAGGTAGAACGGAAATACGTAGAGGATAAATGTAATGACTTGTTGTTCAAGACTCATATTGTTACTCTCCCCATTATCTAGTTTTATTGTTCCTCTATTTTTAACTTAAGATATTGATTACCGACCAATGCTATGTTGAAGAGATTCAAGCATAATTCTTTGTCAAAAACCTCTACTTCACCCCTCAACTTAAGAACCCTGAGTAAATCTTTAGGAAGTTCGCTTTCGTTAAAAACTCTAGTTTCCTTATCCCTACATATACCTATGGATGACACCAAGTGTCTTGAAGCAAGTGTCTTTTCTTTTTCAATATAATCACATAAGTATATCCTTACAGTGATTTCTTTAATCAATTACAACGACCTCCTTTGATACCTTTTCTTTAACTAACCCGAGTAAGAGTGCTACTCCATAGATTATCGCTTCTGGTCTTGCCGGGCATCCCGGAACAAATACTATCTTGTCGATCTCCACATTATGTTCTTCGAGGATTTTCTTGAACTCCTTGACCCCTCCTATAACTGAGTACGAATCATACCAAATCCCTCCACCAACAGCACATGCTCCTATAGCAAGAACGTATCTAGGCCGAGGAACAGCTCTGAGAGCATTTATTACCATGGGCAATGTTTTCAAGGTTATTGGTCCAGTTAATAATACTAAATCAGCATGTCGCGGTGAAGCAACCAGTTTTATACCAAACCTCTCTACATCAAAATAGGGAGTTAAGGCATCAAGTATCTCTATATCACATCCATTACAACTCCCAGTATTTAGATGAAAGACCCAAATACTTTTCTTCAAAGAATTATTCTTCAAGAAACTCTCACCTCTTCCTAATAGATACTATGTTAATGAACCTATTCTTCCTGCAATCAGGGCATTCATTGATGTATTTTTTAGCCATGTGAACTTTCCTGAGAACATATTCGAGCATTCTACCAGTAGCAAAGGGTCTACCGCAATTCACGCATTCTCTATGCCTATGAACTAGAATAGTTTTCAAATTATCTAAGTTTGTAGTAGCTAGTTCAAATTCGTTTGAAATACTAATAGCTCCTGTAGGACATACATCGGCACACCTACCGCAGAATATACATCTACCAACAAAGTAGTTCAGAATCACAGCTTCATTACTTTCAGTAATTAGTAAAGCATTAGGTGGACATGCATTGGCGCATGCACCACATCCCATACACTTCGTTGAGTCAATAACTATTTTTCCTCTAAACTCTGGCGTTATCAAAGGTTTTTGATAAGGATAGAGTACTGTAACAACACCAGCCTTCTTAGCAATGGATAATAGCTTGAAGGGTTTCAGTAATTTTTTCAAAGTCATATTTAAATCACCTTTTTTTACGAATTATTTCCTCCATGTTTTTCTTCATTGCTTTGCCAGTTTTAAGATCAACCACTACTATTCTATCTGTACATGAAAAGCACGGATCAATACTTGCTATGGTTAAAGGAGCATCAGCGAGAGGAGCATCTTTAAGCATTACTTTCAGAGCAGGTATGTTTTGATATGTAGGAGCTCTTACTCTCCATCTATATGGTCTTCCCTTACCCGTTATAGTTATATGTATTACTTCTCCACGAGGAGCTTCTACGTTACCGACACCTATTTTTCCTTCCGGAACCTCTATTTTTTCTGCAAATATAGGGCCTTGAGGGATCTTATCTAGTAATTGCTCGATGATGTTTATTGATTCAAATATCTCATCTATTCTAACAAGTATTCTAGCTAAATTATCTCCTTCACTATAAACAGGGACTTTGAAACTCACATGAGGATAAGCGGCATAAGGATAATCTTTTCTAACATCTCTATTTAAGCCAGAAGCACGTGCTACTGGTCCGACTACGCTAAGTTTTCTCGCATCATCTTTGGGTAGAATACCTGTTCCACTAGCTCTCTTAACAATTTGTGGAACATGCGTAATGACCTCAACAAGTTTACTGAGTTCTTCTTTCACGGAACTCAGTGTATTCATGGCTACTTGGATCTTATCCTTATTAATATCTTTCCTAACACCACCGACAAGGTTTATTCCATACGTTTTCCTACTACCAGTCAATAGTTCTGCAAGTACCATTACTTTTTCACGAATCCTCCAAGTATGCATGAATCCTGCATCATAACCTAATAAGTGACAAGCAACTCCTAGCCAAAGTAAATGGCTATGTATACGTTCTATTTCCAAAATTATACTCCTAATATATTCGGCTCTTTCAGGAACATCTATTTTTGCTACTCTCTCTATACTCATAGTGTAGGAGACACTATGAACAAATCCACATATACCACAAATCCTCTCAGCGAGGAAGGGCACTTTTTGGTAAGTAAATCTAGGAGACTCAGCTAACTTCTCAATACCTCTATGTATGTGGAAACCATTATACCTTACATCAACTACTCGTTCGCCCTCAACAAAAAGCTCAAAATACTCTGGTTCGTGAAGTGCAGGATGATATGGCCCGACAGGTACTTTGGGGCCTATAGGTGGTTGTTTCAGCGTCTTCCTTATAGCAGGTCTCAGATTATAATCAACATCTTTTCTAAGAGGATAAAGTCCTTCGGGCCATTCATCTGGCAGAATAAATCTATAAAGTTTTCTCCCAGTAAATCTTATACCTAATAAGTCCCAAGCCTCTAATTCATACCAATCAGCTGCAGGAACCAAGTCAGAAATACTTGGAATCTCCGGATCTAAAGGATCAGTATGTGTTTCTATAATGATATTAAGCCCTAACTCGTCTTTACCGAATACATAATATGCAGCAAAAGTATTATTTATGGGTCTTTCATCCACAGCCATCATTGTCCTAAAGTAAACATCTAGTACATCATGAACGAATCTCGCAACTTCTCTTAACCTATCCTTCTTTACCCTGATAATTAAACCAGCACTCTCTACAAATATTATATTCTCACTGAACTTCTTTAAAGCATCAATCATTTCTTCACGGCTCAACTTAGACTTGCTTGTATTCATTACCATTTCTAATCACACTCGTAATAACCATGTTATAATTATAATGATCATCATTAATAAATAGAATAAAAACAACGTTTTCGGTGCTAGGTCTATTCTT
>JAGGVR010000065.1 GCA_021157925.1 Staphylothermus sp. | reverse complement strand
TTCTTGAAACCTGCATTTCTTGCCAATAATTTCAATTCATTCCCAGCATATCCTCTAAGAACATGCTTGTCCGGTATTATCTTTACACTCTCTTTATCCTGAAGTATTATAGTCCTATTCAGTTTATGATTTGCGAAATACTATCCATGAGAACCGTATCTAATACAACTACGTTTTTATCATCAATATCTATTCTCCAATGAATAGGTATTCCTTCGATTTGCCTATTAGCATTGGTTAGTACATTGAGTGTATCTGCAATAAAGACTCCTCCAGGTTTTAGTGCACAATATACTCTTTTGAATAGTTCTTGAATATCATTATCCGATAATACATAGTTTATGCTTGTAAAGAATAGTGTAACGGCATCGAACTCTTCTCTACAGTCTATTTTCGTCATATCCTTGACAATGAAGGATACATTATAATTATTCAAGCCGTAGCAGATTTTATATGAAAGTATATGATTTTATATAATCTTCATGGCTGGTTTTCTTCGATTATTGCTATGATTTTTATTTTCTTTCCTTTATGTTTTGCTAGTTTTTGTTGATATTCCTTGGGTGGGTATATAATTATTCTTCCTTTACCGTAGCTTAGTAGTGAAGCCTCGAAGACGTACACCTGACTCATTATATCACCATATTCATAGTATAGCTAGAAATACTTATAAATATAGCTACCAATAAATATGCATGGTGAAAAGCTCCGATGAGGGGAAGCACCACTCACTTAGCTTGGGTGGTTCCCCGAGGAGAGTATATGCTAACCCTCAAAGCACGAGGAGAACTAGTAGATGGTCCTCTTGAGGAGCTAAGGGAGGAGCTATACCTTACACGTAGAGCAATACAATACGTGATAGACTGTCTATGGGAGCTGGATAAACTACCAAGTATCAATCAGTTACACCAGATGTTCTACAAGATACTGTGGGAGCAATGAACACATATCTTAAAGCACTCAAAATCCTAGTCCCACATGGGTCGTGGGGCACCCACCCGATGACCAATGAAACCCGAGCGAAGGAAGGGTTCCATAAGAATGAGCCAATGATAGCTTATATACATTCATATAAAAGCATATAAAGAGGCGAACCCTTATTTCTAGCTATTTATATCATTTCCTTGCTGAGATCAACACCTACAACAATGTATTCTCTTCTAGCAAGCTCTAATGTAGGTCCTCCTGTCCCGCATGCTAGATCAAGTATTTTCTCTACAGTCGCAGAACGTCAAGTAGAGAAAACGTGTTCAACAAAATCTATTATTTTGGCACAGTTTCTTCGATATATTTTATAAATAATATCATATAGCCAAGCATACTTAGTATACAATGGAGATACAAGTTAATTCACCAAAAGAAAATAATAAAGCCGCCGGCGGGATTTGAACCCGCGACCACCGGCTCCCCTGGCCATAGACGGGCCTGGTGCTCCTTGGCGAAAACGGCTTACAAGGCCGGCGCTCTACCGGGCTGAGCTACGGCGGCTTATTCATATCATTGATTATATTGATGGGATTTATAAATTAAACGTCTCCAACAATTTTCGTTATCCATGTATAAACCGAAATAATGTGTTAAAAAGTCTCATTAATAAATCAATATAATTGTTCTACTTATGGTGATTGATGTGAGCAGTAAGGAGTTTATTGAGAACATTTGGAGGCATGAATTTAAGTATCCCGAGTGGTGTAGGAGAGAGTTTCAACATGTACTTGGAGACAAGGTGGTAAAGTTATCAATACCCGTTTACTATTACGGTAGTCTCCAGAGGCTTTGTATTGAGTTATTTGATAATAAAATAATTACTTATTCATCGGAAAAAATAGGGGAATTAATAGACGAGATTGCAATGAATACCAAAACATTCACAAAACCATCTGTGAAGGAGGTTTTAAGACTTATTTTCAAAACACTACTCAATAATTATCACATGGAGCTTACGGAAATAGATAATACTATTGAGAATACTATTCATAAGATCATGCGTGGAGAGGCTTCTTATAAACAGATCTATAAACTGTACAATAAGTGCTCAAAAACACACAGAGGAGTCCATGGGGCAATATTTGGATTAGAACTACTTGAGAATAAATATCCTGGTCTGAGAGACTTATTGAATGAAGCAATAATGCTGGAAAACATGTATAGTACAAGCATTGACCGCATAACCCAAGCATTCAATCTTTACTATACAGTCATAAGTGAAAAGACTAATAGAGTTGTAACAAAGCTAACCGTTATATCAGCTATATTTCTCCCATTAACACTTATTGCTGGAATATATGGCATGAACTTCAAATACATGCCAGAATTACAACACCCATTAGCATATCCATTAGTATTGATAGTTATGGCTAGTATAGCTTTAGGAGAACTGATATATTTCAAGAAAAAGAAATGGATCTAGTTTGCACAGGATCATAAAAAGAGATTAACAGGTATAAGCATTGAGCATACAATTACCAGTTAGTACAAGGTTTTTTGACAGAGCACTTGCGTCTAGAGTAGTTAAGATAAGTTTACCTATGGTTATAAGTGAGCTAAGTAATAGTATCTACGCATTAACAGATACATATTTTGTCAGTGGTCTTGGAACAACTGCTCTTGCAGGAGTAGGTCTTGGGAGCTATCTTTCATGGCTATTCTTTGTAGTTTTATCAATGTTTTACAATGGAGTTTTAATCTACATAGCTCAAGCATATGGTGCAGGTAAAATAGATGACGCAAGACAAGGCTTATCAGAAACCTTGACCTATGGACTTGGAATAGTAACGCTGATCGCTCTTGCAGGGTATGGTATTGGCGGCTACATCTTGGCATTACAAGCTGGAGGATATAACGAAGTATGGGCACAAGCCTATCTATATTTTAAGATAAGAATGCTTGGTTTACCGATTAGTCTTCTAGTATGGTCTATGGATGCTGCTCTCAGAGGAATAGGAGCTACTAAGCAATCAATGTACGTGAACCTCTATAGTGTTGTAATTAATATCGTCCTCGACCCTCTCTTAATATATGGTTATCTTGGCTTCCCGAAAATGGGTGTTGCAGGTGCAGCTGTAGCAACAATAATATCAATAGCGTTAATGATCCCAGCTGAAGTATATTATTTGAGAAAACATAGTATTTTCCCTACAAAGATTTACAAACCCGAAAAGATCATGAAAATACTGGATCTCGGAACACCTGTTATGATTGAGCGATTCATATTCTCGGCTGGAAACAACATATATATCTCAGTTATTTCAAGGTGTGGTGAGGCTGCTCTCGCTGCACATAATATCGGGATTAGAATTGAAAGCTTAATATACAATCCGGGCTTCGCGTTTTCTATGGCAGCATCGGCTCTAGTAGGTCAAGAAATAGGTGCTGGAAGGAACGAGAAGGGAAAGAAAATAGGGTATGAGGCAATAAAGATCGGAGTATTATTTATGTTAATAACAGGGATAATAGTAGCATTAACAGCAAAGTACATAACGAAACCATTCTCTCCAACACCGCAAGTAAATGAACTAGCTACATTATACCTCATATTAGCAGGACTAAGTGAACCAGGTCTTGCACTAGCAATGATCATAGGTGGAGCTATTAGAGGAGCAGGTAATACGAGAATACCACTATTTATTAATGCTGGGTGCCTTTACTTTACACGAATAATACCATCACTGATACTAGTAA
>JAGGVR010000120.1 GCA_021157925.1 Staphylothermus sp. | reverse complement strand
TCCTGATCGTTACTAGAATGGGTCTGCCAGTATCTACGACCGTTTCAATAGTTGGTGCTGTAGCAGGAGTAGGTTTTGCTAAAGGAATAAAAGCGGTTAACCTAAAACTATTATCAAAGATCGTGGCTGCGTGGTTTATTGGATTCCCATTCGTGGCTGGATTAACAGGATTATTCGTATACCTCCTAACATAGAGTAATCATTATGGTTCTTAATAATTAGAAGAGAAAATAAACATATAAAAAACACTCGAACTATTTGTTAAATTCTACCTCCTTTTCCAACTAACAAGCATTGCCCTGAGGTAGTCTCCTGCGTCTTCGCAGGAGTCAGCTGCTTCTTCAAGATCTTGGTTCAAGTCATGTATTAATATAGCCATAGTGTATGGTTTTATATTATCTGCTAGTTCTAATAACTTACCCCTATTATTCACATTTATCTCGTCAGCTTCTTCCTCTATCTTTTCTATTTCACTAATGATCCTTGTTGCTTCTTCATAGTTTCCTTGGAGTGTGTGCTTCGTTGCTTCAGCTATTTTCTCAGTTGCCTCTACAACTTTCTCCACTAAGTCCTCAATACCTTCTCTCAGTGGCTGTGGTATTTCGAGATAGGGGAGGACTGTTAATTCTCTAGAAGCTTCTTTGATCCAATCAATGATTCTATCAAGAACTTTTATGAAGTGGAAGAAGTCTTGTTTAAAACCAGGATCGATGCGTGACTCTTCGAGAAATTCTATTATTTTTCTCCTAATACGGTCTGCTTCGTTCTCTATTCTCATGGTGTCAGCGAGCTTCTTCCTAGCTTCACCAGTTCTCATCTCGTTTAATAAGCTTATTGATTCTTTAAAGGATTCAGCTATGTCGTTGAGCTTATCCACGTATTCTTCTAGCAACATGATTATTTGTTCTGGTAGTATTTCTCTAAACAATTATTATCCCTCATAAATGGTTTATGATTGGATTAGGAATATATTCTTAATTCTAATACATTTTTAATAACGTATTACTTACATTTCCGTGCCGATCAAGTATTGCTTCATTATTTTGGGGATGAGTAGTGGGTTTATAAATATTTCTGTCAAGGACTTCTCAACTAGTGTTATTACTGGATTTAAATAGGTTAGTAAGCTATAATAATTCATGAATTTTGATTAGGTGTTTTACTATGAATAAGTTAAAACTAAAAGAGTTTGAAAAAGAAGCAAAAAAGCTTCGTGCGAAAAGAATTGAGCTTGAGAGAGAGTATATTGATTTCTTTACAAGATTTATAAAGTATTTACTACAACAAGGTATAGAGAACCTGTTTGTTTTAGGCTATTATGATGAAAAAGAGAATGGAAAGAGAGTTGTTGATGAAGGAATAGTTATTGAGAACAAGAAACCATACTATGTAAATAGAAATATGGGCTTAAAGATCGAACTGAAAAACGACGAAGACATTAGAATGGCTGTAAGCGATGTATTTGGAGACTTGTTATTGCTTGAAAACCCGCTAAGATCAATTAATGATGTTAAAATACAACTCGGTCTTAATAAGAAGAAATGGTTATGGTCTATTAGATTTAAGAGATAAGATCTTCGAGGGCTCAGTAACAGTTATTGTAGCCACTCTTTTTCTATGATATAATCTAACACTTCGTATATAGACTACATAGTCTGGATGAGTAAGTGATACTGGCCGGTCAATCTTCTCTGCTATAACCTTTATTGCATCCATACTATGAGCAGGCATTCTTGTTTCTTTCCAATATAGTCTTCCACGCAAGCTTACTCTATAGGTTTTATCTCTTGGTATTTTCTTCTCAGCAAGTCTTGCTGCTTCCTCAGCAACTATTTCTACGTATGGATCGACTACTTTATCTATAGGTATGACTCTATATATAATGTTTAGTTTATCCTTATTCTTTGATAGTATTTCTGTTGCTTTGTAGGGATCCTCTACTCTTAATAGAATCACGCTAGTTCCAGCATCTACTAGTGAGTAGTTTCCTAGTATTTCTCTCAAAACGCTTAAAACATACCTATAATTTTCTGGTCCTGGTTCGTGTGTGATCATTAAATTGAAGCTAGACATTCCTTTCCCCATTAAATTATTTTTCTAGATTCATATTATTAGCTGAATTAGGTTAATATAACATAACTATTGATAATTAAACATATCTGTATAGAGCGTTGATTTGTTAATCATAAAATATAATCATATGAAAAATAATTAATATAATGGGTGAATCTTATTGATTGCTAGAATCGGTAAGAAAATCATAATTGTACAAGAAGCACCTACTCATTGGGATGTAAGATACGCATTAGAAGACATAAACCACATATTATTGACAAAGAAGTATAAACCAACATATTTCTTCGAAGGCACCCCAGCTATAGGACAAGGAGGATTCTCAGTAATAATCAAGCTTGACCGAGAGTTGAAAGAAGAGGAGAGAAGAATATTGAAACGATTATTATCCAATAGAGGAATAAAAGTCATTATGGAGGACTAAGCATGTCAAACGAATTATTGATCTATAAGAAAATTGTTGAAGAGCTTGAGAAAAGAAACCCCGTAGCATTAGCTATAATAACTGACAAAGAAGGAAGCGGTCCACGAGATATAGGTGCCTCTCTCCTTCTCACAGTAAGTGGGGAAAAAATAGGTACTATTGGTGGAGGACATATCGAGAAAATAATACTTGAAGAAGCAGCTAAAGCACTAAAGGAAGGTAAGCCAAGAAAGATCAAATTAGCTCTTAGGAGAGAGAACATACCTCAAGACGCTATCAAAACTAATCAGCTCTGTGGAGGTGTTGTTGAGGTTTTTATAAATGTAATAACACCGCCTCCTCGACTAATCATTAGTGGTGGTGGAAATGTTGGTAAACCAATTGCTGATTTAGCAAATTTTCTCGGATACAAGGTAATAGTGATCGATACCG
>JAGGVR010000080.1 GCA_021157925.1 Staphylothermus sp. | reverse complement strand
TTATTATGACTGCGGCAACGATTATTTCTGTAAACTTTGCTTTTAAGTTAAACATCCATTCCGTAATGTTTAAATCCATAAATAATCACCCCTACCTTTCCTAACTTGGTATTGGTTGGGTAAGTGATGTAGGTAAAAGTATCAAGCGTTTCCACCTAGATATAGTCACGAGCCCCTTAATGGGGGGGTTTGTTGTTGTTTTGTTCTGTATAGTATTTTCACTAACTTCAGCTTCGACAATTGGATAGTATATGTTTCCCTTTTCGTCTTTATAAAGTGGAAGACCTGCAACATAGAACCCTATACCAGGTAAGGTAGCGGCTTTACCCCCTACTTCAGCTCTTACAAATCCTAATCCTGGTTCAACATAATTGGTAACTTCATCTTGTGAAAAACCAGCTACACTCTTATTGTATCTACAAATCACACCGTCAATAATATCTCCTACAACTGTGAATTTCACTTTAGTCGGTGATATACGTGTAACTATTCTGTCTCTATGAATTATTGCTAGCTCAAAAGGCGCTAAAAACCATAAATCTATTTTTCCTCCACTAAAAGCTATTGGTTCGGCAAACTCCACATAAAGGCAACTCGCTAATTGTTGTGGTCTAGTTATAGCTGGCACTGGCTCTATATAAATTTCATCGCCCAAGGGTATTCTGATATTGATGCACCCGTAGGGATCGCAAGCTTCAAGCTTTCCCCGTTCATTTAATACTATTCTGGCAACTCCATACTCAATTTTGGTGCCAGGCTTTAGCAAACTTGGCAATGCAATCATAGTATACTCCACCGCAAGCATTTAACTATGTCAGGAAATATGTTCACATTCTAACATTTGTTTATAACGTCGAATATGTAATTTATGTCAATATATACTAAAGAGTAACTGCAGCATATTAATATCACTAGTTATATTAAATTGAATCATTATACAAATAGATTAGGTGTTAATTAAGAATGTTTGTTAAAAACATACTCTCGTCCGAGAAAGGATTAGAGAAAGTAATGGGTGATGTTATTAGAGTTCTATGGTTGTATAAGAGATTATGGCTATTAGAGATTTATAGCGAAATAGGCGGTATGAATTCTTCATTGAACGAAGATACTCCTTCCTACAAAGATGTTGTAAAAGCTGTCGAAGAGCTTGGTAAAAGGGGGATAGTTAAAGTTGATAAGCAAATTAGAAGTAGTCTGGCTACTTCTAAAGGCGTGGAAGATATGCTTGTAACATTAATAATTAATGAAGAATTAATGAAAGAGATCGCCGGTGATCAGAAACTCCATAAATATCTTAGATTAAGAGAGGAATTATTTAGAAGCCACAAAGGTTAATCTATCCAGTCCCCAGTCTCGATTTTTTCTGGAATATACTTATCTGCGAGGAATTTTAGTCCCTTACTAGCCATAGCCTCTATTTCCAGCTTTGATAAAGTTTTGAAGAATATACATAGTTCTCGGGTCCATTCAGGTGTCTTAAACCATGGATAACCTGCTAGACCTTCTTTACGTTTCTTGATCTTGCTCTTCATTTCTTTGTTTTCAATACATGCCTCTGCTACTTCGTAGCCTATAAGTTCTACAGCTCTCTCGATGTCTTTTGGTTTTGCTTTAATTATGTAGTTTTTACGCTCTCTTTCTGAAAGGTATGGTTTCTTGGGTTTTAACTTGAGCAATTCTTTAACTGGGATATCTCCTAGTGTTTTGTTTTTGGTATTGCTCAAGATCTTTCTCATAAAATCATCTCCGAATACATCGGTCATAGTTACACCTATGAATTTTGCATTCGGTGTTGCTAGTCTCTCGCTTTCGTAAGATAGTGTTATCGAACCTATTTTGAAAACGCTGTATATATACCATCCATAAGGATCAGCATCAGCTAGAATGTATACTGGTAATTTTAATTCATCATTAAGTCTTCGTACGAATCTACGTGTGGCTCTATCTGGTTGTCCAGCACTTGTTATAAGTATTGCTTTATGTTTTTTCCAGAACCCGTATCTATGTAGTTGTTGAAATACAGCGTCTTTCTCCACGACAAGCACGTATTCTGCATCTACATCCTTGAATTCTATGAGGTCAGGGGTTGGTTCTATTGAGTATGCTCCATGCCCCATTTTGCTTAGATCTATTGTGTCGTCGCCGCTTCTAATTATTAGGTTTCCTACGACCTTTCCTTTTTCCTTGCTTAATATTAACATTTCTTCTCTGAGGAGTCCTAGATATACTTCTAGATCTCTTATAACAGCATCTGATTCTCTTTGTTCATCCCAAGTGTTTTCATGATGTAGTTTTCCGTGGAGATCCCTGAATGTTATAGTGTGTTTTCCTCTATAATACAGGTCACGTATGGTTGGGTACTCGTTGTTTACTAGTGCATCGTATATTATGGACGCCATTAGTAGTGTTTGCATGAATTTTCGTGCTTCATTCACGTCTAGAAAGCTTCTCCTTTGCATCTCTGGTCCTAAAAGTAAGAGTTTCTTTTTCTCATCATAGATAGTGTTTGTAAGTACTCTCTTCGGCATTACTAGTACAGGTTTTTTTCCTTCTAGTATCTTTTTTACTAGTGCTGAGAACTTTTTCCTTAGTATTTCTATACTTTTCTCCCTAGCAAGCTTATCTATAGTTGATAAAGTCATTGCTCCTCACCTAGACACCTATTTCAACGCTTTTAACTACTTTCTTCACTTCGGACGGATCTAATCCTACTCGTGAAGCAACTATTGTGACTAGTTTTTCAAGTATTTCTTCATAGTCTACGCTGTTACTGGCTATAATATTGAGGGCCCTTGCAACTTCTGGGATGTATTTTGCTAAGTTTACTATTTTCTTCTTCTTTTCTTCTTCTCTTATTTTCTTGGATAGGTAGTTTCTTAGTTTTCGAGCTACTTCGAGTAGTGCTAGTTTTACTTCTCTCCTTATCTCGTCAACGTCTGCTATACTTTCTTTACCAACTCCTTTGAAGGGTACCTTAGTGCTACATATGTGTACTAATACTAGTATTGGTGCTGGTAGAGCTACTAGGTAATTGTTCCAGTCGAAACAGTATCCTTTTCTCTTCTCCTCGTCTCTGCATGTTCTAGCGTCTTTTATGACTTTAGTTACAACATCGCTTCCTTCATCATAAAGTAGTGGTATCTTGTTAGCGTATCTTAACAGTATTGGGCGGTCTTGAGGACTTGTCGGTACTTTACCGCCATACGCGATCCCCACTTCAACTATGAAGGGATGTCCTTGATAAGCTGCTGGTCTCCTAGTTACAGCTTCAACGAATTCCGGCTCATATATTCTCTGAAGCCCTGCTTTTATAACATCTGGTCCTAGGGGGGATAATGCATCTGCTGTGGGAGGACGGTATTTTTCATAGGTTTTCATAGCATTTACTAGTTTCAATAATTGTTTATCACTTAGTTTCGATGGATCTATTTCTGGTTTTAGCTCTGCTTTCTCAATTATGTTCCTAGCTGTTACATCTCCTATGCTTTGAAAGCTCTTGATCAACATCTCATAGAGAGTGGAGTATTTACCTAGTTCTCTTATTCTCTTAAGCATTTCCAAGTCTACGCCATATGGGTGTGGTTTTACTTCTTTTGGCGGCTTAGGTAGTTTTTCTATTACTCTTTTGAAGTATTGTATTTCCCCATCTGGAGTGATGAAGACTATGTTAGCATAAGGGGTTACGACAGCTGTTCTAAGAATATAATCCTTGATCCTTGATTTAGCTCTACTCCAATCCCCTTCTATTATTAATGAAACGATTGTTCCATGCCAGTCTCTGTTTTTCCTCCAGCTTCCCCTCTCAACTATTATTGGTGCGTTCTTGTTTATATCGATCCTTAATTTATAGTAGTATATTCTTTTTAGACCTGGTTGACTAGTTATTATCTCTACAGGTCGTCCAGTAGTCATTTGTCCATAAAGAACAGCTACTTTAACACCTAGTCCGAACATACCCCTAGTTTGTCTTAACACGTACTTAGAGCTGAAAAGTACTCTTCCAAAAGCTTCCGGGACTATGTGGGGAGGCAGCCCTATACC
>JAGGVR010000055.1 GCA_021157925.1 Staphylothermus sp. | reverse complement strand
GGTGTAGAAAGACTTTATCCTTACTAATCCCTGATAACTTGATCAACTCCTCTATAGAATGAACAGTTGTCCATCCTCCCTGCTCTAGGTGGAGATGAACGATCATATCATGATCTTTTGCGTACTCAAATGCTTTAATCATAATGAGTTCGGAAAGTACCAACCTCTGTGGAGCCGTACTATAATGTTGTCTACCAACTTCGCCTATTCCATCAATTAATCCTTTCTCATGATAACTAGTTATTAACTCAAAAACTCTAACTGCTAATTCATATATTTTTTCAAGAGGAACACCTCTCCTAAAATACTCATCTGCTTCAGCAGGGTGAAAACCAGCAAGCACTCTTACCTCTAGACCTTCCTCTCTAACATTTTTTGCTTCGCTCAAGAGAAGTTCGATCATCTTTCTATAGGATTCGATGCTTGGCTCAGTATATCCATAATGATATGGTGGTAACGATACAAGTGCTATAAACCAGCCTCCATGCTTTTTAAATCTCTTTGCTATCTCTCTAGCTCCAAGTCCTTCTATAGGATTTGAATGACAATGTGCATCTGCATACTTCATTTCTCCCGCCTCTCCATGATCAGCTAGTAGGGAAGACTATATCATCTAATCAATGAGTAGGGGCATCATCATCCATTATATAGGAGTAATTATTTCGTAGCTTAATAAGTATCAATGACAATTAATAATAATTAGGTACTGGTAAATTAAGCGGTGATTCAACACGTCATCTAGAGAGAAATCTTTTAAAACAATTGTGATCAGACTGGATGAGGAGACATATAATAAGTTAATAGAATTATCTGAGAAAGAAGGTTTTAGTGTATTGAACGATTATATAGTCTCGTTGATAAAGAAAGCGATCGGAAAAGAAGAATATGGTTTAGAATGGAGTAAGTTAAAGAGTAGAATTGAGAGAATGGTTCAAGACATGGTTAATAAGCAATTATCGGTTGTTGAAACTATTAGGAGACAGATAATGGATCTTTATGATAGAATAGATGATATAACTAATCAGTTAAATGAGCTTAGGAAAAACATTACTGATCTTCAAGCAGCTATGACTCAGTATAAGAGAGAAAAACAAGTGACGCGTACGAGGAAAACTGGTATTGAGAGGCTCAGAGAAGAAAAAGTACTTTTTGAAAGCAAGTTATCTGGCCTGAGATATAAGGATAAGTTCTTTAGTTACTTAGAGAGAATGGGAGCCATTGTTATACCATTAAAGGGGGAAAGAGTGGCTATAGATCCTGATTTCTGGGAGGAATTTAAGAATAAGTTGTTCAACGAAATAAATACTAACAATGAGGAAATAATTCGTGAAAAACTATCTCCTCTGGAGTACGAATTATTTCTAAGACTTAGAGAAGAACCATTAATATTCTTTGATGCTAAAACGCGTAGGTGGAAACCAATAGGAAGTCTAAGGTATTTAAAATAATTGTATTGATAATAGTATATAGTCAAGAACTTAGAAGTAGTAGTCACATAGATACGTTTTGTCATTGAGGGTGTTATGAAATAATGGCGAGTAAAACGAAGTATAGTGAAGCATTGAGATATGTTGACATAATAGGTGAAACGTGTGCTATTCTCATAGGTGAAAACATTGCTGTTGATGGTTTTTGGGACAGACCTATTAGGATAATAACACATGCACATTATGATCACTTAAAGGGTTTGCGTGAAAGCATACTTAGATCAAAATCCATAATAGCTACTCCTCCAACTCACGAACTGATAATCGCGCTCGGATATATCCGTAGCAAGGACTTGTTATCAACATATTTGTCTAAGAGAATATCCTTGAATTATCACGAGAAATACGTAGTTAACAATGAAGTTATAGAACTATATTATGCAGACCACATACTCGGAGCTGCACAAGTGCTCGTTGAGACAAATGATTATAGGATCGGCTATACAGGGGATTTCAGATTAACTAGTAAAACAGAAATACTAAAAAACCTAGATATTCTAATAATTGAATCAACTTATGGCAATCCTTCATTCCGCCGCCCCTTTAAGAATGATGTTGAAGAATTATTTGTTGATCTAGTTCTAGACGGGCTGGAACTATATAGGAGAGTAATAATCTATGGATACTATGGTAAATTACAGGAGGCAATGCATATTCTCCGAACACGTGGTGTCGATGAACCATTTATAATGCCTAGAAAAATATTTGAAGTAACGAGAATAGCTGAGAAGTACGGTTATAGAATTGGAAACTATTATCTAAGTAGCACCAAGGCTGCAAAAAGTATCATGTATAATGATAAACACATTGTTTTCGAGCACTTTAACAAGGCTAGGTATCGTAGAATAAGAGATGATGCATTATATATTATTCTAAGTGGTTGGGAATTCACAGAGCCCATAAAAAGAATAGATCAGTCCACATGGCTCGTAGCCCTAAGTGATCATGGCGATTTCGATGAACTAATACAATATGTTGAAAGAACACAGCCTGAAATAGTTGTTGTCGATGGATCTAGGGAGGGAGATGCACATAGCTTAGCTAAGGAGCTACGCAAAAGAGGTTGGAAAGCAATTGTTTTGCCTGGTAGTAAAACTATTGATACTAGCTTATTTTAGAGAGAGTGGGTGAAGTCATTGAGTCGTAAATATGAGTGTGTAATAGTGAGGCATCATATGGCTGGTGCCAAGTTCTTAGGTGTTGGAGGCTCTGAGTACACAGCACTTGAAGTAGCTATTGGTTTAGCGAAACATGGGTTCGAAGTATTCTTGCAAGGAATAGAATTGTCAAAACCAGAAAAATTAATAAAACTGGCCGAATTCTACGGCATTCCGAAAGAAGAGCTACGTGGAATAGGTATTGGTCCATCAAATAAACATGGTAAATGCGTAGTTTTCAATACTAGTGGAGATATGTTGTCGGGGCCTTCTCATATTATTTACTTTCATTTTCCAAGCATAATTAATCCACAAGTATATTATCCAGGAATCAAGGGTTTCATGAGACTGGGCGGAACTGTTTATTCATTAGTGAATCTCCTGCTTTCACCTATATCTATGAGGAAAACAGTGTTAATGATCGCAAACTCTACGTTGACGGCTAATTTTATAAAGAAACTTTATGGTATAGAACCTGTAGTAGTACATCCGCCAGTTAATATTAAAGAAATAATTAGCCAGCCCGTACTACCAAGAGATAGGAGAGAAAAATACTTCTTAATAGTCTCTAGAATTTCTTATGAAAAACAACCGCATAAAGTGCTGATTCTTTCGAGTATCTTGAAGAAGTTAGGACTACGTGGATGGAAAATACTTCTTGTAGGAGCTAGGGGTAGATACTCTGATAGAATAATAAAGGAGTTGTATGAGAAGGCTTCGTTTAGAGGTTTATCCGAATATATTGAGATCAGAACAAATGTCGATAGAGATAAGCTCATAGACTATTTTAGAAGTGCATATGCTTATATTCATATAACTGAAAAAGAGCATTTCGGAATAAGCGTTGTAGAGGCAATGGCTGCAGGCACTCCTGTTATTGTTCCTAAATCTAGTGGTTCTTGGATCGATGTTGTGAACATGGATAACAACTATGGCTTAGGATACAGTGATTACTTTGAATTAGAGAATTGCATTAAGAAAATAGTTAATGATAAAAATACATGGATAAAACTAAGCAGAAATGCTAGGAGAAGAGCTAAGAGGTTCTCTAGGGATAGATTTCATAAAGAGATTTCGAGATATACTGAGCTAGTTATTTCAAAACTTACTGGAGATGAAGAGCGCCTGCGAACCTGATATATGATGAAGAAGAGCCGTACTGATCCTTATTATGCTACATTATACTATAGTACTCCCATTTAGAAACAGTAATGACTGTTAAAACAAGAACTATGAATGCAAAAGCCGATGTAACAATTCTTGTTTCGAAAATAGGCGGATTAATAATGCATAGTCTATCTAGAAGGCTTTCAGGGCTTATTTCGATAAGATAACTTATAATGCTTAAAACAAAACTGATCGATCTACTATATATTTTGAACTTGTAGATTAGGAATTGGTCTCCTCCAACGAATAGCCCTGTATTTACTTCTCTATATTCTGTGCCATTATTTTTTGAAACTATGTTTGCTTCTATTATCTTCCCGTTAACACTTAGATAGGTTTTATCGATTCCGTTTGTTTTATCAAATAATTTCAGCATATTGAACCATTGTTGAAATAATCCTCTAAGTAATGATGTAATTATTTTCTTATTAGGTGTGAACCATATGTTCGCTATAGTAATATTTGTCGCCTCTGCAGATTCTAGTTTATTATTAACAATATTCATAGTTACTATGCATTGAAGAGTTATTGTATTATACTGATTATTTAGATCGTACCCATCTATTATAACTATGTACTTAAGCGAACCAGTAAGGTTTTCTGAAGCAGAATGCACGGGGGAAGGATTAATTAGTAATAAAGAAGTGATCGTTAAAAGAATAAAAAATTGTTTTGCACTCATTTCTTATTATACCTCTTGATAGCTTCCTCAATCCTCTTTAAGGCTTCTTCGCGGTTCTTCCACCCTATTACTTTTACCCATTTACCTTTTTCTAGTTCTTTGTAATGCTCGAAGAAGTGTGCTATCCTTTCTCTTATATTTGATGGGAGGTCTGATATATCTTTGATATTCTCAAATCTTGGATCGATTTTTTCTATAGGTACAGCAACTATTTTAGCATCTTTACCTTTTTCATCCTCGGTTTCAAGCACTCCTATAGGTCTAGCCTTAATAACAACTCCTGGATGGAGCTTATCGTATCCGAGGACAAGGACATCTACTGGATCTCCGTCTTCTTCGAGTGTGCCTGGTATGAATCCGTAGTTGAATGGATAATACATTGCTGTGAACAGTATTCTATCGACAAATATTAATCCGGTTTCTTTGTCTATCTCGTATTTAATGTTACTACCCATAGGTATTTCGATAACCACATATACTTCTTCTGGAGCCTTTTTACCTGGTCCTAGCTTTTCATAACTCATAATCCTTCACCTCTTGAAATATACTAATCTATGGATAAAGTCTTGTTGAATAAAAATTTAAAAACAATGGTTTAAAGCTCATAAAATAACGAAGTTGGGCTCGAAAAGCCTTGTTTTAGCTAAGATCATATGCCCGCTAATTTCAACATTATTGTTGAAGGTACTCCTTCTTTATATACCACTAGGATCTTCGCTTCTACTTCAATTCCTGATAATGGTTCTAATGCCTTCCTCATACTTTGTAAGCTTTGTATAGTTCTATTGATTCTATCAATTATTTCTTCCATAACAGAAGCTTCTTGTTCAGCGTCTGGGTTTATTATTAGCTTTAAGTCTTTTAGTTCAACAACTTTTCCTTTACCAGCTTGTTCTTCTCCTGTGAGGCTCTTTAATAGTTCTTTTAGTTTTCTTTCTTGTTCACTTTTTGCTCTAACGTCTTCTAGTTTTCTTAGGTATTCTGCTAGTTGCTGCTTTAATGTATTGAGCTCTGTATCAATTGATTTTATTAGTTCTGAGAATGAAGTGTATTCTTTAACTACGACTGACAATTCCTTCACCTCAATAATCTATTTTGTACAAGAAAAATAAATGTGTATTTATAATATATCCTTTTAGCCTGCGAGCAAGTATTTATAATACCTTGTCTAACAACAATGGTATTTCAGAAGGCTTATCAGCAACTGGTATTCCAGCCTCCTCTAATGCTTTCCTCTTTGATGCATAGTCGCCCATACCCATGGATATTATGGCTCCTGCATGTCCCATTCTTTTCCCTGGTGGAGCCGTTTTGCCAGCTATGTATGCTACAACTGGTTTTTTGTTTCTTAGTGATGCATAGTGCTTCGCAAATCTTTCTTCTGCATCTCCCCCAATTTCGCCGATTATTACAACCGCATCAGTATGTGGGTCGTCCATAAAATAATTATAAACGTCAATGAAGTTTAACCCTGTAACGGGGTCTCCGCCAAGACCTAGGACTGTTGATACTCCATAGTTCTTTTTGCCGAGTTCTCTTGCAATTTCATAGGTTAACGTGCCACTTCTTGATACAAGCCCTATTCTTCCCTTCTTAAATACATGAGCTGGCATTATCCCTAGTTTTGTTTCTCCTACAGTCATTATTCCAGGTGTGTTAGGTCCGATGATTATTGTACTGTGTTCCCTAGCATATTTCACGAATTTAAGCTCTTCATGTACGGGTATGCCTTCTGTAATCACCACAATTAATTTAATTCCGTTATCTATAGCTTCGTAAATAGCGTCTGGAGCAAATCTAGCTGGAACAAATATTATGCTTGCATCTATTCCTCTTGATTCCTTAATGGCTTCTTTAACAGTATCATAAACTGGGACGCCGTGAACATTTGTTCCTCCTTTGCCCGGTGTCACGCCAGCTACTATTCTTGTTCCATATTCTAGCATTAGTTTTGTGTGGAAGCTCCCCTCTCTACCAGTAATTCCTTGAACAAGGACTTTTGTATTCTTATCTACGAGAATACCCATTCATACCACCTCTTATGAGTTATTAATTGATTTAGTTATTTCCACTGCTTTCTTGACAGCATCATCTGCTTCTGTAAAAACTTGTAATCCGCGTGATTCAAGAATTCTCCTTCCTTCTTCTTCATTAGTGCCTAGGAGCCGTATAATTATTGGTTTCTTGCTTTGTGTTTCTTCGAGTGCTTCGATAATTCCTTTAGCTACTTCATCGCATCTCGTTATTCCACCAAATATGTTTATCAATAATACTTTTACACGTGGGTGTTCTAATAGGATTTTGACAGCTTTTCTAACTCTTTCTTTTGATGCACCACCTCCTATGTCTAAGAAGTTTGCTGGTTTACCACCATAATATGCTACTAAATCCATTGTAGCCATTGTGAGTCCTGCACCATTACATATGATGCCTATGTCTCCGTCTAACTCTACGTAGGAGAAACCTATTGATTTAGCGAGTTTTTCTAACTCTGAAAGTTCACGATGTGCTTTCTCTAGGAACTCGGGGTGTTTGAACAAGCTATTGTCATCAATAGTTATCTTTGCATCTAAAGCTATTAGTCCTCCTCCACATTTCCAAGCCAAGGGATTAAATTCTACTAGGTCAGCATCGTAATCGATCATGATCTTGTACATTGCATTCATTATATTATGTAGTTCTTTCCAGTGTCCCTTCGGGATCTCTAGGAATTTTGCAGCTATTCTGGACATGTATGGGCGATACCCAAGTAATGGGTCAACGGGGATTTTTAGAAGAGCTTCTGGGTGTTGCTTAACAAGCTCTTCTATCTCTACTCCACCCATCTTAGAGACTAGATAAATAATCCTCTTCTCCGCTCTATCAATCGTTATTGATAAGTAATACTCCTTCTCAATACATATTTTTTCCTCAACTAGTAGTTTCTCGACTTTTTCTCCCCGAATAATTGATCCGAGTAGTTGTTTTGCGACTTCATATGCTTCATTAGGTGTTTTAGCGAATTTTATGCCTCCAGCCAATCCTCTTCTGCCAACAAGTATTTGCGACTTCATAGCTACTTCTCCTAGTTTCTTACAAGCATCAGCTACTTCTCCGGGACTTGAAGCAAGATAGCCTCGGGGAACAGGTATGCCATACTTAGAAGCTATGCTCTTTGCCTCGTACTCATACAGTTTCAATTAGTCGTCACCATTGATTACATTTAAGATTATTTAATAAAAACTCTATTCCACCAAGCTCTACGAATTTTGAGAAAAGCTTCTTCACTATTCTCTTGTTAACGTATTTTCCATGAGGTCTTAGTCCTCCACTAAATGTCTTTGGAATATGGAGTAGCTCGTGTAAGAGGATCATTATTTTTTCCTCAATGCTGAGTTCATCGTAGTTTT
>JAGGVR010000034.1 GCA_021157925.1 Staphylothermus sp. | reverse complement strand
GCTGCGACAGTGTATTGGGGTAGCCAGTATGAAGATGTTATGTTGGAGAGATGGTTTGCTATAAGAAATGCTGCTGAAACATATGGTTTACCTTGCCTCCAACTAGCTTATCCAAGAGGACCAGCTATAACTAATCGCTATGACGTTGAGATCGTGAGGTATGGTGCTAGAGCAGCCGCCGAATCCGGAGCAGACTTGATCAAAACATACTATACAGGCAGCTTAGAAACATTCCGAGAAGTAGTTAAAGCTGCTAGTGGAGTACCAGTACTTATGAGTGGTGGTCCTAGAAGAGACAAAGACATTGATTTCCTCATAGATGTTTGGAACGTTATACAAGCTGGTGGTAAAGGAGTAGTTGTCGGTAGAAATGTGTTTCAACGCAAGAACCCTAAAGGCATGATCAAAGCAATAAAAGCAATAGTTCACGAGGATAAAGCCCCTGAAGAAGCTGTAAAACTCATTAAGTAATCAAAGCTTTGATCATGGTCATTAATCAAGGAAACAAAAACTATTACTTTTCATTATAAATTAATAAATAATAATGGGTTTCTAATATGCCTTTTACACCTTTTCATCTCGGACCAGCTTTTGGTATAGGTTTACCTCTGAGGAAATATTTGCATGTACCAACCTTCATAATAGGCAACATTATAATTGATATAGAACCTTTCTTAGTTCTTGTACTAGGACTAAAATATCCTCTTCACGGATACCTGCATACGTTTATTGGTGCAAGCATTATAGGTATTTTAATAGGCTATGTAATGTATATCTTAGATCGATCATTCCATACTTTGTGGAAAAGTTTAAAGCTAATCGAAAACTATTATAGACCAAGAAATTATTTAATGGCCGGAGTGATTGGAACCATTCTTCATGTTCTACTAGATTCACCATTATATCATGATATAAAGCCTCTCTATCCTCTTCTTACTAATCCTTTTTACGATCCAGAACTAACCGTTCTAGTTTATGGACTTTGTATATTTCTAGGAGTAATAGGTTTTCTATGTTATTTAATAATATTATTTAGAAGTAGTTGACAATATAAAACCTATATTATTAAACTAAATAATCCTATTAAGAATGGAAGAGTCCCTGCTGCTAAATTGGATAAGCTATTCACTAATGCTATTCCTATTTCTGGCTTACTTGTCTTATTGCTTGCTAATCCTCTTAGTATTGGTCTAAGTGTTCTTGTGCCTACGATTGTTAAAACTAATATTATGAAGACAAGTAATGGATCTTTTATGAATGGTAAAAATATAACAGATAACGTGAATGCAGTAAATACTACTAGTACTGACCTAGTTTTTTGTAAAGACTCTTGAATATGTGATGCAATTATACTTAATAATAAGCCTGAATATCCTATAATGCTCCAATAGTTTCTTAATTCTGCCTCTTCATAACCTGTAATGATCTTTAGGTAAGCAAATAGGTAGTCTTTCATTAAACCATTCACGCCACCCACTAGGAAAATTATAGGAACCAAGGGCTTAATGTAACGGGTTTCATTCAATATAATTGATAAGCTTGTCTTTGCTTTCTTCTTAGAGATATAAGTAGTTTTACTTCCCGGTGCTATTAATGCGTAAATAATGGTATAGATTATGAGAATTAATATACCAGAATACACAAGCAGGTTCTTACCTAGAAAATATATTATTAGAGAGCCTACCTGGTAACCAATAAACCCTGAAACATTGCCTATTAAGAAATAAATGCTGATCATTCTACTCCGCCAATTAGGTGAAACACCATTCATCAACAAGCTCTGCATTAGCGGCCAAAACAAGCCTGAGGCAAATCCCTCTAATAATCTGATCAGAGGATATAGAAAAGTTGGTAAGAAAATATACATTGTATAACAAAATATGATTAAACCGAGACCAATTACTCCCGTTATCTTAGGAGATAATAATTCATATAGAGATGCATGAAGAAGAGAAGAATATGAACGAGCTATCATGAAGCCAAGAGTTAGAAGGGATACCCAGAACAATCCAAGATCTTTCAGTACTTTTAGATTAATATGTGGTGAGACTATTCCAACAGCTATCATAACAATTACTACACTTAGCATGGCAGAGTAAAAGCTCCGAGAATCAACTATTTTTCGATCAGTCATTTCAGCTCCCTTCTCATAAATCTTATTACTTAATAGTTTTTAAGGAAATATGTTATTACAGGGCTAGAAATTGGTAAATGTCTTAGAATATTATAATCGTAGAGAAGTAATGGAAGAAATAACTGGTTTCTTAAAGAACCGCTGGACAGGATTAGAGGGAGAGAGGAAGAAATGGATTAGATGGATAGGTAATAAACCTCTTAAAATCGATAAGCCTGAAGAAGTTCCTCTTATTATTAAAAGATACCACTTCCTTAATCCAAGAACAATTTACGGCACAATAGAAGTGTTTAGAAAGCTAGATGAGAGAAAAGACGTTGAAGAAAACTATGAAAATAATGTTGTAAAAGCCACTCCTTTTATAGACATAGATATCCTTGATGATGAAAAAGTAGAAACCGTGTGGAAATATGCGATAAGGATCGGGATACTTATAAGGGATTGGTTGCGGGAACAAGGAGTATATCATAGTGTTTATTTCTTGTGGAGTGGTGCAGGACTTCATGTAAGAATAAATGAAAATGCTTTCAACAATGCACTCCAAGAACACCATCCTATAGATGTTGCTTTCGCAGTTACAGAATACATACTAGAATCATTGAAGCCACATATATTGGATATTATTAGAGAATCAAATTATTCTATAAAAGTAGAAAACCTAGTAGCAATGAAGAGGGTTTTCACAGCACCACTCAGCCTTCATAGGAGAATTGACAGAGTAGCAGTTCCAATTTATTCAGAGAACATAGAGGATTTCAGCCTAGAATGGTGTAATCCCGAAAACCCAGTATATGACAAAGAAGCTTGGAATAAGTACACGTTAGGCGAAGGAGATGAATTAGCCTACAATGCTTTAAAGAGGATCGGGAAAGTAGCCAAAAGAACCTTACTAGAAGTAAGAGCTACCAAAATAGGCGTACCTGCAGTGCAGGCTGAAAAAACAGTTCAAGTAACAATTCCTGATAAGATGAAAGAGCCAGGGAGATTTCCAGTTATGGCACTTCTTCAAGCTGCCAGATACTATACATTATATAGTGATATTGATAAGGCTAAGAGTTTTGGATTAAATAGAGCAATCTTCTATGCATGGGCAAAATACTATGGTCCTCAAAAAAGAGCAGCACTCTATGGAACGAGTATTTCGAGGAGAATATATGGTAGGAAAATATCGGGTCTAGTCAAATGGGTTGAAGCAGCTGGTGAGAAAGTACAAGCAAGCGAAAGTGGCTATTACGTCATAGGCGGTATCGAACAAAGACCGGAGGATTATGATAGATACGTTGCTAGGAAGTTCGAGGAAGCAGGCATTAAGTACGAAGAAGCTTGGAGAAAAGCTCTTGAATATATCCATAGGTTTTCGAAAACGGTTCTCCTGGATCCTCAGAGGTTTTATAAGGAAGTCTATGAGCCGGTAAGGGATAAGTTTGTGGAGAAAATCCTTAAAGGAGAATCGGTTAAGAAGAAGCGATCTTTGGATGAGTGGTTCAAGAATATGAGAAGATAAGCACTATGATACCAATAATTCATCACTTCTAAGCACATTTACATATTTAGAGGCAACCTCGTAGAGAACTGGATTATCTGTTACAAGTATTAATCCTTTTGAAATAGCATACTGTATATAAGAGGCTTCAATAATGCTTATATTCTCCTTCATCGCTAGATCAACGACCTCCTTTTCCATACCTCTAATAGTATCTGTTTGCAATACTTCAAAAACAATTTTTAAGACATCAATTAAACCAACTAATCTATCATATCCCTTAATACGATTCCTAAGGTATTGTTTAGTAATTATTTCTAAGCACTCATAAAGTGCATGATCAAGAGTAGTGCCTTTCAAGAATATTTTTGCCTTACCATGTCTTAAGAGATTAATTATCGCAGAAGTCTCAAAAACGTATTGTATCATCTCCTCCTCAAATCCTCCCTAATAATCGGTACTAAGTCCTCATTCTCATCAATAAATGACGGCCCAAGGTCTTCTAGTATTTGTTTTAGCCTAATCTCTGCTTCTTCCAACATTCTCTTCTTGACTTCTTCCTCCAAAGCTCTTCTTATAATAGGGCCTGGCTTAATACCGTATTTATCCATTAGTTCTTTCAGCTTCTTTGGTATCTTTGCTGATACTGTCACATAGCTCATACTCTTGCAGCACCATATCTTAAATATTATAGTCTACTCATATAAGGTTTACCTTTTAGGTAAACCTTATATCATGGCAACAAATATGATGTGGAGCACAAATGTAAGAACCTATATGTATAAGAACTTGGTTCAACTATTTGTAATACCGCTTCTTTAATGTTTTTAGAGAATAGATACAAATAGCTTATAGACACGATTAAATAATTAATAAGTACACAAACGAATGCCTCGAAAAGAGGTAGGAGGACAACAATGCTTAAAATAATAATATCTAAGAAGGCGGAAATACTGGCAAAACTTCATGACTTATATCATGCTCCGCAGGTACAGGAAAATCTTCCATACCATCTACTATATATGGGGGATTTCTCAGAGCTTATCTATTATGGATATGTATTCGAAAAATATAGTTTATGGGATAAGTTGTTCGATACCCTAATAGGTAAGAAAAACGACTACGAGGCCAAGAAGTACTTAGAAAACCTTGACAAGATCTATTTACATAGATGGGACTTAATAGAAGCAGAACTGAGTGTGTTCGCAGAGAAATTTTCCCAATTATATAATAATTATGATGAAAAAGTTAGAGACATACTTAGAAAGATCCTTCCAATAAACAAGTATTTCGACGAGGAATATCTCCTTATCGGATTTAATCCGGGACGAGGAGTGCTTGGAAGTGTACCAAGAATAAATCTAGAAGAAAAATATATCATTAACACATTATTTATAGGTATAAGTACTACCCCGGAAAAATCCCTTGATCTATATATACATGAGCTCCTGCATGGATTAATGAGGCTTAATAATATTAATATACCGGAGGAAGTAGAAGAAGAGTTTATAAACACTCTATGTCCAGAAGGATATTTATCAAAACTACTCGGCTTAACGGAGACAATTAATGTTAGTGAAGGAAGTTTACAAGCATATATTCACTCCTACTTCGAGGAGAAAATGTATGAAAAAATGGATTTATTGAAATACCTTGAACTAAAAGCCAAGAACCATTACATGTAAAACAAAAATATTTTACAAAAAAGATCAATCTTATAGAAAATAATAAAATTCTTCAAAACAATTTATTTGAAACAAAAGAGCAGAGGATAATTTATGCAGAGCATTCATGAGTATGCATCAAGAAAGATCTATGGATATGTAGATTTGATCAAGATATATGACATGATTAAGAACAATATAAAGACCACTGACATAGTTCTCGTCGATGTAAAGAATTCTTATGGATATGTTCTTGCAGAGGACATTTATTCTCCCTACGATAGACCATTATACAATATTAGCCATGTAGACGGATACGCTATTAAGTATGAAGATTTAAAAGAAGCTACTAGTGAACAGGTAAAGTTCAAAGTTGTAAAAGGGATAGATCCTAGGAGAGCTCATGAATATGAATTAGATAGAGGAGAAGCTGTTTTTGTAGAAACAGGTTATCCGTTACCACGAGGAGCAGATACTGTAGTACCCATAGAAGATACTTTTCTCGTAAACGATCACGTTGTAATTTCTAAGAAGTATATGCGTGGAGAACACGTTTTCCCAAGATTAACTGATTACAAGAAAGGAGAACTAATTATAAGAAAAGGAGCTAGAATCACACCATTTATAATAAAAGCATTAATGGATCTTGGTGTCGGTGTGATCAGAGTTTATAGGAGACCACGAGTAATTATCTATAGTGTCGGGGATGAATTAGTAGATGAGCCTTTTAGCAATGAAGAATGGAAACTTCCTATGAGTACAAAGTATCTTGATAAATACATTATACAGTATTATGGTGGTCAAGTAATTGATATGGAAAAACTACCGGATGACCCTAAAATAATTGTTTCTAGAATAAAAGATCATCTAGATAAGGCTGACTTATTTATAACTATAGGCGGAGTCTCTATGGGACCAAAAGATCATTCATGGATAAGTCTATACGAGGAATTCAAACCCCAAAAATATTGGCGTGGAACAAAGATTCATCCAGCAAGATCGACGAGTGGAATAATAGTTAAAGATAAACTCATTATTAATCAACCAGGCCTTCATCAGTCTAGTTTATCAGCATTATTCTTCGTAATAGTACCTGTAATTAATTACCTTCAAGGCTTATCATTAGAACCAAGTTATCCATACACTAGGGCGAGAATAAAGAACGAATACATTGATAAAAAATATATTGACCACTATAGGTTAAGACCAGTGAAAGTTTTTGATGAAATAGCAGAGATCATTGACATAAT
>JAGGVR010000031.1 GCA_021157925.1 Staphylothermus sp. | reverse complement strand
CTATTAGGGTTACCGCTAGGAATGAGTGCTAGAATATTAGCTGGAGTACTACATGGAGTAATAAGTGTGTATCTTCTAGGAGTTCAAATAATAGCTGGTGTAGGATTCGATAGTTTCTCTAATGAAAAGAGTTGTAAGTTTTTCAACGAACTATATCTTATCTTATTCGTTAAAATTCGTATAACTGATCGAGGAATTTCTTGGATGCCTCATAGCCTATTGTTAACAATTTTATTTTCATTAATTTTTCGGTATTTTCATCTTCGTAGATATCTTTGCTTATATCATAATAGTTGATTTGTGCATATTGATGAATCCAGGCATTGTTTAGTCTTAGACTTATTATTATTATTCTGGGTGAATAACTCTTATTTTGCTCGTTGTATTTTCCCCATTTTATCCATACATTATAGTCTTGGAGGATACCTTTTTGCTTTTGCTTCTTCTAGGTCGTCTTCATTCTTCCCTAATCGTTTTTGGAGTTCATGGATTACATTGTCTATACTATATATGGAAATGCTCTGGCGAATAATCTAAGTATGGATTTACGGTCTATTCTGAAGAAAGTGTCACTACACCTATTATTTGATATGCGTGAACGATATAGTTTTTGAAGCTGACAACTTACTATTTCCGAGAGCATTCCCACATCATAGATATAGAATATCTTTTTCTCCCGTATGGCTCGGCTGAATTCTTTACTAAACCTGCTCTTATTTATAACATTGTCGATGGATTTAAGTACTTTCTTTACATCACCCCATCTGAACATGTGAAAGGTTAAAAGATGATAGATACCAGTATCTAAGTCCTCTTCGGTTCTTATCGTAAACCCCCATTCTATCATATGTTTGCGTATAAGCTCGGCTAGTTCCTTTTCTTCTTAATGAACTCCGTGGTACGCAAAGAAAAAGTTATCTCTACATATCAGACGCTGTAAATGCTACTATGTTCTTACTTGATAAAATTAAGGGTTTCTATAATGTATATAACATTGGTAAGGAAGATTGGATTACTGTAAAGGAAATAGCAGAAATTGCTGCTGGAACGATGAATCTAAATTCAACATTTGCATTCGTTAGAGGAACTAAAGATGGTAGAGGATGACTTGGTAATGTAAAGTTCATGTTGTTGAGTATCAAGAAAATAAAAGAATTAGTTGGAAACCAAGATAATCTGGTAAAGGGACTGTTGAATTAACGTTAAAAGTGTTAATACACGTACTTGATTATATGACCTAGCCTTAATCTGTAAGGTAATTTGCTTATATATTCTATGATATTTTATGTGTTGACCGAATATTTTTCACTAGATAATATATGTCGAATCATATGTATGAGCTAAAAATTGGATCTTCCCACATAGGAATCGATTTATTGTAGAGCGAATGCGCCTAGCCAATACAATGCATATTATAGTAAATACATTTGAATATGAATTAAATGACTATTACTTTCACTTATATATCGAATTCTATTAATCATATAAGTACGGAAATAAAAAGAAATATACTGCTGGAATCGAACTAGGTTTTGGTACATTTACACTCGATCTAGATCCTAGAAAAGAATTTGTTAAATCAAGGAAAACATGTAGAACCTCGACTAATTTTCTTAATAAAGTTCCTGGAGAATGTTATTGTTCATTAATAAAACATGGACATAAGCATATATTTGTTATATAGAATATATTATTCTTGAATACAAATATCTTCTAAGGATTTGGTGTAGCTAGTTGAAAAATATTAAGGCGTGTATTTTAGCTGGTGGGCGAGGAGTAAGGTTTAGACCATACACGGAAATTGTTCCTAAACCTATGATTCCTATTGGTCCCGAGGAAAAACCTTTGCTAGAACACATTATCTTATGGATAAAGAAGTACGGTATTGAAGATTTTATTCTTTTAGTAGGTTATAAATGGAAGCAGATAAGAAACTATTTCGGATCCGGAGAAAAACTCGGGGTTAAGATAAGTTATAGTATTGATGAAGAACCGTATGGTGATACCGGTGGTTCTCTCCTCTTAGCCTACAAGAGAGGTTTATTAAATAAGGAAACTCTTCTGATATGGTATGGAGACATTATTGCACCACTTAATTTACATGATATGATCAAAGCTTATGAAGAAAAGAATCCAGATGCATTAGTAGTTGTTACAAAGAAATACAAAATTCCTGTAGGAGTAGCTGAGCTAAGAGGCGATGACATTATTGATCTCAAGGAAAAACCATGGATAAACATATATGCAACAATAGGTATACTTATGTTAAAAACAAGCATCCTTGGCGTGATCGAAGAGGTTCTTGGAACTAAGTTTGATATAATGGGAGACCTTATACCCTGGCTAATAAAAGAAAAGTATAGAGTCAAGGCATATATTTATGATGGTTTATGGTATGATATCGGTAGTCTTGAAAGATATAAGAAATTCAATCATAATAAGCTACTTGAGTTTTTCCAAGAATATTAACATAGTAGCTGTTTTTTATTGTATATAGATGTATATATGTGGAGATTTTTTATATATAGATACTGACCCACTATTTTAACCACAATATTTTATAGTCAGATACGGCTTAGTCATAATTGGAATGACACTATTATTACGTTAAGGCCTTTTTATAATGATTCGTGGAGGGTTATAGTTGCGTTTCACCTGGATGTGTAAAGAACCACGATCGACTGTTTCAGGAAGATCTAAGCTGAAGATATCAATTATAGGTGCTGGGCCAGGAGGCTTAGCAGCAGCTGGTTATCTTGCATGTCTAGGCTATAGCGTAGAAGTTTATGAAAAACAACCTTTACCTGGAGGCATGATGACTTTCGCGATACCGAAGGTTAGGATCAAGGATGAAACAGTTCTTATAGGAGTTGAGGAGCTCCGGGACAAGTTTAATGTAGTTTTCAAGACCAATACCAAGGTATTCGGAAATCATGAACCACCTAAAGATGAAGGCGATCACTTCATAAAGAATACTGTTAACTTGAAAGACATTGTAGAACAAAGTGATGCAGTTCTCATAACAACCGGTACTTGGCAGAGCAGAAGGCTTAAGATCCCAGGAGAAAATGGACCAGGTGTCATGAGTGCCGTCGAATACTTATACGAAATCCGTGCATGGGAGAAAGGATTATTAGATCATCACCCTCATGTCGGAGATCGCGTTATAGTTATTGGCGGTGGATTAAGTGCTGTTGATGCAGCCTTAGAAGCCTTAGAACAAGGCGCTAAAGAAGTAATACTAGCTTATAGACGTACCAAGAAACAAGCACCAGCTGGTATTTATGAAATAAACTCCTTGATTAGGAAAGGCGTTAAATGGATGGAACTTGTCAGCCCTGTAGAAATAGTTAGAAAAAATGAAAAAGTTAAGGGGATAAAACTTCAGAAAATGAAGCTAGGAGAACCAGATGAGAGCGGTAGACCGAGACCAATACCTATTCCTGGTAGTGAGTTTGTTTTAGAAGTTGATACAGTTATTGAAGCTATAGGTGAAATAGCTACTCCACCGCTTGTTAATAACTTCTTAGGAATTAAACTTGACCGCAAAAACAGGATAATTGTTGATGAACACTATAGAACAACTAATCCAAAAGTATGGGCAGCGGGAGACGTAGTAACAGGTCCTAGCTTCATAGGTAATGCTGTGAAAACAGGACTCTACGCTGCTAAGTCTATCCACATACACCTCAGTAATAAGCTCTTATAACCCAGTTATAGGTGGTTTATATGAGTCAACAACCTGGAAAAATCGTATATCTTAGGTTCATAGATCTTGATAAATGTATAGGATGCTATACTTGTCAAGCAGTATGTGACTTCTTACATGACGGTAGACCCTTCATCAAGGTCTATGAAACAGAAATAGGTCTTAGAACACCATTATCTTGTCTACATTGTAGTAAAGCACCATGTATAGAAGTGTGCCCTACCGGAGCTATGACGAGAGATGATACAGGAGCAGTATATGTTGATTCAATGAAGTGTATTGGATGTATGGCTTGTCTATATGCTTGTCCCTTTGGAATACCAGAACTGGATCCACAGCTTAGAGTCGCTACAAAATGTGATTTATGTAAACCTTTAAGAGAACAAGGATTAGAGCCAGCGTGTTATGCTATGTGTCCTGCTGAAGCAATCGTATATGGATCCCCTCAAGATATAGGTGAGAAAATAAAGAAAAGAAAAGCCGAGATGATAATTAGAGCAAGAACGTCTGGCCCAATGTTAGAATAGGTTAGAAAAGAAACTAACAGGGATTTTCAGGGTTGACAACGGTTACAGGTATGATAATATACATATTCTTTTTCATAGTTTCAATGCTAATTATTATGTTTAAACACAAGAATATGTATCTTCTAACTCTTCTAAGAATTATAGCTTATTTACTCCCTCTCGTGGGAATATTGTATGGTTTATATGATGAATTATCGTTGCTTTTCTTAGGGGTATCTCTGCCCATATCTATGTTAGTGGGTCTGTATAACTTATGGTATAGTGAAGCTAAGTATAGAAATGAAGGAAATCTTAGAGAACTAATCGATGTATTCGGTTTGTCTATAAATTATTCTTTTGCAGCACCAAACCTAGTATTATTAATATCTGTATGGACTATTTCTGAGATAACTGGTTTTCTTCTCGTATGTTATGAAGGCGGAGATGAAGCATTAAGAGCTGGTTACAGGTTTTTCTTTCTAAAAGGTATGACTTTCGAATTATCGGCATTAACTGTTCTAATAGTTCTTGCCCATAGGATTGGATTAATAAATGCATTAATAACGAGTTTTAATGAGATTCCATCTATTAATGTCGATCTACTATTATCAGTGCTTATTGTTATCGGATTCATAACTACCTCGGCGATAGTCCCGCTTCACTTTTGGTTGCCGCATGCTCACAGCATTGCTCCTAGTACAGCTTCTGCATTGTTAAGTGGTTTAACAGTTAAGATGGGATTCTATGGTTTATTAAGAATTGCAGGATTTATTGTTTTTCCAGATAATCTATGGTATGGTGTCTTAATTCTTAGCGGTATAACGACGGTCTATGGTTTCACAGTGCTCTTGACTCAACACGATATTAAAAGAATGCTTGCTTATAGTACTATGGGTAATACTGGACTTATAGGTGTATTATTATCCATTAATATGTTGTATCCATCTCCTCTAATGTTCTACTCCGTTATCATAAATATATATGCTCATGCTTTGTATAAATCAATGCTATTCATGAATACTGGAACTATTATTGTTCTTGCTAAAACAAGGATTTTAAATGAGCTAGGTAGCTTAGCAGCATTCACTCCGTATTCGAGCCTAGGCGTATTATTTACTGTATTGAGTATTTTTGGTGTTCCCCCAACAGTAGGTTTCTTGGGTAAATTATTAGCTATTATTGCTCTACTCAACGTCAATAACACGTACTTAGCTATAATTGGTTTGGTTCTTGTAGCCTACTCTATACTTATAAGCATTGTTTATGGGTTCACTATTCTATCAGTCCACTGGAAATATTCTAGTATTAGATTTAAACCAATGGAAATACCATTGTATCCTCAATTCATAGAATTGTTATTGGGCATTTTAGGAATTATTTATGGTATACTTGTTCTCTTAGTCTTCAATCTCAAAGCACTTGGTATGCTATTACTAGTTAATTTATTCTCCTTATTCATTATTGTTGCATTGGTTAGTATATTTTACTATAATATAAGGATGAGAATTATACGATCTTTGGGTGAAGAACTTGTTTCACCTAGGCATTGAACCATTAGTTATTAAGTATGTCTTATCCTTAATAGTAGCTGTATTGCTCTTTTCGGGCGCTATTCTTGTAGATAAGATGCGTAGGCTTGGTAGAGCTCTAAGAATTGCTGGATATTTGCTGATTATCTTATTAGTTGTTATAGATTACTTTTATTTGAATATATTAAATGAATTAGCCTATCCGTTTCTATTATTGTTAGGGAGCATTGGATTAGCTGTTACAGTTTATTCAGAAGGTTATTCTAGAATTTTATTTGGTACGGCTCGTGTACTACAATTACCATTAGAGATTCTTTCCATTTCGCTCTATCTTCTATTTAGTTCAACGTATCTCATAGAGTTCGTGGCGTTCTGGATATTGACCGAATTAATGGGTTTTGTGATCATATTGTTTGAAGGGACAAGAGAAGCTTGGAGGGCAGCTATTACTTATCTTGTAATTGGTGCTTTAACAGCTGATCTCAGCTTATTTACTATGTTAGCCATTGTTGCACAGCATATAGGCTTAGAAAATCTTTTTGTTGTAAAACTATACGAGTTAAGTGGATTAAGTGTTCCATATGCCCCTTTACTCACTATTCTTCTATTACTGGGTTTTATTGGTAAATCGGCACTGGTGCCCCTTCACTTCTGGTTACCTGATGCGTACACTATAGCTCCTTCGCCAGCTACATCTGTTTTCAGTGGAGTTATGGAGAAAATGAGTATTTTCGGCGTTTTGGTAGTATTTCATTTATTATCTGTTGATAAATTAGTAGCTGGATATACATTATTAGTCCTAGGCTTTATAACAACTATCTATGCAGCTACTCAAGCAGTTCTACAAGATGATGCTAAGAGACTTTTGTCGTATAGTACAATGGGTTATAGTGGTTGTTTAATGAACTTAGTCGGATTATATTTATTAACAAACTATAGCTCAGCAGTATTTGTTGCATTGATATTATTAATGTTTTCACACGGTGTTTCGAAATCGCTCTTATTCATGAATGTTGGTAGTATGGAGGTTTTAGCTAACACGAGAAATATTTACGACTTGGGATACTTAGCTAGAATAGATAGAGTAGGTGCTATAACGATTATTATAGGTTCGCTGAGCTTATTGGGAGCTCCTTCTACAATTGGTTTCATGGGGAAGTTTTCGGCTTTTTTAGCTGGTATATTATCATACTTTGATGAAGGAATAATTTCTCTTCCATATGTAATTTCTCTAACATATATATCTTCTATCGGTATAGTATATGTGCTTAAATTCCTTGGTAGCTATTATGGCGGATATAAACCCATGATAAGCGGAGTTTATAAATACTATATAATGAATTGGGGTGAAATATTTAATAGCGCTATAGTGTTCTTATACGGCGTTCTAGGCTCGATTCTGCTTTATAATCTCACAAGATCTATCTATATCTTAGCACTCAACATAGTGCTCTTAGCTGTTATATGTATTGGGTTAATAGTTGTATTGAAAGGTAAGATTAAGTTTAGAGAAGACGAGGCATGGATCGGGGGTGCTTATCCGTGAGTTTTACGAGGGCATCTATTGTTTATGAGCTAGAAAAATTGTTAAAGAAAGTTAGGAAAGGGTTTGTTAATATTAAGAGTCCGGTTGTAAGATTTGGTGCAAATGCCATTGTTTTGCCTAGTAGGATTGGTCAAAAAATCGAAGACTCGATCATATATTCTGCGAATGCTCTTGCTAGAAAAGCAAACGAAGTTCAAAGAAGTATTGAGGAAAGCCTTGCTATGAGTAGTTTATATATAGGTTTCCTTCTCACAATGGCTATAATACTTGCTACGGTGTTATTCTATGTGGCTGGATATTAGCTTAACAATAATAGTCTTTTTAGTAATGCTGATTCTACCACCATTACTGGACGGAATCGAGAGAAAGATTCGTGCAAAAATACATAGCAGAGTAGGCCCGCCCTCAATTATGCAGACGTGGTATGATATAAGGAAGTTGTTTGCAAAAGAACTCGTGGTAACTGATACTGGTTATACGATGATCTTTATCGCTATATTACTATTTACTGCAACTGTTTTAACTCTCTTTATGCTCCCAACCGGTTACCTGACTATTTTCTCACGTGATAGTATTAGCTTGTTGTTTTTCTCAATACTAATATTAATGCTTCAATTGATATGGATAATCCTAAGTGTTGCTCCTAGTAATCCCTTTTCAACAATTGGTGTTTATAGAGAAGCCTTACTGGGTATGGTTAATGAATTATTCTTTACGCTTGGTTTATTTACATTAATGGTATATATTAATGGATTAAGTTTCACACATCTCACCAGCATAAATTATTCTATAACATATGTTTTGATAATAATACTACTTGCATCGTGTGTATATGTTTCATCCGGGAGAATACCGTTCGACATCGCTGAAGCGGAACCTGAGCTTGCTAGTGGTATATTGATTGAATTCAGTGGTCCGCTTTTAGGAGTTGTTTTATATAGTAATCTTGTAAAAAAAGCTATGCTATATGGCTTGGTTGCTAACCTTATCATAATACCAGTTATCGGTAATCTTAATGTGTTTTTAAAAGTACTATTGTTTTTCATATCATTATCCATTATATGGATCATATATGGTGTTATCAGTATTTTATTTGCTAGATCAAGAATAGACCTAGCACCGAAAACGTTGTTTTTATTCTATTTATTAATGATGATCATTATAATTATAACATGGTTATTACGAGTGTGATTAGAAATGGTAATGAATATAAGCAGGTCTAAGTTGAGCCGTGAAGAAATGATTAATGCTTTAAAGAAGTTCAGTGAGGATATAGTATTTGTAGAGAGTGCTGGTTTAATTATCAGGGTAAAGAAGGATAGGTTAAGAGAAGTTGCGAGATTCGTTCATGATGTACTAGATGCTTATTTTAGGACAATGATGGCTGTGGATGAAAGACCCATAAATAATACTTTTGCTGCATATTATGTATTTGGTAAAGACGAGTTAGGGCTTAATATCATTATAGAAACACATACTGATCCTTTAGGTCCGGAGATTCCGAGTATTTCTGACTTGGTTCCTACAGCTGATTGGTATGAATTAGAGGCATGGGACTTATTAGGTATAAGATTTACTGGGAGGAAGCTTTATAGATTCATTCTGCCAGATGAATGGCCCGAAGGACTTTATCCTCTTAGAAAAGATGTTGATTATAATCTGAGACCTGTTATAAGGAAGACGCTGAAACAACCACCTATAGGCCCCAAAGTACCTGTCGGGCCATATCATCCTGCACTTCACGAACCAGAGTATTTTGAGCTTTTT
>JAGGVR010000021.1 GCA_021157925.1 Staphylothermus sp. | reverse complement strand
CCTTTGGTAATACTAATGTAACGGCGGTTCTACAAGTACGAATAACTCCAAGTGAAGGAGAAATAGTAATAGTATTTGGCGGCGGTTCCTAAACTAGCTAACTAGAAACGGATAAATATTATTTTTTATCTTATTCCAAGAACAACTACTTATTCATTAGTATTTCGCACGATTTCTATGGAAATCCTTTTATGCGATCAATCGATTAAATTTCCTTTTAGGTGCTTATAATTGGTTTCTAGCGAAATGCTTGCTCGTAAACTCAAGAGAATCACATATGATCTTATAGCATGTAGTTTCTCGGAACTAATTCTTGTGAATAAGTGGTTAGTTTATGGAGAAGAAAAGGTAACTCCTATTATAATAAGGGATTCTGATTTAGTAACGGTCTCTACAACTATTGAAGTTCCTATGAATGGTTATAATTATATCTGGTTTTTCAAAATTATAATTAATGGAAACGCTCTTCTTAGAATAGATGATCTGGATTATGCCGGGATCGATGATTATCATACATATCATATAATAGAACCAGGTAGACATAAAGTTGAACTATTAATGGATCGTTTGAGGCTCTTTGGAGATCACGAGCCTTATCATGCACTCTATGCATCATACCTTATAAGGACACATAAATCCCTATTTGAAGCTGGTATAAAGGCTTTAGGCATAATAGAAGTATTTGAGAAACAAGGATATAAAAACCAAGAACTAATGGAAAAGCTTCTAGAACTGTTGGAGCTAGGACAAACACCAACACATTATCAAATGGCATTAACGGTTTTATTACTTTGGTTTGGACCACCATATATGATAAATAAGAGAACCGACATTCCCGCTCCCCCTTCTGATTATATTTTAGCTACTGGATTATATGGCTCAGAGATCTCGGCTGGAAAGCATATAGTTTTTCCAAAAGATCAGAGACTATTATCAAGAGCCCCGAGGATCTCCGAAGAACTCGATAAACTTATTGGAGAACTAGTAGAGGAGAAGCTGAAGCACAAGATATACGTTGTAGGGCACAGCCACATAGATGCTGCCTGGATGTGGAGCTACGAAGACACGAAGAGGAAGATAAGGAGAACATTTAGCACGATATTACACCTAATTAGAAAAGAAGATATTATATATGCTCAATCAAGTAGCTTGTACATAGATTGGCTCAAAGAAGAATCACCACAACTCTATAGCCATTTGAAGGAGGAAGTAAGAAAGAAGAGATGGATACCTGTTGGGGGAATGCTTATAGAACCAGACTTGTGGATGACTGGTGGAGAAGCATTAGCAAGACACCTACTTTATGGTCAGAACAGCTTTATGAAACACTTCGGCAAGAAATCGACTATAGAGTGGCTCATAGACAGCTTTGGTTATCCATCTAGTCTTCCCCAAATCTTGTTAAAAGCAGGTATAAAATTACTAGTTATACATAAGACAGCTTGGAATATTTTAAACAAGCCAAATAAACACGCCTTCATATGGAGAGGTGTAGATGGCTCAGAAATACCAGTGTTTATTATACCGACTAGGTATGCTGAGGTACTAACTCCACTACATATACTAGAATATGATAAGAAATCCATTGTCCCGGAAAATATTCCTCTCGTAATGCCTTATGGATATTCTGACGGTGGAGGAGGGCTAACGCTTGAAATGGCTATTTATAGAAGAACTATGAAACGATATGCAAACAAGGTAGCTGACCTTGACGAGGAGAAACTTGTGAAGGAATACTATGAAAACAAAGATAAACTATCCATACAGACAGGCGACTTATTACTAGAGATACATAAAGGTACTCTCACAACGAATCATAAGATAAAAGACCTAGTACAGAAGGCAGAGATGACTATTAGGAGTCTAGAAATACTAGGAGTATTAACTGATAAAGAAGTGGATGCTGAACGGTTATGGAAGAGGATACTTCTTCACACTTTCCACGACGTTCTACCAGGAACAAGTATTCAGAGAACATACAAAGAAGCTTATATGGATCTAGAAAATATCATTAACGAGGCACAGCGACTCGTGAATACTTTGCTCCATAGTCCGGGAGCACATATAGCAATATATAATGACCTACCATGGAGTAGGGACGGTATAGTAGTTTTTAACAAGTGCATTATTGAAAAGGAATTATGTAAACCTATTGGATGGGGAGAATACATTATGAAGATACCAGTGGTACCTGGCATAAGATTGACAACCATTGATAAATACAGCATAGTTACTGCCGGCAAAGCATATGTTGAGGAAGCTAAAGACGTATACATACTCACTAATGAAAAACTGAGAGTAGTCTTATCAAAAACGGGCGAAATAATATCAATTAAGAATAGGGATGGCCACGAATACTTAGAAGAGCCAAGTAATGTAATAACCTTACATATTGATAGACCGCCAGTGTCTGATGCATGGGAGTTGGATCAAACAACATTGATGAATGGTGTACCATTTAAACCAGCTGGTGATCCAAGAGTATTAGCGAATAATGGATTAGCAGCTTGTGTAGAGTTTTCTAAGAAGTCTGAAAACATAGAGTTTAGGGAGAGAATATGTCTCTTTAGTGAGGAGGAAATAATACGAGTAGACATAGACATGATTAATAATCAGCACCTTAGATACATCAAGACATGGTTTAATACAGGTATCTATACAGATAAAGCATGGTTTCAGATCCCCTTCGGAGCTGTTCAGAGACCAACAACGCCGAAGGATCTGAAGGAACAAGCACTCCTCTATGAAGTACCAGCACTGTATTGGATGGACTTAAGTACAGATGAGAAAGGATTAGCAATAATATCGTTCCAAAAACACGGCTATACAGTCTTGGGGAACAAAGTAGGATTAACACTACTCAAATCACCATTAATACCAAACCCATACAACGATAT
>JAGGVR010000121.1 GCA_021157925.1 Staphylothermus sp. | reverse complement strand
GGGAGCAACCTAACCCCGGCCGTCGACGTTCATGGGTCACCGGGGCTGAGGTAGGGTATGGAAGGGCTCTGGCGGGATCGGCTGTGGGGATGTACGTGGGGCCGTGGCCCGCGGGCTTGTTTAATTAAGAGTTTTCAGTCCTGAACCTGTTAGTACTAATACGATATCGCTTGGAGGTAGTTCTTCTTTTATTTTAGTATATGCAGCGTAAACTGTTGCTGATGTTGGTTCTACCATGAATCCCTTCTGGAATAATTCCTTTTGTGCTTCTCTTATATCTGAATTACCTACTAGGACTATTTTTCCTCGGTACTTCTTCAAGTAATAAACTAGGTCATTTATTCTTGGAGGACTAGCTACGAGTATACCATCCGCTAGATCGGATTCTTCACCTGGTTTTTTCACTCCATAAATTTTCTCATATAATGGCTGAACACTATATCCTTGAACAGCAATGGGTACCGGTACCTTATTTATTACTCCGATATTCTTTAAATACTCAAATCCGTGAACTATCCCTAGGAATAATCCACCGGAACCAACTGGTATAACTATATAGTCAGGCACTCCATATTCTTCAAAGATCTCAAAAGATATGGTAGAGGCCCCGATTATGTAGAGGTAGTTCCATATATGTGCTACGTAGTACGAGTTTTTAACATATTGTAAAACAATCTTACTTGCATCGGTCCTTGTAGGTGTCTCTATGATTTTACCACCCAGTATCTTAACTAGTTTCTTCTTACCGCTTGGAGCATATGAGGGCATGACTATAGTTGCTTCTAAACCATAAACCCTAGAGTAGAGAGCTACCGAAATTCCGGTATTACCACTAGTATCCTCTACTACACTTTTATAATTCATTAAATACGCGTAAGTTATAGATAATAGTGTTCCACGATCCTTAAAACTTCCTGACGGATTCAAATATTCTAGCTTATAGAGTAACTTATGTCTCCCATCATTATCAATAATGAGCGGTGTCCCACCTTCACCTCGTGTCTTAATCGGTTTAAATGGATAGTATGAAGAATATCGCAGAAACCTATTTCCCCTTGGTTCAAATATTTTTTCATACTCTATATCTAAGGGATTCCCACATCTTGGGCATCTCCAATAATATTTATTCCATATACTTTCCTTGAACCCACATTTCGGACAAAACCAATAAGCATTCTTCTTGATCATAAGAACACCTGTTCTATGTTCACTTATATTTTAGATTCAAGTATAAGCTTGACAAGTTTTTTGGCTCCATCTTCTCTAATATTTGGAGGCGGCTTTACTTTATTTATAGTTTCCAATATTGTGTCGGGATCGGTATCAACTAATATTTGGGCATTGATCTTCTTAGAGAATAATATGATGTCTTGGAAAGTGGCTGCTGAAAACCACTCAGGATTCCAGTAAATGACCACGGGTTTTCTATAAGTAATTGCCGCTTCTAATAAAGTAACACTAGTATGACCTATAACAACGCGTGCTCCAGCAATCCATTTATCTATGTCTGGATCGAAATCAAAAACTATCCAGTCTGGTCTTAGCTTTCGATAGTGTTCCGGATTCAAACGCCCTGTTTGTAATACTACATTTGTTAGGGGAGTTTTGACGAGTTTATCATATAGTTTCTTGTCTCCCTCAAAACCTCCTATAACGAGAACATATCCTTTATTACTAATTTTGTATTTTCTTTTTTTAACAATTGGTCCAACAACAACTCCGTTCTGGTATAGTTTTTTCTGTTCTTTCCAATGAAGTATAGGTAGAGCTATTGTTTTTGATAATAAGCTAATGGTTTTTCCACGTGTTACAAATCTGTCATGACTTTCTATAGCAAGGATTTTTGAACTAGTGTTCTTGAGCTTAGCTATTAGAGCTGGAAGTAATGAGTGATTACTACCGCTTGCTATAATGTAATCATATCTTTTAATTCTTTTAATTGATTGAATCAATGCTATCGGGTAATTCTTTATTATTTTATAGTGTTTTTCGTAAGGTTGTCTAAGCTTATTGATACAAAAAATATTGTCAACGTAGTCTTCTAGGATTTTCTTAGACCATCTATCTAGGCAAGGGATCACAGCGTCAAGTTTAAATGAATAGATTTTTCTATACTCATAAAATCTCTCAGCTAATGCTCTGCAATATCCCGTATGGCCACCGCCGCTAGCAATTAATAGTATTCTCTTTTTTCCCAACCAGCCCATCCTCAATAATATAGAGCGATAGAGCGTTTTTGTTTTCTAGTTTTGTCTAGGCGTAGAAATATAGTTGTTTGATAAACTATATAAGTTTGTTTATGACAAAAACATAGATTTTTAGAATCCGATAAAGTCTTCTGGTTTTGGTGGTTCTGGTTTTAGTCCTTTTCTCTCTCTGATCTTTCTAACTAGGTCCATTAACATGGAGTCTGGTACTGGAGCCCATCTGCTGAATTCTTGTCCCCATATAGCTTTGCCTGCTGTCGCGCCTCTTAGTTGTTCTGCTAAGTCAAATGTTTCCGCTACTGGTATTTCAGCAATAATTCTGACTACTGGGCCTTGTTGGAGTACTTGTAGTATTTTTCCACGTTTCTTTGTAATTATTGTTGTTATGTTTCCGAGGTATTCCATCGGTGCTTTTATGTCTAGTTTTTGAATTGGTTCTAAGAGTGTTGGCCTAGCTGTTAGCATTCCTGCATAGATGGCGTTTCTTACAGCAGGATATATTTGTCCTGGACCACGGTGTG
>JAGGVR010000083.1 GCA_021157925.1 Staphylothermus sp. | reverse complement strand
GAGCTTGATGATTTCGCGTTATTCTTAGTACTGGATACCATACTGGATATCAGTATCAACCCAGAACTGACTCGGAGATTTTACCTCGAAGGAATAATTGCATCATATCTTCCAATAGATAATGGTGTAACAATATATACTAGGAGAGGATATGGATTAGCTTTCAAGAAACTAAGTCGAGAAGTTTATTACAAATCATTCGTCGAGGATATACATCCAATTGATTTTAATACAGCAAAGTTCCTATATGCAATTATAAAATTCATCCTTAACAGGAAAAGGAGCTATGTACTAGAGATTGGTAGAGGCTATGGTTTCTCAACAATGTGGATAGCACACGCAGTGATGGAAACAGGAGGCTTCCTTCTCTCGATAGATAATAAGTGTGATAAACAAGACTACATATATGATACGCTTAAAAAAGTCCTCCTCCACAACCATGTTGATCTTATATGTGCTGACGCTAAAGACTACAAGATCCCGGTGAACGATATAGTACTAGTATTTATTGATGGTAAGAAGAGCGAGTACTTGAAATATTTAGAAAGCATAGAAGATCATCTGGCTGAGGGAGCAATAATAATAGCCCATAATACAGTATCCCATACCCATGAATTGAAAGATTACCTAGAGAGAGTATATTCACCACCCAATAAATCAATAACAATACTAACTGATCCGGCTGGAATAACTGTAACATATTTCGAAAAACAAAGGGAAGAAAAGAAAAAAGAATCCCATAGGATAGCTCTAGATCTATCGGGTTAAGCGGGAAGCTAGAGAGTATAGTTACTCATAAAATATATATCAAATGCGTGATTTTCTAAATTGGAGAAAAATTTATTTCTTATAGTGCTAAAAATGATCAGTAGAATTAGTCTGGCAATGGGTATAGTTCCCGGCCCCGTCCTCTTATTATTACTTGTTATCGCAGTGGTTCTAATTATATGGTTAACAGGGAAAGTTAGAGTACATGCATTCCTAGTATTGTTGACGGCAGCGTTTTTCGTAGGAGTATTTTCGGGGATGGGGCTTCCACAGACTGTTGACGCGATTGCTAAGGGTTTTGGAGGTACACTAAAATCTATAGGCATAGTTATTGCATGTGGAACCATTATAGGATATATATTAGAAAAGACGGGTGGAGCTATCTCTATGGCTGAAGCAGTACTAAGAGTAGTGGGCAAGAAGAGAGTTCCACTTGCTATGAGTATAATTGGCTACATTGTTTCGATACCAGTATTCTGTTACTCTGGCTTTGTAATCCTATCACCTCTTAATAAAGCCCTTACAAAAAGAGTAGGGCTATCTCTAGCTGTGACCGCAATAGCCTTAAGCACGGGTTTATATGCAACTCATTGTCTTGTACCGCCTACGCCAGGACCGATAGCTGCAGCTGCGAACCTAAATGCTGACTTAGGATTAGTGATAATCCTTGGACTGATCGCGTCAATTCCTGCTGCATTAGCAGGTTTGTTCTATGCCATAAAAGTTGGAAGCAAGGTTTATATCGAGCCCGAAATTACAGAAAGTTATGAAGACCTTATAAAGAAATATGGTAAATTACCACCTGCTGGCTGGGCTTTTGCACCACTAATAATCCCTATATTCTTAATAGTCTTGAAATCAATAGCAGACTTCCCATCCCACCCATTCGGTGTAGGAATAGTTAAAGATTTCTTTGACTTTATCGGACACCCAATAACAGCTCTACTAATAGGTGTACTATTATCATTTAAGCTCGTCACTAAGCTCGACGAGAGAGTATATGGTCCAAAAGGCTGGGTCGGTGAAGGATTAAAGAACGCAGCCATAATCATCCTAGTAACTGGTGCAGGAGGTTCATTCGGATACGTTTTAAGGGCTACAGGAATAGGTGATTACATAGGACATACTCTATCAGCATATAATCTAGGATTATTACTACCATTCCTAATAGCGGCATTACTAAAAACAGCTCAAGGCTCATCAACAGTAGCAATCATAACGACTTCAGCACTCCTATCACCCATGCTAGACGCTCTCGGTTTGGGTTCACCCATAGGTAAAGCACTTACAGTCTTAGCTATAGGTGCAGGCTCCATGGTTGTCAGCCATGCTAATGACAGCTACTTCTGGGTAGTAACACAGTTCTCCAACATGGATGTAGCTCAAGGATATAAGCTACAGACAATAGGCACACTAGTCGAAGGTATTGCGGCAATGATAACAATTCTAATTATGGGAGCAATTCTTCTCTGAGATGTTTAACTACAATATATATCTTTTTTATTATCTCACAACGATTAATTGTTTCCGAGTAATCTTAGGTGATTCTGGATGAATATTAATGAAAGTGAACTTCTAAGCTATGGAGATATCGAGGCAAAGAGAATTGCTTTAGAACTTATGAAAGCTGCAATCAAAAGTTCTGATCCATACATAGCCGTTAAAAGAGCTCTAAGAATAAGTGATGATAAACTCATTGTAATGGACAAAGAATTCCCCATCAAGGGAGACATATATGTTCTAGCCTTTGGTAAAGCAGCTTGTAGCATGGCTAAAGCCGTAGAGGAAGTACTTGGAGATAGGATTAAGGAGGGAATCGCAGTCACAAAATATGGTTATGGAACACCATTAAAGAGAATTAAGGTAATAGAAGCGGGACATCCCATCCCTGATGAAAACTCCCTAAAAGGAGCCCGCCTAGGCCTTGAACTTGCTAAAAAAGTTAAAGAAAACGATACCTTACTAGTTTTGATCTCAGGTGGGGGCTCGGCTCTTTTTACACTTCCTGAGAACGGAATAAGTCTTGAAGACAAAATTAAGACAAATGAGCTTTTATTAAAGAGCGGTGCCAAGATCTATGAAATAAATATTGTTAGGAAACATATTTCTAGGGTTAAAGGCGGTAAACTAGCTAGAATTATTAAAGGAACAGTTATAAGCCTTATATTATCGGATGTAGTCGGTGATCCACTAGAAGCAATAGCTTCGGGACCTACTGTTAAGGATCCGACTACCTTCAAAGATGCCTATAGAGTATTAAAGCTCTATGGTGTCTGGGAAAAACTCCCTGAAAGTGTTAAAAAACATATCGAGCTTGGTCTTCGAGGTGAGAGAGAAGAAACACTCAAAGAAGATCTACCAAACGTATACAATTTCATCATTGGAAGCGGTGCCATAGCATGTGAAGCTGCTAAAAAGAAGGCAGAAGAGCTAGGATATAATGCTTATATTTTAACGACTACTCTTGAAGGAGAAGCTAGGGAAGTAGCTCTAGCTCTAGGTTCGATCATAGAAGAGATCTATAAGCATGGAAGGCCTTTCAAGAAACCATGTATTTTGATAGCTGGTGGAGAAATGACTGTGACAATTGAAGGAGAAGCTGGTCTCGGCGGACCAAATCAGGAGTTTGCGCTAAGCATTATGAGAAAGATCAGGGGTCTAAGAGGAGTTGCTGTACTGGCTATGGATACGGACGGAACCGATGGACCAACCGATGCAGCAGGCGGTCTAGTTGACTCTTATACATTAGATCTCCTAGAGAAAAAAGGAATTGATATAGAGGAGCACCTCAGAAAGCACGACTCCTATGAAGCATTAAAGAAAGCAAAAGCCCTGCTCATTACAGGACCTACCAGAACGAACGTTAATTCAATCATTATCAGTGTTATTACTCGGAAAAATAATAACTAAAACGTAATTAATACGAATTTTTTCAATGCTTAATAAGATCTGTAAGGTTTAGGTAAAGCTTCTCATAAATAACTGGAAAGGATGCATGGTAGACTTCGCTGTCTGATGTGAAATAATAGTTTATGAGTTCATGAAGATCCTAGTTTATGGCCTAGTAGGAGGAGCTATAGTGGAAATTCCAGCGATTCCATACACAGGATGTAGATTGTTCGGATTCAAAGAGTTAGTAACTGTTTCTTGTTTGTAGGTCTTTATGGGTCTTTCTAGGCTTAGTTATTCTATAAGAATCTTAAATAACGTTGATTATAAAGGTCATGTCAATTATCTAGATAGAGATGCTTTATTCTTAATTTTTGATTCAATTTCTCTAACAAGTTTTATTATTCTTTTTAATGAATCTTTTACATGGTCTTGGGTACACCAGCCTTCATAGAAGCATACATGCATACCGTTAGCGCTCATCCATGCGTCATGAACCCAATCTCCTAGTTCTTTTTTCAAGATATCTGTGTATTTCCATAGTTCTCCATGGCTCCTAATATGTTTACCTTCCTTCATATAAGCATATGCTTTCACTGCAAGAGCAGCCGCACCCCAAGTCTTTTCAGCGGCTTGTCTTATATCTCCCTTTTCCAATTCTATTCTAGCCTGCTCTAAAAGCATTTTAGCAACTTCAATATACTCGATAGCCTTATCTCTAGGATCAAGGCTTTGACTAAGTAGTTCAATCACATATTCTTCAAGACTCATACCCATTCGTTCTGCTTCTCTTAAAATGCGCCTAATAATACTTCGTGGAATAATAATTGTCTCCGCCAAAACTATATCCCCCTAATAAAGACTATGGATTCATATGAAAAAAATATATCCGATATGGATTATTCGCTTATTTGTATATTTGGGTGTTTTTGTGAGTTTTTTCTTGTCCTTAGCGTTATTGAGTTTGCTGGTGTTGTGTATCTTGTGATATTCTCGTTAAAATTATGAGTAATGATAGCTTGTAAGCTTAATCAGTGACCCCTAGTTCCCGATACCTGCTCCTCGGTCGAGCAAGGAGGGGGCTAGGGGAAACCGTGATGAATCAGCCTACAGAAACCCAAAAAAGACCATAAGTGGGAAATGATAAACAAGTTCAAACCAGGAGAAGAAGCAATATTCCTCCTAGTAAGGTAATCCTATTGTTTTATTTATAGATACGTCACCATAGAGAAAATCATTATTTAAAACCTACTCATTCCTGACTCTTTGAAACCTTATCACTGGGCTTTTATCCTTATACTCTATTACTGTTTTAAAACAATAAACGTGTTTAGAGAAGACACAATTATCTCTTAAAAGGGGAAGAGACAACATTGTCAAATGATGTAGGTCATGGAGAGAAGCTAGTTAGAGCTATAGCAGTAAAATACATACTGGACGGTGAAGCTGAGAAAGCAATTAGATTACTCTCGAGATTTTACGGTGTAGTAGAACCCAAAATAAAAATTGGTCTTCCAAGGAAGTATAAGAACGCACTTGGATGTTATGATCCTAAGAAAAGGATTATTTATTTAAAATCCAGTGCTCAATACAAAGATCCCTTTGTTATCCTCCACGAGTTCTATCATCATCTCCGAAGCACTACTGGGAAACATAGAGGAACAGAAAAGAATGCTGATAGATACGCATTAGACTCGTTAAGATATTACGCATGCCTCAAAGACTCTCTAATGAATATTAAAGAAAACAAATAGATCAGTTATACTCATTATTTAGGAACCTATACATATATCACCATGGTGGATTAATTGCCTATACGGATTAGGGGTCCGGGAGGAGAATATGTTAAAATAGATCTATCGAAAGCGATGAAAGCAATAGAAACCGTAAAGAGTATTCTAGACCTATTAGTAATAGGTCCTATAATAATGCATCGAGGCCCTGAAGGGGATGTTCACATAGACATCCCTCTAGTATATGATGGTGTAGCGCTTGATAGAATACACTATGATCCATTAACTGATACTTTCTCTCCTAAAGGTAGACCCGTTCATATACATATCGATAGAGTCGATCTGGAACACATCAGAGAGAATGCGAATAAAATGCTTCAAGAACTAAGAGTACTTGATGCAGCTGAGTATAGAGAGCCTGAGAGATGCTGGGCTATCCCATTGGCTTGGAAGACATACATTGTTGCTCAGGTGAAGGTCGATGTTGAGGGTGAAGAACTTGTCCCAGACTATGGATTAACTGCTGAGCTTGGTGGTAGAGTCGTTAAGTAGGTTTAAATCGATCACCTATTATGTGCTTGACTATGTATGGCGTGATAAATTATTATTAATACTTATTATATCGTTCCTATTGTTTATTGCATTCATTCCTGGATTCGCCCAATCCTTTCCAAGTTATGTTGATTGGAATACCTTATGCTTAATAGTGTTTTACATAGTATTGTCTAGAGCATTCATTGTAAGCGGTCTTATCGATAACTTAGCTCTACGTATAATAAGGATATCTAGTGATCTCTACAAGCTTTATTATCTAGTAGTCTTTACGACTATGTTGGTATCTCTTCTTGTAACGAATGATGGTGCTGTTCTAATAATGACTCCTCTCATGATATCCGTTTCAAGGCTTTTGAAGAGAGATTATAAGAGGCTCGTGATACTGGTATTATTAGCAGCTAATACTGGTTCTATTCTTCTGCCTTTTAGTAATCCGCAGAACATTATTATTTGGCAGCATTACGAATTGTCGATAGTTTCTATAGTTATGGTAACTGCTCCATTAGTTGCTATTCTGTTGATTGTATTATTGTTCCTAGTGTTTCTATGGGTACATGGAGAAAAACGCCATGAATGTAAACCCGTAGTACTTTCAAGAATTAAGATAAGATCCTTGCTTGCATACGGTTCTATCATACTACTCGTTACTGGTACATTGCTTGGAGAATATGGATATGGTATTCTTGCTTTATTCGTAGAGATAATGGTCTTGTTCATAATTGATCGAAGGGTTTTCAAAGGAGTAGATTATGGCTTGATCCTTATATTTTTGCTTATTTTTCCCCTCTTTAAGGAGTTATCAATAATTATAACAAGCTATTATAGAGTCTCATTATATGGTTTAACACTTTACTTAATATCTATTGGTTTATCACAGTTGATAAGCAACGTACCAGCAACTATTGCATTGATAAGCTATACTAGTGATTGGAAAACACTACTTATAGGAGTCAATACTGCTGGATACCTATCACCCATAGGCAGTCTTGCAAACATGATCGGGCTAAGAATCTCTGGTATGAAGTTTTTAGAATACTTCAAATACACTATAGTTTATAACCTAGTTGTCCTATTTATCGGGATAATCATAATATTGTTGTTATAATTAGGTGATTGTGTCTTGATACCCTACGAAGAAGAACTTATTGTCTGGCTAAACACCTTGCCACTCATATACAGATTATTAATTATAGGTGCTATACCAGCCTCATTGACATCCATTGGTGCAGTACCAGTTATTCTTGGAAGTAAGATAACTGATAAAAGTATTGATTTTGGACTCGGTTTCTCGGGAGGCATTATGCTTGTAGCTTCATTTACTAGTCTCTTATTACCAGCCTTAGAATCTGGTTTCTTCACAATAGTTTATTTGGGAATCATTATTGGGGCATTAATGATTTTTGCACTGGATAAAACTATTCCCCACCTACACATAGTAAAAGGATACGAAGGACCTAAAGGATATATGAGAGCTTTAAAGAGCTCTTTCCTCATAGCATTAGCAATTATTATCCATAATATTCCAGAGGGAATGACTGTTGGAGTATCAGTGATCAATAATACTGCGACAGGCTTAATCATAGGACTTGCTATCGGTATACAAGATATACCAGAAGGACTTGCAGTAGCTTTCCCAGTATATAGGATAACTAAGAGTGTTGAAAAGGCTCTAGGTATAAGTTTTCTTAGCGGTTTCTCAGAACTACTCGCTGGATTAATACCATTCATAATAATATCTCTATATCCCCAAGCAATTAGTACTATATTACCATTTTTGATGAGCTTCTCAGCAGGAGCCATGATCTATGTGGTGGTTCACGAATTAGTACCAGAAATATATAGTCATGGACACGATGATTTATCAACACTGGGATTCTTCTCCGGATTCCTCATAATGCTATTATTAGACACACTGCTCGGATAACCCCTAATTAAAGCTAAACATTGTGAATAATAGTAGAACATATCTCTCTAATCCAAAAAACCAAGAATATGGAGCCGTTCATGTAGTTTTCCTATTCCTTATTATAATTTCTTATGTCTTATTGATTTAACTTGTTTGCTCTGTATATTTATAAAGGAATAACACCGTTATACAATATAGATGGATTACAGAATTGAAACCTGTGAATAATAAAGAAAAATTAGAAATAATCAAAAACTCCTCAAAGAAATAACACAGGGAGCAGATCCAGAGACACTGAAGAAGAAATATGGAGAATTCCTTGCTAAAACCTCTCCTCTTGAAATAACTCTTCTCGAACAACAACTGGTAGCAGAAGGCATTAAACCAGAAGAAGTACTCAAAGTATGTGATCTACACGTTGATCTCTTTAGAGAATATCTAGCAAAACAAACCATTAAAGGAGTACCAATCGATCATCCCTTGGATTTATTACTGAGAGAAAACACTGAGATCCTCAAATTGGTCGAGGTTATGAGCCTATACTCAAACACGGTATTATCCACAAGTGATCTCGAGGAGAAAGAGAATAGGTTCAACAATGCCTTAACAATTTTATCAAAGCTCAAACAATATATTCGACTACATTATAGGAAGAACCAAATGGTTCTCTTCCTCTATCTTGAGAGAAGAGGCATTTATGCTATACCAAGAGTATTATGGGGTAGAGAAGACCAAGCACTAAAGAAAATAAGAGAAATACTTCAGAAAGCAAATAAGCTAGATCCCGATGAAACAGCTAAGAAAATGTTAGAGATAAGTAATGAGATAAATGACCTTGTTTTTCCGAGAAAACAAGATCCTTTATCCCGCTGTCTGGATATTACTGAGCGAGGGAGAATGGACAGCTATTCATGAAATGAATCAAATGCTCGGCTATATAGTAAAAACAGATTATAAATGGAAACCTTCAGCAGAACCAATTTATCCATACATGGTCAAAGGTACTATTACAGAAGAACAATTCGAAAACTACCAGAAGAATTCAAACAATTTCTCAAAGACATAAAACCAGATGATTACCAAGTAATTAGAGAAAACGACATCGATCTAGGAACAGGTTTTATCACAATAGATGACCTAAAGGGGATATTCAAGTCGTTACCTTTGGAAATAACCTATGCAGACAATAATGACCGAGTAAGATTCTTCACCAAGAGTCAGTTAACAGGAGGATTCGCAAGACTAAAAACAATAATTGGGAAAAAACTAGAGTATTGTCATCCACCAAGACTAGAAAACTACGTGAAACTAAACGTAAAACAACTTAAGGAAAGTAAACAGTTGTTCAAAGAATTCTGGACAAGAATGGGTGATAGAATAATAAGAGTCCTAATAGTAGGTGTGAGGAACAATAAGGGAGAATACATTGGAACTCTAGAAGTAGTAGAGGATTTCACAGAAATAATAAGAAACCCCGAAGAAATTATGAAGAAGATCATTATTCTATGAGCAAATCAGTATAACCTCTATCTAAATATTCACCATACGAAGAGACAATAATTAATTCTCACTGAAATAATATTTTATTCTTGTACAACAAAATATGATCTAGTAATAAAATAAACTATCTACGCGAGGCTAGTTATTATGACTTATAATCCTTTAGAAAGATCGATTCCAGGCAAGGACTCAGTCAAAGAACCAAGAGGATCTATACCCGAGGAAATTTTTGACGATTTCAATGAGAAAACAGATTATTGGAACTATAGAACAGATAACTATGCAGAGATTAGAGTTGAAAACAGTGCTGCTAAACTAATCATGGGTCCAACCGAAGCACTCTATTATAGTAATGCAGAGATCAGCGATGGAGATTTCAACAACCTTAAATGGATGAGGAAGAATATCGAATTTAAAGCTAGACTAGTCAGGGATCATTATGGTAGTGCTGGATGGGGTTTTTGGAACTATTCAATGGTTGTTGAGGAGAGTGCCCCTATATGGTTCATATATTTACGTTCACGGTCAAGCAAATATCCTTTAAACGGGTTCTTTGTTCAAGTAGGAAATGTATTTACACCAGTAAAGTACTTCACGGAACCCTCCACTCTAGTAAAGATCGGGTTAAAGTTGTTTAAGGGACTTATCCCATTACAATTCACTACTCTAAATCCCGTAATACCTGATCTAGATTTATCCAAGTGGCATAAATATACTATACTATGGAAAGAAGGCATTATAGAGTTCTACATAGATGATAACCTAGTATCAAAAATCAAAGAACCATATAGCAAATACAGATACAGAATAGACGCATGGATCGATAATGCTGTATTTACACCATTAAAGGATGACTATGCAAACGTATATAGACACATTACACATGAAAACAGAGATAAAAACATACTCGAAATAGACTATGTAAAACTATGGTAAACAAAACAAATTTCTGATCCATACGACTAGTATAATGACCGTGGCAACACCGCTGTAGACAAAAGTCTGTTGACGGGAATGAGCCATGTCTATGCGTCGGAGCATGCATTATTCAGGTTCTTGTTATTGGGTTATGATAATGTCTTTATTTTGTTCCTCTCATAATCCCAATATGGGTAACCATTATAATAGTGTAATGCTATTGTTAGGAGGCATGATTTAACCATGTTTAATCCATTTCATTACTCGTTTATTCGTAGAAGAAGTTATGCTACTATATCCCTGATAATAATAAATGTTATCATATATGCTATTACTTCTTATAAGAATATGTTCATTCAGACTAGCCAGGAATGGGTAGATGTACTTGGCTTGGTTCCCGTTCTCTTACAGTATCCCGAGGAGTGGTATAGGTTAATTACTTCAATGTTTACACATGCTGATATATTCCATATATTTTTCAACATGTATTTCCTGTACTTCTTCGGCAAGGAAGTTGAGAGCAGAATAGGTAGTGGGAGATTCTTACTCTTATACTTCGTATCCGGTTTCCTCGCAACAGTGTTTCATGTAGCTTTAACGCCTCTTGGTGGTTCATTGGGACTTATAATTCCCTCTATTGGTGCTTCTGGAGCCATTAGTGGCGTTTTGGGTGCTTATCTCTTATCATATCCTAGGAAGAGGCTTGGTCTATGCATATTCATCCCGTTACCACTATGCTTCACAACAACAGCTAGTTACTTTTTGATCTTCTGGTTCGCTACACAAGTAATATATGGCTATGCTAGATTCGCTTCAAGCATAGCATATTTTGCCCATGCCGGTGGATTTGTTGCCGGTATTGTTATGCTTTACTTACTCTATAAACCAATTGCTAAGAAATTAGAAACACCTTATCCATACGGTATCTATTGGTCTTACCAGGGCTTTCCAGGAATTAATACTAGACATTTAAGAGAAGGATTGGGTAGATTTACAAAAATCATACTTGCACTCCTAGTACTTAGCCTCGTGATAGGCTCCATTGTATCAGCCTTTAATGCTGGGAATGTTAGAGGAATATACGTGTACAATATATCTGTGACTAATCAGTATGGAGCTACTAGCTATGATCAAGCAGTATATACGTTGAGTGGTGAATACATACTTCCAACAAAGAGTGATCCAAGAATAGTTTTCAATAGACTAATATGGTCTGGAATAATAAGCGGTAAGCCCGAATACACGAATAACAACTATGTATATGATAAACAAGTATTTGTTTCTGATTTCAATGAATATATCCACGTATATGTTAAAGGCTATATTAAATATGATAAACTAGGAGTACTCACGAAACTTAGAGGAACAATGATCACAGATGTATTATACCTCACGACAAACCCATATCTAGGAATAGTAAGGCTAACAAAGATCATAAGAAATGTTGAGTATCAAGTAGACATAATAGGAGAAGAAGTAGCAGGAAAAATAGGATCACTCATAATACAGCCGTTCTCAATAATATCAATAATAATATCAATAACAGCACTCCTCATAGTAGTCTCGAAAGATAAAGAGCTAGTAGCAAGCGACTTTGAACAAATATGGCCGGGACCAATAGTCCCTATATAAAACAACTGATCGGTTCTACAAATTTGTCGAAGAAATAATGAAAACAACATACTGTTTCTTGTGAAGGCTAGCCTAGTATTTTTATATTGGTTTCTTCTTCAATAACTTTTGATCTCTTTAGAATATCTTTATCAAATGTAATAAAATATGAACAATTACTAATAATAGCTACCATTAAGTGAAGTAAATCCAAAGATTTAAGTTTAAAGATATTTGCATATTCTTTAGCTTGTTTAAATACTCTTTCCCATTTAACATTTATCCTCTGCACACTAGTTTTTCTCAATGTATACTTAACAAGTGCATTTATCTCGATATCGCTTAAATCCATAGTACGACTAAACACGCTATATAATTCAACAATCGATAGATCTGATACATATTTATCTCTCAATATTTTATCCAGTAATTCTACAGCATCATTATGTAGTGCATCATCGGAATTAATATATGCTATAAGAACATTAGTATCGACATAACTCATTCTTTTCTAGCCTCATATACATCTTTTACCGTAGGTAGTCTCCTATATGGTAGCCCTTTTTTCATAAACTCTTCAACGAGTTTCTCAACTTTTTTCTCGCGTTCAACCATTTCCTTTACTTCTTTGAGGCCTTTTTCAATCAATAAGTTATAAGCTTGATTTTTATTTTCAACTATACCGAGTTTTATCATTTCATCTACTAGTTCAGCTATTTCTTTTCTAACCTTTATAGTTACAGTGTACCGACTCAATCAATAAACCCCGTATCAATAGATAAACTAGAATGTATATATAGGTATCCCCTAGTATACCAGGAAATACATGTTTAAAGCAATTAGATTTATAAAGTTAAAAGACTCTTTTTCAATAATAACATTTTCTATCACATAACTATTATTAGCTTAATATAACTGCTTCAAAATGTTGTATGTATTTCTACATTGATCATTTGCCCATGATGAAACGTATATAGATAACGTTATTTGGATAATGGTTTTTCCCTTATTTAATGAATAGTGTCAGGGCCGAGTTAGTAATAATTGTTCTACGTATTCACTTTTAAGCTTATCGTAAATGAGTATATTATTAATCGTGGCTTCGATAGTTCTTCTGTTAGCTATATCTAATACCATTAATAAACTCCAGTATTATATTGATCTTTTCATATCTTGTAAATGCTCCTATCTTCTCTGTCAAGAACTACACTGATCTCAGTGTAGATGGGTACTATGAACTATTTAGGTTAGTAATTAAAATAATCGTCTTAAGAATATATACTACGCTTTAACATAGATTCTAGAAGCTATTTCCTCTACCAGTCTCTCGATCCGCTTTAGTGCTAGCTCTACATGTTTTTCTGTGCACCAACCTTCATAAAAGCATACATGCATACTCTGTCCAGCATTCCATGCATCACTAATCCACTCTCCTAGCTCATTAATTAGTTTATCAACATATTTCCATAGCTCGCCATGGCTAGCTAATCTCTTGTTTTCCCTCCAGTACGCATAAGCCTTAACAGCTAATGCTACTGATCCCCAGAGTTTCTCAGCAGCTTGTCTAATATCTTTTTTCCTTAATTCGTTATAAGCCTCCTCTAGAAGCTCCTTAGCGGTCTCAATATACTCCCTAGCCCTATTTTTAGGGTCAAGACTCTGCGTTATGAGTTCAACAAGATACTCGTCACTAGACATTCCAAGTCTTTTGGCTTCTTCATAAATACGGCGGGCAACACGTTTTGGTAAACTAATTTGAAAGCCAGCCAATATAATCCCCCATACTAATAGTATAAAATTCCTTATAGATAAAGCATCTTTACTATATCCTCGGACAAAAATATTTAACGGCCTTAATTTTTCATCCAATAAAGAAGAAAACGTCTAAATTTAAACTAATAATCAACAACTATGTCTTCTCTTAAACAATTAATAATCGTGATTGATACTTTTATTTTGTGTTTGCTTTGTATTAATTTATAACATATTCGAGATTAATGTTGAAATAGAAAACTATGCTTATTTAAAGTAGTCAAAAATACTTTTCCCTCTACTTGTCTTCTTCGTTCTAAATACTGGTTTGAAACTTTCACTCCTGGTCTCTATATGTTCTTCTCTCTTCTCCATAATTAAATTAGTTGGTTTCTTATATAGCATGTTTTCAACGAATTCTCTATATTCATCTGATATGGTGCATTCTTCGTAGGTTATCTTTGTCTCGTTGAGTCCGGGGTCTATGGATAGTCTTATTTTACAGTCTCCGATGGATAATAGTGTTCTATCGTGTGTTACTACTATGATCTGTCTCTGACCACCACTACTGATCTCCATCAATAATTCTCGGAGCTTCTCTACTCTCTCTGGGCTGAAACCATAGGTTGGTTCATCGAGTATTAATGTGCTCTTCCTTAGCTGAGGAGTCATGCCTCTAGCTACAGCGTTTAGTGCTAATCTATATGCTAGACTCACACTTGTTAATTGTCCTCCACTAGGCTGTGTTATTTCTCCAGCCCCTCTATCAGTTCTAACTCTTATCACCGGCTTAAACTCCGGGTCAAGATCAACAGATATTATTTCATGCCCCTCCATTAGCCGCAGGAAATACTCTATAAATAAGGCTCTAAACTTACCATACGCTATGCTCCTAACTCTGTCCTCAACAAGGCTAATTAACTGGTATAATGGTCCTCTACCACCATATCCATAGAGAAACCTAGCCATACTTTCAAGAATATTGATTCTCTTCTTGACATCTACTAGTTTCCTACTAACAACTTCATACTCGTTTATCCTCTTCTCGATCTCCTCGATCCTAGCATTATTAGATGCAATTTGCTTCTCAATCCTACCAATATCTTCTCTGAGCATCTCCATTTCTTCATCCATCATTGTTTTCTTATTCCTAAGCTTCTCCAGCTGCTCTTCAAGCATATCCTTCTTGTCGAGAAGCTCTTTTTCATTAGCTATTTTTTCACTATACTCTCTGATCTTGGTTACAAGCTCGTTGATATTCTTCGACTTTATGATTAGTTCTTCAAGCCTTAGCTTCTTGTTGTTAAGATCTCGGATCTCATCCTCTGTTTTGCGCAGAACCTTTTTCTTATCTAGAAGTATGTTTTTCAGAGAATTCTTCTCCTCTTCTAAACTCGTTATCCTAGACTTTACGTTCTCGACCTTTTTCTTCAAAACACTGATCTTCTCGATTATCTTGTTCTTTTCGTTCTCCTTCTCTCTGAGAAGACTGTATCCGTGTTCATGAGTTATTTTCTGACGGCATACAGGACATATGCCCTTGTTTATAAGGTCTTTTATCTCCGCGATCTCTTTCTCCATTTTTGTCAGCATTCTTTCCTCACTAGCTTTTTCACCTATTAAGGAGTGGAGTTCTTTCTTACTCTCGTCTAATCGATTACTTATTTCCTCGATTCTCTTCTCAAGGTTTTCAATCTCCTTCTCTATCTCCTCCCTCTCCGACATGAGGTTTTCAAGCCTTGTTTTGACTTGTTTCTTTTCCTCAACTAATTTCTTTATTCTCTCCGGTAATTCTTCTATGCTTGTGATGTTGATTTCTCTTAGGAGAGTATTTAGTCTCCGCCTATGGTCTTCGAGTTCACGCTTAATGTTTTGTATTATAGCTAGCTGGTTTTCTACCTCCTCCTTCTTTGAACGGGTTTCTTCTATGAGTTTCTCCAGTTCTTCGAGCTCTTGTTTTAGAATAGAGGTTTTCTCTTCTAAGGACTTTTTCCGAGCTGTTAAGGCATCATTCTCGCTCTTAAGCTTCTTTACTTCGCTTTTCAATTCCTCGATATTTATTGTTTTGATCCATGCTTCTAGCGTCTTCTCTTCTCTCCTCAGATTCTCTATTCTATGACCAATAATGCTTCTTTTCCCACTGGCTAGTTCTTCGATGTTTTTCTTTGCGTAGGTGTATTTGTTTATGTTAAGTGCTGTGTTTATGAGCAGTGTTCTATCGTCTTTGCTGAGGTTTATGATGTCGTGAACACTGAATTGTGGCACGTATATCGCGTTTGTGAATATGAGGGGCTTTTCTCGAGTAATGGTTTCTGGTATGCCTAGGAGCTGCATTATTTTTCTCTTGAGTTCTGTTGATGTATATGAACGATTCTCCACTAGTTTAAGCTTCTTCTCCCCATTCTCTATTACTTGTTCATAAACAGTTATTGATCCTCCAGGATCTCTTACTGAGCCAGAAGCTTCTCTTCTAAGCCTCCTCTCAACTAATATCAGCTTCTTACCCTGCCTGATCAATAATCTTACTGACCCCTCTCTAGAACCAACTCGGAGAAGATCCTCTGCTTTTGGATAAGCATATCTCTCCAAGGGGTTTGAAGGTGCTCTCCTAGGTTGTCCGAATAATGCATATGCTATGCTTGTTAGTATCGTGGATTTTCCTGTACCAACATCACCATATATTACTGTAACTCCTTTAGAAGGAAACACTACTGATTTATCCGTATAGCTCCTTATGTTCTTCAGCCTAATGCCTAATATGATCAAATCTCTTCATCACCTTCATCGTCAAAGATCTCGTCTATCGCCTTTCTTTCAACTTTTTCTTTCTTCTTTTCCATTTCTTTTAGATGGTTATTTATTGTTTCAGCATATTCGAAGTATCCTGGGAAGTAGACTGGTATGGGTTCCTTCACCCTTAGGTCCGGTGTGTATAGGTATCCTTCACGATCACCTAGACCGGTGAGAGCTTCTCCAGGGACCCCTATGTTTGAGAAATAATTTATGTCTGATACGTATTTTGTTCTGAGAGATATTATTGTGTTGAAGTTCGCTAGGATCTGTCTCTCGATCTGTGTTGCGAGCTGAGTAATAGCTACTAGTCCGAGACCGAATTTTCTACCCTCTCTCGCTATCCTAGCAAACACGTTATATGGGCTTCTAACCTTGTCAGGGCTTAGGTAGAGCGGTGCTTCCTCCGAAACAATAGCTATTGGTGGCAACTGCTTGATCATATCTACTCCGAGACCCATGCGTGACTCAAACAATCTTCTAACAATACTCATAATGACAACGTCTCCCTGCCCAATAGGTATCTTAGAGACATCGAGAACCACTACTTCTCCACGATTAACTTTTTCTGCGATATTATCGATTTTGATATTCCCTTCTAATAAATGATCTATCCTTGGTTCCTCTCTAATTGCTCTCCATGGGTATTCTCCAACATATTTTACGTTATACTGTGTTTGGGCTGCAAAGATCATTTCATTCATAAGCTTCACTAGTGCCAACGGATCTTTAAGAATTGGCGATACTTTGAAAACTGACTTGGAATCATCGATAACAACTACAATTTTTTCTCCTTGAGCAGTTCTTACTGCAATATTTCTCTTTGATAATCCGAGTATGCTTAAGATTAGTCTTCTATATGTTCTAAGCTTTCTAATATCGATTCCAGCGTTTAACAAGACCCTATATATTCCTTTTTTCTCCTTTTCACCTATTCCGTCATATCTAAAAGCATTATCTACAAGTAGAGGAAGTAATGCTAAGAGTTGTCCAGTTGGTTGATCTGTTTCCTTGTCTACGAATACGTTCTTCCATTCGTCAGGTATTTTGTTCTTGTCAATAGTCTTGATTATATTTGCGAGAATATCAACAGCTTCTTCCAAGTCACTAATTTTATCAGGAGGTAGGTCTAGTGCATTGCCTATATCGTATAGGCTTATGCTCGATATATCAATGTTCCCTTTTACCATGATCGTGTTATCGGATAAGTTGTTCGTGCCTAGATCGTCCGTTCTCGTGGTGAACGAGTATACTCTGACAAGTGTGTTTAGCTTCTTGTTGAGCTTTAATGCCTTGCTTAGAATATCTATGAAGCCATTAGGAGTTGTTACACCATATTCTCCATGCCTATCTATGACGAGCCATCCTATTTTTTCGGGTGAGTGCTGGGCCCATTGTATTATTAAGCCCATGACACAAGTGGTTTTACCTGCACCAGTCTGCCCTG
>JAGGVR010000073.1 GCA_021157925.1 Staphylothermus sp. | reverse complement strand
TTTTTAGGATGGGTTGTCGGACCCTTTCATGGCAGTATTTTTCTGGGTGAGAACTGGGGAGTTTTAGGTATAGTTGGCTGTATTACCCATGATCAATACCCCTCGTAAGGAGATTGAGTTGTTGTATTGAATAGGTGTGTTGGAGGGTTTTCTATAGTGTAGTAGGTTGTTGTTATTTTGTTTATTATCCTCCTGCGGAAGGTGGGAATATCGATATTTCGTCTCCTTCTTTTAGGAGTGTTTTGTATCCGTTTAAGAATTCTATTCTTCTACCATTGATCATTATTATTGCTGGTATTCCTTTCTCTTCGTATTCTTTTAGTGCTTTCTTTAGTTCGGGTATTTTGTTTATTACTTCTTCTAGTGTTGGTTGTTGTTCGAATTCAAGGATCTTTCGCTTCCACCCTAGTTTTTCTATTAGTGTTGTATATATGTGTATCTTTATTTTGTATGACATGTTATCATCCTATATACTATTGTAGTTAGAGGGGGCATCTAACCATATCTCTCGAGTATGGGCAATGAGCACATGTTGGTGAATTGCCCCAACAGTCTACAGTATTGTCAAGTGTTAATGTACAATACTCTTGTAGGGGGCAGTCTAGGCATGAGGGGTAGTCCATGTAATGTGTTTTGTATCTGAATAACACCATTTTGTTGAGCCATATGTTTTTCAAAGATTCTTTCTTTAAGTCACCCAGTATTACTGGTTTAATTTCTCGCTCGATACCATTAATTACGTTTCTCCAATTGTATGCATAATATATACAAGGAGTCACATGTCCATCCGATCTTACGAATAGAGCCCATTCTCTAGCAAATGGACAGGTTCTTTCACTATATGTAAGGTTAAAGTTAGGGAGACTAACGTCAATACCTGTATCAATACTTATTCTGGCTATATCCAGTTTTATTCTCTCAACTTCTTCAATACATTTCTTATCCATATAACATGCTAGGCTGTTTTCGATTTCTTTTGTTAATGGTATAATGTTTGAAACTATGAGTTTATAGGCACCTATCTTTTTAGCTAGTTTGATCATGTTTAATAAGTTGTTATAATTATATTTGTTTATTGTAAATTGGACGCTTATCCTTGGATATCCACGTGCTTCTTTAATCTTCTTCTCTTTTAGTCTTAGTAGGGTTTTCAATAACTTACCTAGATCTCCTCCAATCCTTATGAGTCTATAAACATCTTCGTGTGGTGCATCAATACTTACAGTTATTTCATCTAGTTCTATCTCGTAGAAGTAATCAATATATTTGTCCAGGAAGTATCCATTGGTATTTAATAGTACTTTAAAGCCTAGGCTTTTAGCTTTTTTAATGATCTCCACGATATGTGGGTGTAGTAGTGGTTCTCCCCAACCAGAGAAGCTTATCTTTTTAACACCAATGTTTCTTGCTTCTTCAAGGATCTTGGTGGCGAGGGATTTATCCATATATCTGTATTGTTTATTTATCCATCTCCGTCGGAAACAGTATATGCAGTCGTAATTACAGTAAGTAGATAATTCTATCATGAGTTCTTTTGGAGAAGTATTGGGATCGATGGATACTATCCAGTAATAGTCTTTGAAGCTTTTTCCAAGACTATTCTTTGACATATACGTGTATCCTCCAATAAGATTGTTTAACAATCTATATAGATATACATTGTTTCTTTTACATGTATATAAGTGGGTAGAGATATATGAATTTTATCTATATGTATAGGTAAATTTATATCATTCATAGTAGAAAATATAAATGGGGGGATAATATTTTGCCAGGAGGATATATGGGTAGAGTCCTCAGAGTCAATTTATGGTCTCAGAAGGTACATATCGAAGAGCTGCCTTCTGAGACTGTATTAAGGAGCTGGATTGGTGGTAGGGGATTAGGAGTATATCTAGCTTTGAAGGAAATAGATCCTAAGGCTGATCCCCTAGGACCTAGGAACAAGCTATTCATTATGACAGGTCCCGTAACAGGGGTTGCGGGTATTCCCGAGTCTGGTAGATGGTGTAGTGTAACAAAGTCGCCACTTACAGATACAATACATGATAGTCAAAGTGGAGGAAAATTCGGTCCTGAATTAAAGTTTGCTGGTTTCGATATCATAATAATTGAGGATGTTAGTGAAAAACCAGTGTATTTATGGATACATGATGGTAGGGCTGAGTTAAGAGATGCTTCTCATCTCTGGGGTAAGGATGTTTGGAGCACAACTGATATGATTCAAGAAGAATTAGCCGCAGAAATTGGTAAAGACGAGGCAAAGGGGATCAAGGTTGCTGCAATAGGGCCTGCGGGAGAGAATCTTGTCAGATTTGCTGCGATAATGAATGATAAGAGCAGAGCAGCTGGAAGAGGCGGACATGGAGCAGTTATGGGTAGTAAGAAGCTGAAAGCAATTGCTGTTAGAGGACATATGAAGCCCCCGGTAGCTGATCCTGTAAAGCTTAGAGAAGTCATTAAAGAAACAGCGACAAAGCATAGAAAGAACCCTGTTACGTCTGAGGGATTACCAAAGCTTGGAACAGCTATACTGGTAAACATTATTAATAAAGCCGGAATATTCCCGACAAGAAACTTCAAAACAGGAGTATTCGAGGGGGCAGAGAAGATCAGTGGTGAAACCCTAGCAGAGAAATACCTTGATAAGAAAAAGAGCCTAGAGGAATCGTGTTGGGGCTGTATGATCACATGTGCAAGATACAGTAAGGTAACAAAGTCACCATTTAGCGGTGAAGGTGGCGGACCAGAATATGAGACGATATGGGCCTTTGGTGCTCAGACAGGAACAGACGACTTCGAAGCAATTATCAAAGCTAACCACTTATGTAACCAGCTAGGACTAGACACTATTAGTATGGGTCACACCATAGGTACTTTAATGGAGCTAGTTGAATTAGGAAAAGTACCTCCAGAAAAACTACGTGGACTAAAAGTTGAATGGGGAACGCCAGAAGCTATCGTAGAGCTTGTATGGAGGACAGCGTATAGGAGTGGTATTGGCGATGAATTAGCGGAGGGATCGTGGAGACTTGCCAATAAGTATGGTGCCCCTGAAGTATCGATGACTGTTAGAAAACAAGAATTACCAGCATATGATCCCCGTGGTGCTCAGGGACATGGATTAGCATATGCTACAAGCAATCGTGGAGGATGTCACTTAAGAGCATACATGATTTCACCAGAAGTCCTAGGTGTACCAACACTAGTCGATAGGTTCGAGACTAAGGGTAAACCAAAACTAGTGAAGGAGTTCCAAGACGTCTTTGCAGTCATAGACTCGATGATACTATGTAAATTCAGTAGTTTCGCTATATGGGATGAAGACTATGCCAACATTATTGCAGCAGTAACTGGCTGGGACGTCACCAAAGAAGAAGTCCACATAGTAGGTGAAAGAATATACAACGCTGAGAGAGTATTCAATGTATTAAGCTTCGGAGATGGTGTAGAGTACGATACTCTTCCGAAGAGATTACTAGAAGAACCCATGCCTGAAGGGCCTTCAAAGGGACATGTCGTTAGACTAAACGAGATGTTGCCAGAATACTACAAGCTACGTGGCTGGGTAAACGGCAGACCAACTAGGGCTAAACTAGAAGAACTAGGACTGAAATGGCTTGCTGACAGACTAGAAGAGGAAGGATTACTGCCAGAGTAACATCATGTCGCCCCCTCAAATACTATTTTAATAGCTTTTTTAATACCCTCTAACCACGCATATGGGCCTTTATATGGTATATGAATAACCTTGTCTTTTTTCATTAACTTGTCCAATAAATACTCATTATTTCCAAGCACTACTGATACATCTGTTACTAGAAGCATTGGGAGATCATTAGGTCCGTCGCCAATACCGATTGTTACCACTTCTTCGAAGTTGGTCATTTTTCTTAATAAGTCAATGACAGTTTTGGTAGCTATGCCCTTGTCATGTTTACCAGTTACTAAGTA
>JAGGVR010000012.1 GCA_021157925.1 Staphylothermus sp. | reverse complement strand
GTCCATAAAGAACAGCTACTTTAACACCTAGTCCGAACATACCCCTAGTTTGTCTTAACACGTACTTAGAGCTGAAAAGTACTCTTCCAAAAGCTTCCGGGACTATGTGGGGAGGCAGCCCTATACCGTTGTCTTCGACTGTTATCTTATAGTATTCATGTACTTGATCTGCTTTCTCAATCACTATTTTGATATTGGGTAGTATTCCATGTGCATCTGTAGCGTCTAGGGCATTCTCGACTAATTCCCTAATAGTTTGATATAATGCTCTAGCTGGGTTTGCAAAGCCAGCTATTTCCTTGTATTTATAGAAGAACTCTGCTGCACTTATAGCTCGGTATTTCTCGCTAGTTTCAGCAATCGCCATATTTTTCACCGATTCTCTTATCCCCTCAAAATAATACCTTTTAGAAAACCTTTTAAAGGAAAACATTAGTAATTAAGCTGGCCGCGTCTTTGTACTTGGAATATTTTCACCTAACCCTCACTATCTAACCCCCCTATATTCTTTTCATTATACGACAAGTTTTCTATTCAGAGTATATTCCAGGAGGTGAACCAAGGTCATGAAGGCTATATCACCACTAGTAGCATCTGCATTATTACTAATAATAACAGTGGCTGGCGGGGTCATAATATATAATTATATGATTAATACACTGAAAGCACCGCAGGAATATGCTGCCTTATCAGTAGTATCTGCACAAATGCTTGTCGATGGAACAACAGTAGTTAATGTCAAAGTAACAAACATTGGTACAGCTGCAGCTCAAATAACTGAGGTCAAGATCCTACCAGATGGTATAAACCAGCCCGTTAGCGAAACCATAGATCCCGGAACAACTAAGAGCTTCAATGTCGTGATAGATCAAGCACTAGATACTACGGCATCACATTACTTAGTAATAGTCTATAATAATGGAGAAACAGAACCAGTGCCAATACAAGTGATCAAGTAAAAATACTTGACGCCCATATCGCATAGATGGTGTGTAGACTTGGGAGTAAAAAATAGAATGAGTATTTTTTTACAAAATCCCTTTCTCAAACACAGATCTATTCATAAGAGCGGTGTTAGTAGGTTCTTATCGTATTCGACTATCAGAGAAATAGTTAGGGCGTATATTAATGAGTCCTATGTCACTCCTGTGAAAATAGTCGATGTATTAGAGAAATATGTTATTGATGATGTGGTTATTGTTGTTATTGGGCGTTTGAAGAATAAGATAGTATACTCTATAAACGAACCCATGTATAATGAGGATACAGTCGAAGCTATTACGAGACTTTACATAGCTAACCCTAACTGCATGGATAATTACTGTATACAAGAAACCACTAGCTCATTAAACGATGATAAACTAATGGAGATATATGCTGAGCAATCAGTGAGCATTAATTACTATTACAGAAAACTTGTAAGTGGATATGGAGCAATATATCCATTGATAAAAGATAGTTATATAGAAGAAATATCAGCTAATAGTTCTGATTCGGAAGTACAAGTTATTCATAGAAAGTATAGCTGGTATGGATGGATAAGTACGAATATAAAAGTTAGTAAAGAAGCTATTGATAGATTAGTCTTAGGACTCGCTAGGAAAATGGGTAAACACATATCAATTGCTCAACCAGTAGCTGAAGGATTAACAGAAGATGGTTTAAGAATAAGCCTTACCTATTCCAAAGAAGTTTCGAGAAAAGGCAGTAGCTTTGTTATTAGGAAAAAACCCTCTACGCCATGGAGCATAACTAAGCTAATAGATATGGGTATGCTCAACTCATTGATCGCGGCTTATGCATGGCTAATCTTAGAACTAAGAGGATCCATTCTCATAGTTGGTGGAATGAGTACAGGTAAAACAACATTATTGCAAGGCCTGCTCACATTGATCCCGCCAACACGTAGAGTAGTCACTATAGAAGACACTCCAGAAATATCAGGTACAACTGGTTACTGGGATCCCTTAGTTGAGAGAGTCGTTAGTATAGGTGATAGTATTAATATAGATATGTATGATTTGCTTAAATTCAGTTTGAGGAGGAGAGCCGACTACATAGTTGTTGGTGAGGTTAGGGGTAAGGAAGCAAGATTATTAATACAAGCCAGTAGGCTGGGACATGGGGTTCTCGCAACTATTCATGGTGAAAACGCTGATTCTGTCATAGAGAGGCTCGTAGCACCACCCATATCTATACCTAAGAACCTGTTATCTAGTATATGGAGCATTATAGTATTGGAGAATGTACAAGGACATAGAAGAGTCAAATTCGTCTATGAAATTGATAAAAAGATAAGAATTCATGAAGTATTTCGAAGAACACCTGGTGGAAACAGTGGATATGTTCCTAGAGACCCTGTAGAATTAGCTAAGAAAACTATTAGGCTAGCTGAGCTTTTAGATGAAGAAACACTAGTTAGTGAACTGGTTGAGAGAGCGTCTTTCCTTGATAGAATGGTTGCTAGAGGAATATTTGATCTTCCTAGACTAGGTGAGGAACTCATGAAGTTTTATTATGAGCAATTGGGTGAAGAAACAGTTGCTTATATTCAGTAGTCTGGGTGATCAATTCTTATATATGGCTTTAATTATTCCCATAACGATTATTATTGTCTATTTTTTACTTCCTTTGATCAAAAAATATAGTTTTAAAGTAGGATTAGAAGAAGATTTTCCAGATTTCTTAGCATTATTATCTACTTTTGAGCTGAATGGGTTGAAACTGGATAATTTATTTGATGAAGCTTCTAAGGGTAATATTGTTTTGTCAAAACCTTATCAGGAATTAGCCAGAATATATAAGTCATTATCAAGTATTGATCCAGATCCATATGTTTCTATTAGGAGACTCGCTGATTATGTTCCCAGCAATAAGATTAAGAGATTTTTGAGAGGGTATAGTGAAATACTTATTTCAACAAATGATACATTAACCTATATTTCTTCTTATTTAGAGGAAGAATTCGCTGCTATTAAGACCAGGATATCTAATACTCTTAATCTTATTGATTCTTTGTTTGAAGGATTCTTAATAATCCTTTTAGGATTAATAGTATATTCATTGATGCCATTAGCTTATTTTTCTTCAAATATATTAATGTTGATAATTGTATTAATGGGTCTCATATCCTATATTATCACATTGAGAATAACTAGCTTAACCGTTAGGGGGAATACTACACCAAGTAGGTTTGTAACCGATTTTTTGATCATAGGGATTTATCCATTACTTATAGCAGTTATTCAGTGTAATATACTTATTCATGCATTGGTATTTGCTGTATTAGCTCTAATCTTTAGAGTCTTAGATGTTAGTGATAAGATTGAAAATGAAGCTATTGGTTTTATCGAGGAGCTATATAGTGATGCTAGACAAGGTATTCCTATAGATGTTGCAATAATAAATAGTTCTCACAGGCGTGGCGGTTTCCTTGTCAAAATTGCTGATTTCTTAAAAATCGGTTTAAAGTCATGGGAAATACTATCTGTTCTCAAACTCCCCCCTCTTGTCAGTAAGATTTTCCTCCTAGTACTTACACCGATAGAATATAGTAGGAACCATCAAAGACATCTTGGATACGTATTAACAATGCTTGATACCATTAGAGGCTTGAGAAGGAGTTTAAGCGAAAGAAGTAACTTCTACTTCTTATACATATTGACTATTCCTATGGTAGTTATAGTCTTTTTTAAAACATTTATAGGTATTAATATAGAGCTTATCAAAGGCTCTATGGATTATGTATTGATTAAAAATACTACCTACATAGCAGTATACGAATCCGCTGTTATTGCGTCAATTATAAATAAAGGTTCCTGGTATAAGTCGTTGCCAGCGATCCTAATAGTTGTCGCGGTGGCGATAGTTTTGTCTATTATGATATAAAGTGATTTGTTTAAAGAAAATTGGTTAAATAAGAAGTTTATGGTTTAAAAACTAGCGCTTATCCTTTCACTACCCCTATTGGTTTGAGTCTAACTACTAGTTTTGCTATTCCTACCTTGTGTGCTACGAGTACTACTCTATCAACATCTTTGTAGGCGCCTGGCGCTTCTTCACTGATTACCCTACGTGTAGCTGCTCTCAGTATTACTCCTTTTCTAGAAAGTTCTTCTACGACTCTTTCTGGGCGATAAGTTCTTATGGCAGCGCCACGGCTCATCCATCTGCCTGCTCCATGTGGTGCACTGTGCCATGTTCTTGCTCCTTTCTTTGTACCAACTAATATGTAGCTAGCTGTGCCCATGCTTCCAGGTATGAGTACTGGTTGTCCTATGCTTTGATAATCTTTGGGAATCTCTGGGTGTCCTGGTGGGAATGCACGTGTTGCTCCTTTTCTATGAACAACTACTTTGTATCTCTTCCCGTCAACGACGTGTTCTTCCACCTTAGCAATATTGTGTGCTACATCGTAGATTAGTTTTAATCCAAGGTCTTCTGGGTCTTTGTGGAATACTTTTTTGAAACTTTCTCTCGTCCAATGAGTAATTATTTGTCTATTTGTCCATGCAAAATTAGCTGCTGCGGCCATTGCCTTAAAGTAATCTTGTGCTTCCGGAGACTTGAATGGTAGGCTTGCGAGCTCTCTATCTGGTGGTCTTATGCCATATTTTCTCATTGCTCTCTCCATTATTAATAGGTAGTCACTTGCTACTTGGTGTCCTAGTCCACGACTCCCGGTATGTATCATGACTGTTACTTGTCCTTCATGTGTAATACCCATTACTTCAGCAGCTTCAGGATCATATATTTTATCTACTACTTGGATCTCGAGGAAGTGGTTTCCTGCTCCAAGTGTTCCTAACTGGTTATGTCCTCTCTGCTTAGCTCTTCTACTCACTTTGCTTGCATCAGCGACTCTCCAGCTCCCTCTTTCCTCTATATGTTCCATGTCTTCTGGCCATCCAAAACCATTTTCTATGGCCCATTCAACTCCTCTGTTCAAAACTTCGTCTAGTTCGCTGAAGCTCAATCTTAGTTTTCCTGTAGCACCTACACCGCTTGGAACATTTCTGAAGATAGTATCTACTAGTTCCTTTAATTTGGGTCTTACATCATCGACGTCGAGATCTGTTCTTAGTACTCTTACGCCGCAGTTTATATCATAACCTACTCCACCAGGGCTTATCACTCCTTCTTCAACGTCGAATCCTGCTACTCCGCCTATGGGGAAGCCGTATCCTTGATGGACATCTGGCATAGCGTATGCTGCTAATAGTATACCGGGTAAGCATGCAACATTAGCTAGCTGAACTAGTGATAAGTCTTCTCTAGCTTTTTGTAATAAGTACTCGTCAGCAAATAATATTCCATCAACTCTCATACATGGTTTTGTGCCTTTGGGAATTCTCCACTCATATTCTCCTATTCTCTCGAGTTTAATTGCATGACTCAAAAGAATATCACCTCGAAAACACTTTTGTCTAAGTATTATTTTAATTTATTAACCGGATTTAATAACTGCCTAGTGTTTTGTTAATGATATTTTATTCTTCCCTAAGAATATCTTCTATAATTGTTTTCTCCAACATATTTATTGGGACTTGGTATTGTTTACCGCTTAACAAATTCTTTATTGTAATCATTGATTGGGTATATTCTTTTTCGCCGATGATTATGGCATAGTCATAGTTCTTTTTGTTGGCTAGACTGAGTGCTTTCTTTATTTTGTTTGTTTTCATAACTATTGCGGGGATACCGATGTCTATGAGTCTCTTCTGGATATTATAACCTATGAGGAGTGGTATGTTTAGTATTATTACTATTGCTTCTTTATTGGTTAGTTTAAACTTCCTTAGCTTGTGGGACAATATTAGAGCTATCCTATCTATTCCGAGCGCGAGTCCTGTGGAGTACTCGTAGGGTCCTCCATAGATTTTTGTTAAACCGTCATATCTTCCCCCTCCTCCTATACTGATCGTCAGTTCTCCGGCTTTATACTCGTAGATTAAGCCCGTATAATATGCTAGTCCTCTAACAAGTGTTGGTTTATAAATCGCTTTGTAGCCAAGCTTGTTCATTGTATTAATGAATTCTCTTGTTTTCTCGATCTCAGATAATAGTTGGTCGGTATACTTTTCTAATACGTTCTTATACTTACCTATGAATTCTTCGAGGTTTTCTAGAGGAGTATTTATTAATTCACCTATGATTTCTGATGCCTTTTCATTAATTCTTCTCAGCTCATCCATTGCATTATCTATTTGTTCTTTATCTATGAGATGTAGTATGTGATCCTGTGTTTCCTGTGGTATATTGAACAAATCCATTATTCTACGATATAACGCTACGTTTCCAACTATGTAATAGTGATTAACTCTTATTTCATCCAAATATCTTGATGCAGTAATGGCTGCTGCTATATCAGCATTTATGCTTTTGTCTCCAAAGATTTCTAGTCCTCCTTGCCAGAACTCTCTATATCTTCCTCTTTGAGGTTCTTCGTATCTAAAACACTGTGCTACATAGTATAAGTAGATTGGTTTTGGGCTACTTTGTAGGAGTCTTAAATATGCTCTGACCACACTTGCTGTGACTTCTGGTCTTAGAGCTATGGTTCTATTAGCTTTATCCTTAAAAACATACATTGATTTCTTTATTTCTTCTCCACTTTTCTCCTCGAATAACTTGAAGAACTCTACTGTAGGAGTTATTATTGGTTTAAATCCGTGCAGTAGTGCTACTTCTTGGAATTTTTTCCTCAAATACTCGTGAAGCTCCGCTTCTTTTCCTATAATATCTCTCATCCCTCTAGGAGGTTGGAGTATTTCTTTATCCATACTACTTATTCCCTCCTAGGCTCTATTCGTGAAACTTCGTAATATGTAAGGTCTCCTTGGAGGCTTACTATAGCGTATACTAGTTCTAATCCATTATTATTCGCTGTTAAAATATCATCATAGATGCTAGAAGCCTTTCTCGAAGAACCTTCTTCTAATACTATTACTATTCTCAAATTCCCGTGTTTATCTTTTATTAAGAACTTATTGTCTGAAATAACTCTTACTCTCCTACCCCTATCACGAAGGTCTTTGTAAACTATAAGATTTGGCCAAAAGAATCCTTTCAAACAATTATAACATGTGTTTATGAATTCGTTAAAGCTTTCTATTTTTTTATCATTTACTTTAATCGAAATTTTATTTTTCAAAACAAGATATGCGACTTCGACAACATCGAGCACTAATTTTGATTCTTCAATTCTACCGAACCATTTCTTATCTAGTTCTCTTATTAAATCAAGTGATGTTACATATCCTTTACACGTGTTGTTATCGAAAACTATTGTGGGTTTATTCATTTTTTCATCCTCGATAGCTATAGTATTGAATAAATATTTTGAATGGGTAGTTTCTTGAAGTATTTATGCTTGTATATGGAGATAATATTATATTCACAATCTTATAAAACTGTAATATAAAACTATGAAAACAGGGAGTGTGGGAGTTTGAGTAATTATCCTTATCCAATAAAGATTAGGGCTGTTTGGTGGAATGATTCTTCTAAAGAAGTTTGTTGGATCAATACAAAGAAGTTGCCTTTTGACGAAGAAGTTATTTGTAGTAATGATCCCGGTAGAGTAGCTAAAGCCATTATTGATATGGAGATCAGAGGAGCTCCTGCTATAGGAGTAGCAGCGGCCCTTGCTGTGGCTTCTTACGCATATAGGATATCGGGGAAGCTTAGTCGGGAAGAATTCTTTAGAGAAATAGAGAATGCTGTGAATGTTTTATGGAATACTAGGCCCACGGCTCATAACTTGTTCTGGGCATTGAAGAGAATGAGGAGAGTTATTCATGACTCTATTGAGAACAAATTGGATATGAGCGAAGTCTCTGCTAGACTAGAAGAGGAGGCTAAGAAGATCATGGATGAAGATATATGGTCAAACATTAGGCTTGGAGAATATGGTGATCAACTAGTACCGGATAATGCTACTATACTTACACATTGTAATGCTGGCGCTCTTGCTACAGCAGCATTCGGTACAGCAGAAGGAGTTATGAGAGTTGCATGGTATAAGGGTAAGAAAATAAAAATAATTGCTACTGAGACACGTCCAGTACTCCAAGGAGCCAGGTTAACTGTTTGGGAGCTTGTTAAAGAAGGAATACCTGTTACCTTAATTACTGATAATATGGTTGGTTATATTATGCGTAAAGGCCTAGTAGATCTTGTCATCGTAGGAGCTGATAGAATAACCCGGGAAGGATATGTTGTTAATAAAATAGGAACATATATGATAGCCTTATCAGCTAAGAGAAATAATATCCCATTCTATGTCGCGGCTCCCACAAGTACGATTGATCTAGAGTCGACGATAAACAATGTTATAATAGAAGAAAGGAATCCGGATGAAGTAAGAAAAGTTATAGATAAATATATTACATTGCCAGAAGTACCAGCCCTTAATTACGCATTCGATGTAACAGACCCAGATTTAGTAACCGCTATTATTACAGAAAAAGGTATAGTGAAACCACCTTTCGATGAAAACTTAAGAAAAATACTATCGTAAACTACCGAAGTCTCCCAAGATAAAGAATAAAACATCCCATAATAGAGAATAATCATAATATGGGATGGGCCCGTCGTCTAGCTTGGACTAGGATGCGGGGTTCGGGACCCCATCGAGATCCCGCCGCTGAAAAGGGGCGAAACTCCCCGTGACCCGGGGTTCAAATCCCCGCGGGCCCATCTAATCATTTATTTTCTAAATTTGGATAGATTATTGTTGATTAAACATGGATGTAAATGATACTGAAAAACATGTTATGTTGTTTTCAAATAAAAAGATAGATAGAAGTATTATTGGTAGAGTTGGTTTAAAAAAGATAGTAAGAGTTAAGATCGGGGATAGAAACTATTTTATTTACTTCTATGTTGGCGAAAAAAATGATCATATGATTATTCCTTTTAGTTATTGTAGTTGTAAGAATTTTTTGATAAAAGTAATGACTAAAAAGGCAAGATTATCATGTAAGCACTTATTAATGCTGAAATATGCTCTAGATAATAGTCTGTTTAGAACAATTAGAATTAATAATGATAAGTTATTGAAAAATATTATAGATGAAATCATTAATTTAGGTATAAGCCCTACCCTTAGAAAATTACTTCATACTCGTAACATGGAAAAATGGGTGAGGGATAAATATATTGGGCAGGAGGAGGAAGAAGTATAAGAAGGTTATTAAAAAAATAAGGAAGGTACCAAAGATATTTCAATGTCCTAATTGTGGCTCTAGAACTCTCACTATTAAGTTTGAAAAACTAAACATACAAGGTTATAAGAAAGCAGTGATAACGTGTGGAACATGCGGATTATATGCTGAAATGCAAGTACCAGAGTTGTATGAGCCTGTTGATGTTTATGCTAAGTTTGTTGATTTATTCGAGGAAGGTGAGATAGAAGTGCAGTTTAAGAAACATGAGGAAGAGCGTGGTGAAGTTATTGGGGAAAGTACATAATTATATTATGGAGTCTATTAGTTCGGGAAAAAAACTTCATTTTACATTAATTGATCCCGATAAGGTGTCTGAGCCAGATAAATTAGAGAAGATAGCGTATTTGATGGCAGAGTATGGGACAGACGCTTTCTTGATTGGTGGTAGTCTAGGAGTTACCCCTGAGGAAGCAGGTGAAACTGCTAAGATACTTAAGAAAACAGGATTACCCGTTATAATTTTTCCAGGTAATATTAATTGTTTAACTCCAGAAGCTGATGCTATTTTGTTCATGATCCTAATGAATTCTATGGAGAAATATTATTTAATAGAAGCACAGATAGCAGCATCTCCTCTTATAAAGAAATATAGATTAGAAACTCTTCCTACAGCATATATTGTTGTATATGGTGATACAGCAGTCGCACATGTTGGTAGGATTTATCCTATACCAATAAATAAACCCGAGATCATTCTAGCTTATGCGTTGGCAAGTGAAATGCTTGGCTTAAAATATATATACTTAGAGGCTGGAAGCGGTTCTCAAAAACCTGTTCCTCCAGCATTTCCTAAGATTGTGAAAGAGAATACTAATCTAATAGTTATTGTTGGTGGTGGAATAAGGTCTCCATATATAGCATATGAGATGCTTAAAAACGGTGCTGATATCATAGTTACTGGTACCATCGTTGAAGAAGATCCACAGAAAGCAGCTAAGATCATAGGTGCTATTAAAAGTTTCAATGAGTAATTATTGCTTATTTGTGTGGGACAAATATTTTGATAGGAATGCTTCTTCCAGATCTATATTTACCAGGTTAGCTATACTGAGTAGCCACGCAAACACATCTGCTATTTCTTCTTTCAGAGAATTAATATCTTGTTTAAGCAATGCTTCTGCAAGCTCACCCACTTCTTCAGTAAACCATGTAAATGTTGCATATATTCCGCGAGCATGATCTCTTTCATAGTACATTTTCTTTATCATTTCCTGAGCCTCTCGGATCTCCAAGACATTATCCCTCTATAGTAATATTGTATAGTCTCTGCTACAGCCTGTTATTTAGTTATATTATAATAAGGATTAATAAGGAATATAAACTAGGGTTATAGTAGTTTAGGAATGAGGTGCTGGGTAAAGTGCCAAAATCCAAGTCTAGGAGAACACATGGCAGAAAAAAGAAAGAAGCTCCCGGACCATTTACAGCGGCTGGTTTGATAAGGTTCTATGAAGAAGCTGATGTTGGTATTAAAATGAAGCCTCAGATCCTAGTTATTCTTGCATTAGCATTTTCTATCGCAATGATTGTATTAAGTAAAATTATGTAAATTACTATCTCGTGAATTGTTGGAAAAAAGTTGATTATATTTACATATGACGTTTAATCCATTCCCAGTGCTGTTCAACATATTTTTCTATTTCTTTTATCTTGTCTTCAGTGATTTTCTTAAATCTACCTTGGAGCTTGAGATATTCTATTATTGGTTTCCTTTTCTTCGGATCTATGTATGGTCTGCTGGGGCCTGATAAGTGTATTTTGCCGTCGTAGTATTCGTAAAGTATCCAGAGCCCTGTCTCCACGGCTAGTTTGCCTATTCTGACTGTGTATTTTGGATCAAATCTCCACCCTACTGGACAAGGTGCGTGTATGTGTATGAATTTGAATCCTCTTATTTTCTTGGCTCTTTGTAGCTTTGCATATAAGTCGTGTGGATAAGCTACGCTTGCTGTTGCTACATATGGTACTCCATGAGCGATCATTATTTTTGCTACATCTTTCTTATGTTCAGTTTTACCTATTATCGGGGTTGTTGTTGTCCATGCTCCATATGGTGTTGAAGATGATCTTTGTATGCCTGTGTTCATGTAGGCTTCGTTGTCATACATTATATAGATTATGTCATGGTTTCTTTCAGCTGCACCACTTAAGCTAGCCATTCCTATATCGGCAGTTCCACCGTCACCAGCCCATGCGATTACTTGTACATCCGTTATGCCTCTTTTTCTCAAGGCTTCAGCGATTCCGCTTGCAACAGCAGCTGCTGAAGCGAAAGCTACGTGTACAACACTTGCTTTTAAAGAATTGCCAGGATATGCTCCTACCACTACACTTGAACAACATGCCGGGATAACTAGTATCATTTTCTCTCCAAATACTGCAGATAAGACTTTCCAAGCCATTGGAATAGGGCATCCTGGGCAGGCAGCGTCTCCTGGTAGGACTACTTCTCTCATATTATAAGGTAGTGGTGGTCTTGGTTTAGGGGATTGTGGGTTAGAAGTCGTCATTTGGATCACCTCTTATGGTACCATGTAAACACAGGTGGTTTATCGCCTTTTTCGATGGTTTCGATAAAGCTAGTTAATAGTTTGGCAAAATCATTGTAAGTTATATTTACACCTCCTATACCTGCAACTACATTACTCATTATTGGCAAGTTGTTCGTGTAGTGGTAAAGTCCTGTGAGGAGGTCTGTGAATAATGGTCCCCATGCACCAAAGCTTATTGACCTATCGAATACTATTACTCCTTTAGAATTCTTGACTTTTTCCCATATATCCTCATATGGGAATGGTCTACAGAATCTGATCCTAATTACTCCTATGGGGTATCCTTCTTCTCTTAACTTATTAACAGCTTCTATTAGATCACCGCTCCAAGCACCCATAGATACTGCGAAGTATTTAGCATCTTCACAGTTTATACACTGTATTAATCCGCCATATTTTCTGCCAAATAATTTGCCGTATTCCTCGTCTACTTCTTTAATTACCTTTTTCGCATTATCCATTGCTTTTTGTATTTCCATGAACATTTCCTCGGTATCTTCAGGCCAAGCAAGGTTTCCTAGTGCAAGCGGTTCTTTACCATCAATGACATATTCTTGTTTCCTTGGTCCGAGCCATTGATCAACTACTTCCTGTTCAGGTAATTCTACCAGCATTGTCGTGTGTCCTAGTATAAATCCTTCGAGCCCAATCATGACTGGTAAATAAACTCTAGGATCTTCGCTTATCTTAAATGCTTGTAATGTTAAGTCAAAAACTTCTTGATTATCCATGGCGAATCCCATTATCCAGCCGGCATCTCTTTGATCCATAAAGTCACTATGATCAGGCCATATATTCCATGGTGGAGCCAAGGCTCTTGTAACAATTGCCATAACTGCCGGTATTCTTGCTCTTGAAGTCCAGTGTACAAACTCATGCATATAGAGTAGTCCTTGACTACTTGTCGCAGTAAATGCTCTAGCACCAGCTACTGCTGCACCGAAAGTAGCGGCTAATGCTGAATGTTCGGATTCGACTCTAATCATAATTGCATCGAGTTCTCCTGATTCTATTAGCTCTGCTAGTTTTTCAACTATACTCGTTTGAGGAGTGATCGGATAAGCTGCTATAACGTCTACTCTTGCATATTTAGCTGCATATGCAACTGCATAATTACCTGTTAATGCAACTAATTTACCCATACATGTTCACCTCCATTTATTCCTCTTGAACTAATTTTAAAGCACTTGTAGGACAAACATCAACACATACTCCACATCCTTTACAATAATCATAATCTATTACTGGCCCCTGGTCAGGCTCTACTCTAATAACATTTACTGGACAATAGATTTCACACAAGAAACATTTAACACATTTATCGTAATCTATTACTGGTTTCGTTATTCTCCAGAAACCTGTTTTTCCCGCAACTCCTATCTTAGGTTTTGCTAATGGGATCTTTATACCTGTTTTCACAATCTGAACTTCTTTAACCATTTATTACACCTCCATTAATAGATTTAATTCATTATATGCTTGGTAAGCCGCTTTTGCGTTGATTTCACCAATTTTTCCACCAAAGTATTCCTTAATGGCGCTGGTGATATTGTCTATTGAAGTTATTCCTGTTGCCTTTGAGAAAGCTCCTAACATAGAAGTGTTTACGACAGGCCATCCAGCAACAATGAGATTATGTTCTAAAGCTATTTTCTTTGCATCAACCTGATATATCTTGGCTTTTCCTTCGAGACTCAGTTTTTCTAAGTCGAGCTTATAGTCATGTGGTGCGTTTATCACTATTATGCCATTGTCACGTACTTTTACGCGTTTAGTCACTCCTATATCTATTAATTTCCTATCAAGTACTAGTAAGATATCAGTTTCATAAAACATTCCGTGTCTTAGAATAGGTTTATCACTAATCCTTGCAAATGCTAGTACTGGCGCACCACGTCTCTCAGC
>JAGGVR010000112.1 GCA_021157925.1 Staphylothermus sp. | reverse complement strand
TAGTTCTGGCGGTACTTCGAACTTTACATAAAATGGTTTAGACATACCTTCATCCTCCTCCCATGAACTTTGGTCGTCTGACCTATTGTGAATAGTAATTAGTGGTAATATAAAGATTTTGTTTAGTTATGTGTATAGATACATTTCACGATATTTTCCTCTATAGAATCTATTCTTGCAAAACCTATTCTATAGAATTGTACTATGTTATCGATTTTTTCTTCAACAATGTTTTTCTCAACATACAGTATTTTCCTCTTAAGCTCGAGATCTTCAGGTATTATTAGTTCAGCTATTATGTGTTCATTCATCTTTACCCATTGAATTATTGGTGCATTATTCTTTCTGGCGTCCTCGGGGCTTGTACTAATTAATCTTGCTTCAAACCCTATGATTGTGTTTGATACAAAGATACTTGATAATGCGAAGTTCCCTAGTCCAAGTAGTCTGAACATTTTATTCTCTATTATTTTGAAGTCTTTTCCAGAAATCATTACTATGTCGTTTGGTTTAATCAAATATCTGTATGTCTCCTTGGTGTCTGGATGTCTCATAATATGTGCTTCTAGACTGTTTTTAAAACCACTCAGTTTTAGATATACTGGGTTATCTACAGCCATGTATCTTCTAGCATACTTGTCTATTAATGATCTGTTGATCGCTGCTAGATTAACAAAGCTTATATGTGCGTCAATAGGTTTTATTCCAACATCTCTAATTATTTTATGGAGTGCTTCTCTTACTATACCTCTCCTTCTTAATCCAGATATTGTACCGAATCTTGGATCATCGTAGGGCGTCATATTGTATTCTAGGATCATTTTTCTCATTTTCGACTTGCTAAGAATAACTCCTTCCAAGCTCAGTCTTCCAAAATGTATTGTTTCGGGATATTTCCATCCCATGTGATCGTATAGGTATTTTTGCTTGATTGTATTAGATACGTGTTCTTTGGCTCTAAGAATATGTGTTACCCCCATCAAGTGATCGTCTACAGCTGCAGCCAAGTTATATGTTGGCCATAAAATATATCTATCACCAACTATAGGATGCGGTGTTTTGGATGTATCTATTATTCTTGCAGCTACCCAGTCTCGAACACTTGGGTCTGGATGGTTTAAGTCTGTTTTAATCCTGATAACGGCTTCTCCTTCTCCATAGTATCCTTCCAAGATCTTATCGTATTCTTCGAGTTGTTTATCAATAGGTTGTTCTCTGTGAGGACAGGGTTTTCCGGAATCTCTGTATTTCTTGAACTCCTTTGATGGGCATTTATCTATATATGCCCCGCCTTTTTCAATAAGTCTTCTGAGGATCTCGTAGAATATTGGGAGTCTTAGACTTTGAATGTATTCCTCACTCCATTTAATGCCCAGCCATGACAGATCTTCTTTTATTTTCTCATATGCCTCAGGGAAAGATGCTTTAGTACGTGGATCTGTGTCTTCAAATCTAAGTATCATTTTCCCATTATACATTTCTGCGTACCAGTAACTGAGTAGCGCTGGCCTAGCATTTCCTAGATGTATAGTATAGTCAGGATTAGGGGCAAACCTAGTAATTACTTTTCCGAGTATAGCATTGGGGAGCGGTGGCAGGGTTTTTTCTTTTTCTTCACGCTTCTCTTCTAGGAGCTCAGGGTATTCTTTTTCAAGTATTTTTCTTTGTTGTTCGAGAGATAACTTATTTACTTCTTCAATTACTTGTTTTACTAAATCAATTATTTCTCTAACATTCTTCCTTATTTCTGGTATTTCACCTATGATCTTGGCTATTACTGGTTTTAACTCTGCTTTCCCCCCGTGTTTATAAGCGTTTAGTAGTGCGTGTTTATATGCTGTTTTCTTAACTTTTTCTAATAATGACTTCTCTAGCGTCATCTTTGCTCACAACCGCTAAGATATATTTTTCTGGTTGTTCCCAAGGGAGATTTATTACGAGTAAAACAATTCCTTTGCAAGGGGATTTTGTAACACGTACTTCTCCTTTACCAGTAATTGTGTATGCAATTTTATCTTTTTCATCTATGTTGTCGCCTTCTTTTATGAAAACATATGGTTGTATTCCTTTAACCTCGATAAGGCAAAGAGGCGTGTCTTTTTTAACGAATATTCCCTTTAACTCTTTTTTATCTAGAGTAAATTCTGGAACAACTACTATATCTATTTGTATTCTTGCTTCGACTAAGTCTACGTAGTTAAGGATTTCCTCGTAAATAATGTTTGTATATACCTTGTTTCTGTCTCCATCTCTTCCAAGTCTTTCTTTTTCAATAAGATAAAACTCGTTATTTGTCTGTACAATACAGTATTTTCCATCATGTAAACCTTTAACAAATACCTCTGGATAATTGTATTTTTCCATCTAGGATCCTCTCAAATACTTGATGTATTGCTCCGGATTTATCCCCCTAGTTTTTAAATAGGTAATGTATGGTTCTAATAGTATTATAGGTATTTTGTGTAAATCATTTATTTTCCTAGCCCCTGTCAAGAACATTATTATTCTCATTGATTCTATGATTGTTTCTAAGTATTTTTTAGCTGAAATATAATTTTCTAGAAGTAGCTTCTTTATAATAGGCTTAGCTAATCCTACCATATCTGCTCCTATAGCTATTGATTTCACAGCTTTTAATCCATCCCATACCCCGCCACTTGCTATTATAATTGAATCGGGGGCAGCAGCTCTTGTTTCAATAACTGATATAGGGGTTGGTATGCCCCATCTAGCAAGCAGTTCTGCTATTGCTTGCTTAATAGGAGTTGTCCGTTTCCTGTACTTCTCTACGAGTATCCAATTTGTTCCACAAGCCCCTGCCACGTCAAAGATCCTCACTCCAGCGGATCTCAGTTTACTTACTGTTTCCATAGATAAACCGTTTCCAACTTCCTTAATGATCAATGGTATATCCAGAAGATCAAGCATTTCAGCGATTTTCTCGCTTATCTTTTCGCTAAATCTCAAGTCTCCCTCTGGTTGTATCGCTTCTTGTGCTGGATTGAAATGTATTGCTAAAGCATCTGCATTAATTGTTTTCACTAACCACTCGATATCCTCAAGTACTAGGTCATGGAGAGTATTAGCTCCTATATTCCCAATTAATGGGACATTTTCAGCTATTTCTCTCACTACCTTGTATGTTTTAATTACTTCATCGTTATTTCTATAAATAATCATTGGTCGCTGGCTACCAACACCAATAGCAAGCCCTAACTCTGATGCTAGTTCTGCTAATTTCTCATTTATATCATACGTGTCTGGATGACCCCCGGTCATGGCCTCTATAATGATTGGAGCCGATAACTTATATCCTAAGAAATGTACTGATAGATCTATTTCTTCATATTTTATACTTGGATATGCTTGATGGATCAGAATTATTGAATCATATAAGCTGGTGCAGTGATCCGGAAAATCAACGTCATAGTTAAGAACTACTTCTATATGCTCTATTTTTCTATGCTCTATTCTTTCATCTTCCAAGTGCTTTCTCCTCGTAAAAATACTTCCTTCATAAATAGCAAAGAGTTATTCACGTAAAACAATTGTTATTATACTAAAATTAACATGTTCCTAGAAAAACGTGATGAGTTATCGTATTTTATTGTACAAAAAATCTTATTGAAGCATATCCTACTACGGCTGTTTTATCTCCTGAAACATCTCCGCTTGTAGCATATTTTAGTAATTCTGCTTTTTCCCTTCCTTTTCCTATGAGTCTCGAGTACTCCATCAGCGTCATAATTCCTCCTGGGCCACAAACTGTGATATGCTCGTCAAGGAGTACTCTATAGAAACCATTAGTATCAAAAGACAGTATTTTCTCGAGTGCCTTCTTGTCTTTTTCAACAGTAATTTCGTGGGGGTCATAATGGTTGAAATCACTACTAATTATTATTATTACGTCTCTTTTCGTGCTTGTAATAGATTCCAGTATTGCTTTAGCTAGGTCTTCTGCTACTTCAGGTGTATGTAATCCAATACTAATTGGCACTATCCGGACACTATCGCCGTAGAGGTACTGAATAAATGGTAGTTGTACTTCTATTGAATGTTCTTCTATGTGTGCATAGATATCTAGTTCTCCTATACTACTATTGTTGGCTATGTTTCTAGCAAGTTCCGAGTCTACTTCAAGCTTGCCTAAGGGAGTTATCCATGTCCCAGCAGGGTATATTGAGACTAATGCTCCTCTACCCGTATGGTTTGTTCCAAGCAATATGATTGTTTCTGGCCTCCCATCTAGTGCTAGGTTATAATATGTATGTGCAGCTACGGGTCCGCTATAAATGTATCCTGCATGAGGAGCAACATAACCAAGTGTCTCTTTTCTCCTTTTCTCAGAAACAACTGGTAATTTTCCGGGACCCAGACCGTGTTTGAAAGACCACTCAATAGTCTTAATAAGTTCTCTAGGATCTGATGGGTAAAAATACCCTGCTACAACGGGGTATCTTGTATGGGAAGTGGTTTCCAAATAATTCTTCACCTCTGAAGACGTACTTCAAAATCTGTAGGTGGTTCAGGCAAGTCTCCATCGGGCGGAATTATTCCTTTCTCTCTAAGTATTTGTCTAGCTAATAACCAATATATTAGTGCTAAGCTTTTTCTACCCTTATTGTTGGCCGGTATAATTAAGTCTATATATTCTGTTCTATTATCAGTATCAGCCAGTGATACGATGGGAATACCGATCTCTGCAGCTTCTTTTAATGCTTGAGAATCAGCTCTGGGATCAGTTAGTAGTACTACGTCTGGTTCAAAATACCATTTAAGGCTTGGGTTTGTAAATGTCCCGGGCATAAATCTTCCTATGAATGGTTTGCAGTTCACATAGCTACAGAACTTTAATACTGGTTTTTGACCATACTGCCTAGCAGATACTACTGCTATTTTCTCAGGCTCGTATCTTGCTAAGAATTTTGCAGCAATTCTTATTCTCTCATCAATTTTCCTTATATCTAATATGTAGAGTCCATCATTACGAACTCTATAAACGAATGGTTCCATGAATTTTGTGCATATATGTGTTCCTATATGTACTCCGGCAGCTAAGTACTTGTCAAGCGGTATTAGTAGTTCAACTACTGGTTTTGTCCTAGTTTGTTCCTCTTGAGGGCTTTGCCTTGTTTTTTCTTCTGACAAGTAAAACACCTCCTAGTTGATGTTTTAGGAGACTTTAGGGAAGTTTAATATCTCATATGAAATCTCAACATGGGAGAGAAACATCCTTCTACAACAATATCTTTTAATTCCTAATTCATCCAGTACTTTTCCGGGATCTTCTCCTACTTCTACTCTTTTCTTAAATTCCTCCCATAAATGCCCTATGGGTGCACCACATGTAAAACATCTTACGGGGAACATCAATTCTTGATAACCTCCGGGTTCACCTATAGCTTTTCTGCCATCTCCTTCTTGCGCTGTATCTGCCCCATTTCTCTGGTTCTGTTCTTCTTGGGTCTCCGCTCAGCATGTATCTGTCATATTCTGTTAGTATCTTCTTTAGTTCAGGGTTATTGTTTGCATATTCTAGTAAGCCTCTAGCAATGGCCATTCTTACAGCATCTGCCTGACTCATGTATCCTCCTCCTCTCACGTTTACATATATATCTACTTGTTTCCAGAGATCACCAACTATTACTAATGGTTCATACATTTTGAGCCTGGCAAGCTCAATGGGCCATATTTCTAGAGGTACACCATTTATCCATACTCTTCCCTGACCTGGTTTTATGATTGCTCTTGCAATACTTGTTTTCCTCTTACCTGTAGCGATTACTATTTTCCCCTGTGTGCTCATTGAACTACACCTTTCCAACCTAGTTCCTTAGCTATTTCACCTAGAGTTATATATTTTCCCTTTAACCTGCTTATATCAGCTTCCTCGAACCTAATAAACTCCTTGTCTTGAAGCTCAGGTGGTAGGCCATTGTAAACTCTTAGTCTTTTATAAGCAGTTCTTCCTCTGGGTTTCTCTATGGGGAGCATTCCTCTAACGGTCCTCTTCAATATGTTGTGTGGTGATTTTGGTCTCCTAATACCTGTTTTGTATGGGTTATAGTGTGTCTTTACCTTTTCTAGTAGCTTGTATCCCTGTATAACTCTGAGTCTTTCTCCACTAACTACCGCATTTTCAGCATTAACTACTATTACGCGGTAGCCTTCAAGGAGTTTTTTGGCAATTATACTTGCTAGTCTTCCTAGTATCTGGTTAGTCGCGTCCACGTAGAGAGTCTTGGCTTCACTCATGTTTTTCACCCTATTATCTTTACGTTACTTCCTCTGGGGTTTTCTCTTGCTAATTCTAGAATGGATAATACTTTTCCTCCGGCTGCTTTTATTTTTTCTATAGCTGTTTTTGAAAATGCTGCTGCTGCAACAGTTACTGGGTGGTCTAGGGTTCCTGCTCCAAGAACCTTACCTGGCACTACTATGATGTCTCCTTCCTTTGTGTATCTGTTGATCCTGCTTATATTTACTGCTCTGCGTTGTCTCCTGGGTTTTTCTAATTCCTCGGCGACTGCTCTCCAAATAGGTGCTTTGTATTGATTAGATAACTTGTAGAGTTCCCTAATCGTCTTTCTCAATACTATGTTTGTGGGGCCTGTTTTTCTCATTTAACAACACCTTCTCTCTTCAAACTTTCTATGAAATCATCTATTTTATTCTCAAGTATTTTTATAGCTTCCAATAATATTTTCTTGGGAGGTAATGCTCCCGTAGATTCTATTGTTAAAATGTATTCATTTTCTTTCCAATTTATTCTTATAGCGTTATAGGGACATGCTTCTTCACAAATCCTGCAAAGAGTACAATCAAGTATTTTATCTTGTTTTATTGCAAGTTTTCCGTTTTTGAGCTCGAAAATATCCTTGGGACATATTTCTATGCATTTCCTGCATTCTTCTCCTTTACATAGTTCTTCTCTTATATGTATTAATGGAACATACTTGTGTGTTGCTACTGATACAGGGCTCCACTTAGCATGTTCTTTTCCTCGACCAAGTCTAGCATATGCTTCAAGTCTTATTTCTTGGTTATTTGCTAAGAGTACAATTGGTATTTTATCGTATACGGGTCTTACGTCCGGATCTGAGGTTTTCAAGTCTCCACTATAAAGGGTTACTAGGCCTTCTCCCGTTCCTTTTCCTTCTAGGTCTAGTTTTACGAAACAGTCTTCAGTGAATAGTCCCCTATCTGCTGCTTCTCTGCATTCTTCTGGTGATTTATATTTTTCTAGCGCTTTTTCGCTTGTTAAGGGGATTAATCCTAGCCTATGGGCAATGTACTCATCGTAGAAAACGCTACTATTCATTGTGAATACTACTGAGTCTATAGCCATAGTAGGAACTTCAGCAATCATGACCCTGCGGACTGAATTAAGTATGTGTAGTGGGATATTCTTTATGTATAAGCGAAGCTTTAAAGGGTTTTTTTCCAAAACGTTTATCTCCAATATATGGATACCTCCATTTAAAATAATTACATAGTTTTAGACTCTTCTTCCTCTTCTACCGCCTGGTCTTCTCGTGGTATCGTGTGGTATTGGTGTTACATCTTCAATTCTTCCAATTATGAAGCCTGCTCTAGCTAATGCTCTAATAGCAGCTTGTGCTCCTGGACCAGGTGTCTTTGGTCCATGACCTCCGGGAGCTCGTACTTTTATGTGTAGGGCCATTATTCCTTTATCCATTGCTTCATTTGCTGCTCTACTTGCTGCAAGCATTGCTGCATAGGGGCTTGGTTTTTCTCTATCAGCTTTTACCACCATTCCACCACTCCATCTACTAACGGTTTCTGCTCCAGTAAGGTCTGTTATATGGATTATTGTATTGTTTAAGCTACTGTAAATATGAGCTACCCCCCATTTAAGTTCTCTACCCATAAACGCCATATCTACTCACCTTAACTACTTGTTTCTTCTCGAAGTTTCTTGAATGGACTTGTGGGGGCATAATCAACTAATTCTTCTTCTTCACGAGACACAATGTATCCAGGAGAAGTAACTCTTCTACCTGCTATTGCTATGTGTCCGTGAACTATTAGTTGTCTAGCCTGATGTATCGTGCGTGCAAGTCCTTTCTTATATACTATGGTTTGTAGTCTTCTCTCTAGGAGATCTTCTACTGTTAGGCTGAGTACATCTTCGAGGGTAGCGTTTTCGGGCAATAATCCCATATTGTATAGTTTCCTAAGCATCGCTTTTTCAACTTTTTCACGAATCTCTTTTGGAGCAGCTAATAGTGAGCGGGCTTGGTGCCTGAATTTCCTAATAATTGTCTGGGCTCTCCATAATTCACGTTTATTTCTCAGTCCATAAGTACCTAGGAGTTTTAGTTCTTGAATTAGGACTTCTTTTCTCCATGGATGCTTGGGTCCTTCCCACTTCTTCCTAGGTTTCTTCGGATCACCCATACTTGATTCACCCCTTTAGTTTTTATCTTCTCTTCTTCCTCACACCAACGGTTAATCCTAGTCTTCCAGTTGTGCGTGTACGCTGTCCTCTTACCTTTAATCCGAGTGCATGACGTATACCGCGCCAGCTCTTAATCTTCTTTTCTCTCTCAATATCTTGTTTCACATAATATATTAGCTCTGCACCAATTAAGTGCATGTCCTTTCCAGTGGTGTAGTCTTTTCTTCTATTTAGAACCCATCTAGGTATGCCATAGTTTAAGGGATTCGCTAGTAAGTCTTCTATTTTCTTAATCTCTTCTTCTGTTAAGTAGCCAATCCTCATTTCTGGATCTATTCCAAGCCTTCTACATATTCCATAGGCTAGATTTACTCCAACACCTTTGATCTCTGCTAATCCATAAGCAGTTTTCAAGCTGCCATCAATATCTGTGCCAGCTATACGTACGATGTATTTAAACGTCCTGCTAGTGCTCAAAACTATGACATCACCCTATGTATTCTCTGTAAGCAAATTATTTTACTCCTCTACCAATACGATAAAAATTTCCTATTATAAGTTTATCTCATATTGTAGTTATTGGGTTCAGGAGGGGCGAAAAACTTCATCTCCGACAGGATCGTGTCCCTAAAGCGCTTCATCATCTCCTATGAAATAGTTATTAATAGCTATATATATCCTAAACTTTGAATGATAAGTTCTAAACTCGTAAATATGGTGTATGGAAATGTTCGGAATAAATCCTCTCCTATTAACACGTAAAGAAGAGTTAACTAAAGAAGAACTAGCAGAAGCTGTTAGAATAGCAATAATAGCAGAACTAGACGCTATTAACTTCTACGAACAACTCGCTAGATCAGTGAAAGATGAAAAAATAAAGAAAGTATTCTTAGACATAGCTAGAGAAGAAAAAACACATTTCGGCGAGTTCTTGACACTTCTTGAAATGCTTGACAAAGAACAAGTATCAGAGCTTAAGAAAGGACGAGAAGAAGTAGAAGAACTTATGGGTAAATAAAGCGAGTTTTTATATGGGTGGCGCCGGGGGCGGGATTCGAACCCGCGCGCCCCGTATGGGGCACTGGCTCTCCAGGCCAGCCCCTTAGGCCGCTCGGGCACCCCGGCACATAGAAGTGCTATATTTTAGTATTTTTGTTTGGTGTTATATTGGTTATTCTCTAAGGAATACTGGCTCCCTAAGTTGGTGTATTTAGGTAAGAAGATCGCATTCATAAATAACATAATTCAAGTAAGTTAATTCTAGCAGTTATTATAGAAAATTTTAGAGCTCTATCTCCATCCATATTTCTGGCGGCACTCGTACTCTAATTAATTGTTTCATTACTCTCTCGTCGGCTGCTATGTATAGTAGTCTCTTATGTATTCTCATTTCCCATTTTTCCCATTTCTTTTTGCCTTCACCGTGTGGGAGCTTAAGTGTTCTAACAACTAGTCTCTTAGTTGGTAATGGTATGGGTCCTGACATTTTCACGCCTGTTCTCTTAACGATATCTGTTATCTTGCTTATGAACTCGTTGAGTATGTTTATATTTGTGCTCCAGATCTTTATTTTTACCATTCTCGGTGAAGACATTTTCATCAATGCCTCGTTTACTTCTTTCCTCGGTTCTTTCTGTGAGGTGATTAATAGTTTAAGGGGTTGAAAAACTTATTTTCTTTATTGAATTGGGGTTTGTGTAAAAATCTATGATGATTACTTTGCCTTTATCTCTATTTTCATAGGCTTGACGTCTACTACTACTCCGATTCCTATGGTCTTACCCATATCTCTCATAGCGAATCTTCCTAGTGGTGGGAACTCGCTGTACTTTTCAACTACTAATGGTTTAATTGGCTTGAATCTTACTATTGCAGCGTCACCCATCTTGATGAATTGTGGATTCTGTTCAACTACTTTGCCTGTTCTTGGGTCTAGTTTGGCCTGAATTTCTACTATTCTGCATGCTACGCTTGCTGTGTGTATGTGTACTACTGGCGTGTATCCTACTGTTATTGCTGTTGGGTGCCATATAATGAATACTCTAGCGGTGAATTCTTCAGCTACTGTAGGTGGATGGTCTAGGTGTCCTGCAACGTCTCCACGTCTAATGTCTCTCTTAGATATACCTCTTACGTTGAATCCTATATTGTCACCGGGTTCTGCTTTCTCTATTCTCACGTGGTGTGTCTCAATACTTCTTACTTCTCCTACCTTAGCTGGTGGCATGAATACTACTCTGTCACCTACTTTTAGAACACCTGTTTCTACTCTTCCAACGGGTACTGTACCAACTCCTGATATGGCGTAGACGTCTTGTATTGGTATGCGTAATGGTTTGTCAACTGGTTTCGGCGGTGGTTCTAGCATGTCTAGTGCTTCTACTAGTGTTGGTCCATCGTACCATGGCATGTTAGGTGATCTCTCGATTAGGTTGTCTCCAGTCCATGCTGATACTGGGATGAATGGTATCTTTGATATGTCGTATCCTAGGCTCTTCAAGAACTTCCCTAGGATAGTCTTGATTTGTTCGTATCTCTTCTGACTCCACGGAGGCTCTGTTGCATCCATCTTGTTTACTGCTACGATTAATTGGTTAATACCCATGGTTTTTGCTAGGATTGCGTGTTCACGTGTTTGTCCTTCTGGGCTCATTCCTGCTTCGAATTCTCCCTTTCTAGCACTTACTACTAGTAATGCTGCGTCAGCTTGGCTGGCTCCAGTGATCATGTTTTTGATGAAATCTCTGTGACCAGGGGCGTCAATGATTGTGAATATGTATCTTCTTGTCTCGAATTTCATGTAGGTTAATGCGATTGTTACTCCTCTTTCACGTTCTTCCTTAAGTTTGTCGAGTAGCCATGCGAACTTGAAGCTCTCTTTTCCTCTCTTCTTTGCTTCTTCCTCTAGTACTTGTAGTGTTTTCTGATCTACTAGTCCGAGCCTGTACAATATGTGTCCTACTAGTGTGCTTTTACCGTGGTCTACGTGTCCAATCACTACTAGGTTAAGGTGTGGTTTTTCAGAGCTCATTTTTCTCTACCTCCCAGGGATACATGTTCTGTAATCAACTAGATATGTATCTACCGTATTTATATTAATTCGTGTCGTTTGCTAGAATAGTAATTTTATACAAGTATTTATAAAGCTATCCGATAATCGGTGGGAAGAATAAATAGATTCTGTTTATCTATAAATACAAGTATATATGTGTAATTACATGTATTAATGATGAATAATTTTGTCCTCTGTGATAAAACTCTTTACCTGCTGCTCAGGGCTATTCTCTCTATTTCTTCTTTCCTTTGTATAGCATAGCTTCTCGGGTCGTTGTTAGCGGCTAAGATTATTTCTTCAGCTAAAGCCTCCTCGATCGGAAGCGGGTTATTGAATGCTTTATTCCTTGCTCCTTCTGTTAAGTGTTTTAATGCTAAATCGACTCTTCTCTGTGGAGCAATATCTACTGCGACGTGGTATACTATACCACCATACATAATTCTGGTTGTTTCTTCTCTGGGAGCAGCATTTTCTATTGCTCTAACAAGAACTTGAATAGGATTCTCGCCTGTCTTCAAGTAGATGAGGTCAAATGCTTTCTTGACAATATTGTATGCTAAGTGTTTTTTGCCCATGTTCCTACCGGGTCTCATAACTTTGTTTATCAATCTTTCAACGATCGGGACTTCTGCTTTACCGAATCTACGGTGCTCATGTCTTCCACCAGTATGTGGTAAGAACACCGGTTTTAAACATATATATCTTTTAAGACCAGGGTCTCTAACCACTATATTATCATAACTCCATTTACCAAATAATTTTATTTCAGTAACTTTCACAACTACGCTTTCATCAACCACTACACATCACCATTACTCTCTGCATAACCAAAACTATTAAGTCCCCCTTAAAACTCTTACGTAGTGAGTGGTTAATAATTGTACGTTATAGGATGTATTGTAAAAGGTAAATTAAGGTGTTTTGGTCAATACGATATACGTAAAAACTTGTCTTGACTATTTGAAACATAGTAGGGGATGTAATCAAATTGGATGAACTCTTACTTGTCGAAGAAGTTGTTGCAGAAATAATTCCTGGAGAATTCATTTACACTAGGATAAGGTTCAAGCTTGAGGATGGAAGATACTTCTACCTCTACAATATACCATTCGACATAGCAATAGCTCTTAAGAAAATGAATGGAGAGGAAATAGAAGATGATAGAGAGAGATTAATGGATATATTAATGAGCATGCCTGATGTCTTAGAGATTCTAGGTAGGCATTTAAAACGCGTAATAATAAATGATATTGATTATAAGACAGGAGCATATAGTGCTATAGCTGAGTTTAGTGATGGAAATATGTATGTTAGGAGAAAAATGGTTCCTAGCCATGCTGTTTTCTTAGCTAAGCTTGTTAATAAACCGATTTATGTTAGAAGCGAGCTAGTTGATCAGCAGGAAGAGTTTAGGGGGTATAGAACGTTAGAGGATGAGTATGATACAAGGTATGAACGATACGATGAACAAAGCGATGAATTCGCAGAAGATGAGTATGAAATAGATGATTTTATCTAACAGGTTTCTGTTTCTTCCCTAGATACAGTGCTTTTAAAGAAACTCCATTAACCATTATTACCTTATATCTAACTCCTGGAATATCACCCATAGATCTTCCTCTAGGTCCTCCGATACCTTCAATGATTACTTCATCGTGTTCATCAATATAGTTTATTCCACCGTCAAATGGGACGAAAGCTGTTACTACTTTCCCGTTCTTAGCAAGCTGTACTCTTACACATTTTCGTACAGCTGAGTTCGGCTGCCTTGCTTCCACACCGACTTTTTCTAGGACAATCCCTCTAGCCATTGGTGCTCCTTCTAATGGGTCGTGTTTCTTCTTTAACCCTAGCATTTTTATCTTAAATTCTCTCTGACTCCACCTAAACTTTAACCTCTTTTTTCTCAGCTTTCTAGCAGCAAATAATCCATTAGGTGCTTTTTTACCAGCCATCCTATATCATCCCGTTTCTGTTTGTCTTTGAACCTACTAATCGAATTTCTTACTCCTCTTTAAAAACTTACCTAGTATTTAAGCTATTATTACTGCATCTATATCAAAGTACCTCTTAAGTATTAGTTTTGCTCGTGAAACGTTTTTTCCTCCTTTACCTATAGCTATTCCTTTATCACTTGGTTCGACGCTTACATAAACGACTTTTTTGCCTCCTGGCCTGTTAGCTACTCTTACTTCTCTAACTCTTGCTGGGGTTAACGCATATCTTACCTGGTCTTCTAAGTTATCACTATAACCCACTATCTCGATATTCTTTCCTAGGATCTTTCTTAGTTTTTGTACATAGAGTCCCCGAGGACCAACAGCTTTTCCTACTTCGTCAGGGTTTACTAAGAAAATTATTCTCTCGTTTTCATCGTCAACGATGCAGTCTCTCACATGTACTCCTGTTAACTCATGTAGTAATGCCATGTATCGGAACTCTTCTGGTGTTAGCTTTATTGAACGATTACTTCTCTTGCTCACTCACTCTCCTCCTCCATAACTATGTCTAAAATATTTGATTGTCCGGGATCAACTATGGCCATCGCGGCTACACTGAATGGTTTTCCAGCAAGTGTTCCTAATTCTATATTTGTTCCAGGGAATTTATATACTGGGATGTTTGAAAGCTTTGCATAGTATTCTATATCTCTCTTGAGCTCTGGCGGTACATTTGCAGCTATTACTACTAGTTTAGCTTTTCCATGCAGTACTAATTTTAGTGTTTTCTTGCTTCCCAAGACCACTTCTCCTGTTTTTATAGCCATTTGTAAAGCGCGTACAAAGTCTATTGTCGAGACCATTTCTTATCACCTACTCTTCTCTATGACCGCTTCGATATCTTCTTCCTCTTCCTCTTTAGGTGTGTAGGGAGTCATATATATTTCTACAATTCCTGTTCCAAGTGGAACTTGTTGGCCTATTATAACATTTTCTGTTACACCGAGTAACGGGTCTATGGCTCCCTCTGTTGCGGCTTCTACTAGTTTCTGTACTGTCATTTCGAATGTTGCTCTTGCTAGAACACTTGGTTTTTCACCTGCAATACCCATTCTTCCTACTTGTCTTATTCTTCCAGTCCATGTCATTATGTCTGCTAGTATCATTATATGCCTAATATCCACGTCTAGACCCTGGTCTTCTAGAACTTCTTTTATCTCTCTAATAATAGCTGCTCTAGCAGCTTCTATTCCTAGGATAGCTTCTATTTCAGCTATGTTGTTTGTATAGATTCTCCTATAATCTACTCCTGGTACTTTCATTACTTCTGCTAGGTTACTTCCCTCTGCTACTAATACATATTCGTCTCCTCTTTTTTGTATGATTACTTTTGTTATTCCCTTAATTCCCTTGATCTTTGCGTTTGCTATTTTTGTTCTTATCTTTTCTATTTTTGTATAATCTACTTTCTCTGGTCTTAGCTCAATATGCACTGTGTACGGGTCTTCGGGATCAACGTAGACTTTTCCGAGTCGTAGTTTTTCTAAAATACTAATAACATCCTCTACTTTTACTCCTTTATCGCTGAGCATTTCGGGGTCTAAGATTATGACTGCTCCCTCATAGGGATCTACGTTTATTTCCTTGGATACGTTTTCTATTGTTGTACTTTCTATCTTCCTGGCTACTTCTTTCGCTTTTTCTTCGGAGTATTTGTACTCATCTATGAGGGGTATTTCCATAATTGGAGTGCCTGGTTTTTTTCTAGCATCTACTATTTCTATTAGTCTTGGTAGACCTAGTGTTACGTTGAATTCTCGCACACCAGCGTAGTGGAATGTACGTAGGGTCATTTGGGTTGATGGTTCTCCTATGCTTTGTGCAGCAACTGTTCCAACGGCTTCTCCAGGTTCTACTAGGCTTTTCTCATACCTATTTATTGTCTCCTCAATGATCTTCTCTAGTTCTTCTACTGTTAGTCCTTTCTCCTTGTATTTCTCAATTACTTTTTCACGTGTTTCATTATATACTAGAGCGCTTGCTCTTCCTCTCAGTTTTTCTTCTAGGATTCTATCTATTTGTTTTATTGAATGTATTTTGTTCTTGCTCATATTCTCCACCCTATTACTTTTTCTATAACTCTTTCAACTTTCACGGCTTTTCCGTGGTCGCTCATCATGGGGTTGACTCCATCTTCTCCATATAGGAATTGTACAATTTCGCCTGTCGGTAAACGTACTGTTCCATCATATTCTACTTTCAGATCTTGGAGCGCATTTATCAATCTTCTCTGCATGTATCCGCTTTGGCTTGTTCTCACAGCTGTATCTGTTAATCCTTCTCTACCAGCTGCTGCGTGGAAGAACATTTCTATCGGTGATAATCCATCTACAAAACCGTGGGCTACGAAGCCTCTTGCTTCTGGTCCTAGGTCTTTGGGTTTGAAGTGAGGCAGTGTTCTATGTAGATATCCTCTAGTTATTCTCCTGCCACGAATAGTTTGTTGTCCGAGGAGAGCAGCCATTTGGGTTAGATTGACTGGGTTTCCTCTAGCACCTGTTCTAGCCATTATGATTACTGGATTTGTTAGTGTGAAATATGGGGTTATAGCATCTGCTACGTCGTCGAGGAGTTTCTTAGATAAGAGATCAATTATTTCGTCTTCTAGTGTTTCTTCAACAGTTCTGCCTGGTCTAGGCTCTAGTTCTCCTCTATGATATTTCTCTATTAACTCGTATACTTCTTTCTTCTTCTCCTCTATGATTTCTAGTATTCTCTTCTTAGCTTCTGGTGGGAGCAGTAAGTGAGTGTATCCCATTGTAAAACCATATTTCTCGGCGAATCTCAGGAACATTCTATAAACATAATCCATGAACAATCTTGCGATGTCTTCTCCGTATTCTTTCACGAGCCAGTGGATTAGGCTTTCTGGCTCTTCTCTACCAATGCTTGCTTTGTCGAGGACCCCTTCTAGGAATACACCGTTCTTAACTATAACTATGCTGTCGTGTGGGCAATCCTCGTCAATACATCTCAATGCTGTTGCACCAGCTATTTTCGCTGGTCTCTTATAGTTGAAGTCTTTCGGTAGGAACAAGCTTATTAATTGTTTTCCTGTCCAGTATGGTCCTGGTTTTAGAATAGCTGGTTCTGGGAGTTCTCCACGGTAACCAGCTACTCCTAGTAATTCTATTACATCTTCTCTTGTTAGGAGTGTTGATTTATTTGTTAAGAGGAATGCTCCGCTGATGTAGTCTTGTAGACCTCCAATGATTGGTCCTCCGTAACGTGGTGTGAGGATGTGTTTCTCGACAAGCATTAATAGTCTTGCTTCAGCTCTTGCTTCTTCGCTTTGTGGTACGTGGAGGTTCATCTCGTCTCCGTCAAAGTCTGCATTATATGGTGGACATACAAGGAGGTTTAATCTGAACGTCTTATAAGGTAGAACTCTTACTACGTGCGCCATTATTGATATTCTGTGAAGTGATGGTTGTCTGTTAAATAATACTATGTCTCCATCGCGTAGATGTCTTTCAACTATAAAGCCAGGTGCTAGTGTTTCGGCAAGAGCTTTTCTGTCAACGTATTTCAGGCTTATTCTTCTACCATCTGGTTTTATTACATAGTTTGCTCCAGGCCATTTATCCGGCCCATTAAGTACGAGCTTTCTCATTTCCTCGATATTCCACTGAGTAACTCTCTCTGGAACCGTTAGGATCTTTGCTATCATTTCAGGTACTCCTACTTCGTTAATGCTCAAGTTAGGGTCTGGACTTATCACAGTTCTAGCTGAAAAGTCGACTCTTTTACCTCGTAAGTTTCCTCTGAACCTTCCTTCTTTTCCTTTGAGCCTCTGAGCTATTCCTTTCAATACTTTTCCGCTTCTATGACGTGCTACAGGGATTCCTGGTGCTTCATTATCAAAGTACGTTGTTACGTGGTACTGTAAGAGCTCCCATTCATCCTCTATAATAGCGTTGGGGGCTCCTGACTCTATGTGTTCACGTAGTCTGTTGTTAACTCTGATTATGTCTACTAGTTTATGTGTTAAGTCGTCTTCACTCCTAATACCTGTTTCTAAGAGAATAGATGGTCTAACAGACCTTGGAGGTACCGGTAATACTGTTAGTACCATCCACTCAGGTCTCGCGTCTACAGGGTCTCCTCCAAGTAGCCTGACGTCTTCATCAGGTATCTTCTCTAAGCGTGCACGTACTTCTATTGGGTTGAGCTTGACGTATCCTTCTTCTCCACGGTCTTCGTAGAAGCTATGAGGTTTTTCAAGTCTTATTTTGTACTGTTTCGCTCCACAATGAGGGCATTTCTGCGTAGTTGCTGCTTTTCTTCTTATGTATTCATGTAGTCTTCTCTTAAGATAGTCGAGGCCTAGTTCTTCTAATCCCTTCATGAGCTCAATGTATTTTTCTCTCTCGGCTTCACTTATCTTGATCCTTCCACATACTCTACAAGTAGCTTTAAGGTACATGTGTATGTGTTTTACGAAGCTTACATGAATGACTGGTCTAGCTAGTTCTATGTGTCCGAAGTGTCCGGGACAGCTTTCACGTGTATTCCCACATACTGGACAGACTTCTCTAGGCTCTATTGCTCCTAGTCTACGGTCCATTACGCCCCCGTCTATGGGGGCTCCATCGTTATCGTATACTTCGCTTGTAATAATTGCTGTAACACTCATTTTTCTGATTTCTTCTGGGGACAAAATACCAAATTTAACACTTGAAATACGTGTGGGTGGGCGCGTCATGAGTGAGCACCTTAGATCATTTTTCTAATATCTTCTAGTCTTATGCGTGGCATAATGCACATGCTCATTAGTTCTTGTATGAGGAGCTTGAAAGCATAAGATACTTCTACTGGTCTAAGCTTGCCCCTGTCTTTGTGTACTGGGCACATGTATTTTCCTCTTATCCTGTCATAGTATCCTATGTGTCCACAGATTTCGCATACATATATTATTGTTCTATCGCTTTTATCCAGCATTTGTTCCTTGAGAAGCAGTGATGCACCGTGACCTACTAGACAGTCTACCTCCATTTCTCCGAATCTTAGCCCTCCTTCTTTTGCACGGCCTTCCGTTGGTTGTCTCGTGAGTATTTGCACGGGCCCTCTTGCACGTGCATGGATCTTATCTGCTACCATGTGGTGTAGTTTCTGGTAGTATACTATTCCTATGAATATCGGTGCTTGCAGTATCTCACCTGTTCTACCATCATACATTGTCTCCATACCATTCATTGGATACCCGTGTCTCTTGAGTACTATCATGAGGTTCTCGATGGATTCTTTATGGAATGGTGTAGCATCTACAAATCTGCCTTCTAAAGCGGCTGCTTTACCAGCTATGCTTTCAATTAATTGTCCAACAGTCATTCTTGATGGGAAAGCGTGTGGGTTGATGATTAGGTCTGGAACTATTCCTTCCTCGGTGAAGGGCATATTGTACTGTGGTACGAGTAAGCCTATTACTCCTTTCTGTCCGTGTCTTGAAGCAAACTTGTCTCCGAGTTCGGGGATTCTTAGGTCTCTTACTCTGACTTTTACGAGCCTGTTTCCATCACTGTCTGTTGTAAGCATCACTACATCTACTACTCCTTTTTCTCCGTGACGTGTCACTACACTCGCATCTTGTCTAGTAATGCCAGCTCCTACAGCGTATTCTTGTGCAGTCATGAATCTGGGTGGGCTCACTTTTCCTATGAGTACATCTCCTCCCTTTACGGGGGTTTCGGGCGCTACTATTCCATCCTCGTCTAGTTTCTCGTATGCTTTTGGTCCACGATATCCTCGCACGTTGCTTGAGGGTATTGTTATTTTATCTTCTTGTCCTCCTGGATACCTGTACTCTACTGTAGAATATAGTCTGAAGAATGTGCTTCTCGCTAATCCTCTATCAACACTGCTCTTGTTCATTATGAGAGCGTCTTCTATGTTGTATCCAGTGAAGCTCATAACGGCTACTACCATGTTCTGTCCGGCTGGTCTCTCGTTGTAACCGTTTACTTCCATAGCTCTTGTTTGTACTAGGGGTTTTTGTGGGTAGTGTAATAGGTGTCCGCGTGTATCCATTCTCCTCTGGAAATTCGCGGCGTAGAGTCCTAGGCTTTGTTTAGCCATTGCTGCTTCATACGTGTTTCTCGGGCTCTGGTTATGTTCAGCATAGGGAATTATTGATGCCGTAATACCCATTATTGCAGGCGTCCATATCTCCATGTGAGTATGTTCAGGAGCTAGCTGATCAGGTGATAATGCTATATATGCTTCCTCTTCTTCATCAGCGTCTAAATATTCTACTATTCCTCTTTTCACAAGATCTTCGAAGCTCCATTCACCGCTTCGTAGCTTCTTAATATGTTCTGGTTTGAGCTTTAGTTTACCATTCTCGACTACTAGGAGTGGTCTTCTTATTCTTCCAGCATCTGTGTTTATGTATACTTCGTTTATGTACTCATCTCTGATATGTGCTACGTTGACCTCAGTACTGATCTTGCCTTGTCTTCTGAGTCTTCTTATTTCTTGAGCTAACTTCTTTCCATCTGGGTGGTACCCTATCAATCTACCGTTTATATATACTCTGCTCCACGCTGTATAATCTGGTACTTCTCCTCCCTCGATCATACTCTTCCTTATCTCCTCAATGATCTCATCTATCTTCTTTACTCCAAGCTTCTTGTAAAGAATTGGTTCGACTTCTTCTTCTGGTACACCTACACTGACGTGCGCCATTAGTGCTAGGTTTTTAACTAAACCAATATTTGCTCCTTCTGGTGTCTCGAATGGACACATTCTTCCCCATTGAGTTGGGTGAAGTTCTCTTGCTTCGAAGTGTGGCTGAGTTCTTGCTAGTGGGGATACAACTCTTCTTAGATGGCTAAGTGTACTCATCAGGTTTGTTCTATCTAGTAGTTGGCTTACACCTGTTTTTCCTCCTGGCCAGTTACCCGTAGCCATAGCATGCAGTATCCTATCAGTTAGCATACCTGGTTTTATCACTAATTTAAGGTCTGGTCTACCATATTTGCTATAGCTTCTCTCTATACTGCTCTTGACCTCTCTTATGAAATATGTTATAAGGTGATGTCTTACGAGCTGAGCTAATAGGTCTCCTGCTAGTTTTAATCTCTTGTTTCTATAATGGTCTTTATCATCTGGTTTTCTCCTTCCAAGCATAAGCTCTATGAGCTTGTTAACCATTTGTCCTACAAAGTATGCTTTCTTCCTCCTTGTTGTCGGGCTCGGGTCTGTACCTATATGTGGTAATAGATACTCGTCAAGTGCTCTTCTAGCTCTTCTAATACGTTCTTCTCTCGGTTTTCCAATAGCTATTCTAGCACCAATATAGTCTAGTGCAGCTTCAATGGTTTTTCTCCTATGTTCTTCTTCTATTTTCTTTCGTTCTTCCTCTGTCGCATTTGGTGGTATTTCGAGTTTTGGAAAGATTGTTTGTGCTTGCATTATTGATGGTAGTAGGTGTGTTTGTATTTCAGGATCAAGGCTGACCGCGTATGTTATTTCAAACTCTGTGGCTAGGCCTAGGGCGGTCATTAATATGACTACTGGTATTTTGTGACCATGCATGTTAGCGTAGAAGATACCGTCTTTTCTCCTCTCAATAACTAATTGACTCCTCCTACCCTTGGCTACACTGATTACTTTGGCTATGTGTGTTGCTGAAGAGCCCTCGCTGGCATAGTCTACGAGTATATTGTTACTTGCTAAGTCTTCTTGAGCAACTAGTACTTTTTCGCTCCCATTTATTATGAAGTATCCACCAGGGTCTTTGGGATCTTCACCAATTTTTACTAGTTCTTCAGGAGTCATTTTGCTGAGAGGATCTATTTTTGATTTAAGCATGAGGGGTAAATCCATTAATTTTATTTCCTGTTCTTTGTAAAGACCTGTTTCATCTTGTATGGTAACGGTTAAGTAAACAGGAACGGCGTATGTAAAGTTCCTCAACCTACACTCTAGCGGTGTTACTTCTTTTTCAAATCCCTCAATGGTTCTAATAACTGGTTTTTCACCAATCCTGAAGTTCTTAATTATTAGTTTCCTATTGGTAGTAATGGGTATTTCTCTATGCTCAGATATTATTTCGGGTAATAAATAATCTATAAATCGGTTATAGCTGTCCAAGTGTTGTCTAACGAGTCCTTTTTCAAGGAAGAAACTCTTCATAACAGTCCAAAGATCATCTGTTGAGGGGAAAATTGTTTTTCTAACCATTTTGTTCATGCCTCCTTCTTTCTTGGTTGAAGAGTATCTACTACTACGTATCTATAAGCAATGAATTCTCCAGCAGTAGGGCTTTTCCTAATAATCTTAATAATGTCTCCTGGTTTTGCACCAATTGCTTTTACAACAGGGTCGTCTATAGTTATCCATGGTAGTTGAGCGGGATTTACTTTAAGTTTTCTCAATAGTTCAGCAGCTTCTTCAGGAGATAAAATTTCATGTTTAGGGACGAGTTCGTGCTCTAAAATATTGGGTTTCTTTTTCTGCATATTTATCCCAACCCATAAACATCTATACTACCAGGTAGCACTCCAGAGCATGAACATTTATCCTATCAACTGGATTAAAAATGGGGCTCTTAAGCCTATCGTTCAATAAATCATCTCTTCAAATCAAGTAATCCGTTGTTGAGTATTCATATCTATATAGCTCTAGATATGTTTTACCCTCAAGAACTTATTTATGAATAAGTGGTGGACCGGCCGGGATTTGAACCCGGGACCTCTCGGATGCCAACC
>JAGGVR010000113.1 GCA_021157925.1 Staphylothermus sp. | reverse complement strand
TAATTCAGGAGATCTTGCCACTATGACTTCACATCCGATGCTCTTCATTTTCTCAGCTACATCTATACGGTAGTAAGGTGGAACGAAAAACACTATGCTAGCATTGTGTTTACTCATCAGTTCTTTAACAATGATCCAAGGCTCAGTATCGGGAACAGTTTGTTCTAGGTCTGAAAACACCACAATAACTTCATTAGGGGAAATGTATTTAGTAACTTCTCTTAGCGCTTTGCTTATATTTGTATATCCTCCGAAACTCGTATAGAGATGCTCTAAGAAATCTATGATTAGTTTCCTCGAAGAAGTTCTCGGCATTTTAACAATTCTGGTTTTCTCTGAGAATAAGACAACAACCTTAACCAACGGTATCAGCTGAGCTAGTGATAAAATAGCCCATAGAGAATACTTAGTCATAGAGCCACTTATATCAACCAATGCAGAGATCTTAGTTGTTCTCTTCGCCTTAATCCTAGCAATCTCATAGTTATATCTTACTAGGTTAAATATGGTTTTACGTGTATCTATTTTACCATCAACTATTGATTTAATCTTCTTTTTTAACTTATACTTTCCCTTTATACTATATTTTAAGATATCATACCCTATTCTGATCAACTTGTTTATTTTATCACGCTCCAGTACACCTTGAACCCTAGAGAACTCGAAAAGCTTCAACGATAAGTACTCAATAATAATGTCTGGATAATGCTTACCAAGGATTCTTGTTAGGGATTTATAATCATTGTTTATCAGTGATTTATAAAGGGGCTTAAGCCTATGATCAAGTACTTGAGGATCGATTTTGTCAAGATAGTATATTGAGTAGTCTAAATATGATTTATCCCCCGTTATCAAGAAATTGAAATAGTTTGAAAGAGCTTTTCCCAAGAACACTTTATTCCTGATCTTAGGTACTTTGTTATACTTATTTATACACGACAATGTAATAGGATCCATGGATTCAAGAATAGGTGCTGCATCTTTGTTCTTACTCGATTTAGATACTATTTTCCATCTCTCATTAAGAGGCAACGAATTAATATCATCAATGACTTTCTTTAAATCAATGTTTTTAATATCAATGTATTCTAGACTATAAGGTCCTACATATTTGTCAGAAATAATTCTTGGAACTATATTGCCTATTTTTTTCCATTCATACCATGTTGGTTTCCAACCATTGTTTATCCTATATTCAATTTCTCTAAGCAATCTCTTGTTGACCTTGGGGCTGTACCCATAGAATTTTGAAATAATATCTATTAGTTCAGTATTGTTAAGATTCCTTAACAATGATTGATCGAGTATTTTTGACCATAAAGAACTTGGTATCTCGCCTAAATACTTAGATATATCGCTTACATGGATCTCTCTCGAAGTTTTTGGCTCAATACCCTTTCCTAGATGAACTTTATTACTAACAGCTAGTCTTCCATCCTTGCTTTTATATAGTAAGCCATGTTTACGTAACCATATGTAGTCAAGAATATCTTCTTTACTAGAAGTTGTTTTAAAGATCTCGCTCACAGTTATTTTCTTTTTACGACAAATTTTCTTTATAAGATCCATTTTGCTCTCATACACTAGTTTTCCATGTTCATCTACTATGTTGTTATTATTCAGGTGACTTACTGATCCCAGAAATGCTTTCTTAAACTCTGATAATACCTCGTCTTTAATTAATTGTTGTTTCCCAGCTAATAACACGTTTAGTGTTAATAATATTTTCGTATAGAGAACAACTTTGTCTAAAGATATCTTTTCACTTCTTCTTTTCCTACTCTCATAATATTCGTTTAGAATATTCTCTATCTCTTGTCCTACAAGTTTCTTTATATCTTTATTATTTGAGAACATCGTCTACTAACTCCTCGTCTTCAGTGTTTTTATATAGAATCGCGTATCCTGCTTCAATTAAGTCTTTTATATCTGCTTTCTTCTTGTTCTTCGAATCAGCTAGTAGAACTGTTAATGTTAGCCAAGATACAAGATCAGCTGTTCCTGGTTTATATAGTGCTTTTTCTCTCATGATCCTAACAATCTTTAACGCCTTCGAAATAATTTGATCGTCAAGCTTGCTTATTAGATTACCGAGCCTTAACTTAATAATACTATATTCTTCTTCGAGAGATGGATATTTAAACTCTATACGTATAACTCTGCGTAGAAAAGCATCACTTAATTCATTTTGAGCTATATCGAGGGGGTTACTAGTAAATATTATTTGGAAACCATTACCTTTTTGAACATATACTTTCTTCAACTCGGGAATAATTATTCTTCTCTTATCAATAATGTCTAATAATAAGTTCTGGAAATCCTCATTACTTCTCCTAATCTCATCTATTAATACACCTGTATCGAGTATTAATGCTGCGAGAAGAGGTCTCGGAATAAAACTCTCTTCATTAAAGCCCTTGGCCATAGCCATAGCTGGGTGAAAATCGCCGATAACACGGTACTCGTCATAATTTTCACTACATGGTAGAACGAAAGCTGATTTACCACTCCACAGAGTTAGGATCGCTTCCCCTATTTCTGTCTTACCTGTTCCCGGAGGACCTTCATATAATACTGGCCT
>JAGGVR010000115.1 GCA_021157925.1 Staphylothermus sp. | reverse complement strand
CCATAACCTATTATGCTTGGTAAATAACATGGTAAACCATATAGACCAGCTAATCCATAAAAGACTATTCCAGCGAAAACCAAGCCTAGTGCTAAAATAGGAATATTTTCTTCATATCCTGTCACGATATTATATTTGATCCTCGGTAGATCAGGATGGCTTGCATGAATGGTATCTATATGTTTATTATAAATACTAGCGACTCTATATCCCCAATATATAAGGTAAAGCCCCATGGTTAGTATTACTGCTGCAAAGAAAAGTAATCCGTGCTCTACCCCTATTGTGTTAGTTATTGGTCTGTTAATGAATTTTGATTCTTCTCCATAGGCATGGTTTCTCAAGGTTCTCTCAGCAAGGAATAAAAATATTGGGTAAGCTAAGCCCCCACTAAATAATGTTATTAAGAAGACCGTTATTGGAGAAGATAATTCTCTCTTGAACAATCCCGCCTTGTAGAGTTTAATGATCGAGTTTATATCATTAATTTTCTTTAGCCAATAATAACTTGTTATTCCGCTATCAACAAGGTGTCTATGTAGTAGCTTATATATTCTATATGCTGAATAAGCCGATGATAATATGTATCCAACATATAGTGTGGCCAGTCTTGTATACCAAAGGCTTGTGAAGTCATTGTTTCCCAAATAAATATTGTATAGGACTGATGCGTAAGCAGGTAATGATATGAAGAGCATAATTCCCGGAATAATGTGTGGAAGAATTTTCTCTTTCTCGAACCTTATCATTGTGATAAGCTTTTCTAACCCGGAAACTGTTTGTTCAATACTATTCATTTCTATTCACCGATTGATTATTATTCTAGTACCAGATTCTAGATTATTAGTGGGCACGAATACGTGTTCTGCATCAATATAATGTGGTGATAATTCATGGTTAAAGCCCTTATCCTCCACGGTGGCGCTGGTAGTTGGAGAGCTTCAAAGGTCAAGGATAAAGCACTTGAGACAATGAAGAAATGTACTATTGAGGCATGGAATGTATTGGTTAAAGAAAATAGTTCTGTTGAAGCAGTTGTTTATGCTGTCAAATGTATGGAGGATTCAGGATATCTCAACGCAGGTGTTGGAAGCGTACCCGATATTCTTGGTAATAGAACACTGGATGCAGGAGTTATGGCTTCTAATGGATTGCTTGGAGCTGTAGCAGGAGTTACTAAGACAAAGAACCCTGTGGTACTCGCTAGGATTGTTGCTGAAGAGACTCCTCACATAATAATTGGTGGATATGGAGCAGACGAGTTGGCAGTAGCTAAAAAATTACCGATACTTCCCCCACCACCGAAGCACGTAATGGAGAGATACTATGAGGGTCTTCAGAAGCTGTTCAAAGGAGAGATCCGTAGCGAGTTCTGGAGAGGTATATGGAGATTTGTCGAGAACAATAAGGATTACCTCGAAGCTGTGAAGAGAATAATTGATACTTCTGATACTGTTGGTGCTGTAGCCGTGGATGATAACGGAGTATTAGCAGCAGCAGTAAGCACTGGTGGAGTTATCTTTAAGCTTCCAGGAAGAATCGGTGACTCACCAATACCTGGTGCAGGTTTTTATGCTGATGAAAACATTGCCTGTAGCGCTACTGGGTTCGGAGAAATGATCATAAGAGCTATGCCTTGTAGAATGCTCGCAGAATTAGTAAAGCAAGGAATGAAGTTCAGAGAAGCTGTTAATGAAGTAATCAATCGTGCAAATGAATTAGTAGGTAAGGATACAATGGGCTTCATAGCAGTTAGTAGGGATGGAGAAATTGGATGGGCATATAATACCGAAGCTATGCTGATAGGCTATATTACTAGAAAAGGCGAAGTGTTTGTCAGTTTTAAGCCTTAAAGCATTTTACGTATTTTATCTATGTATAGAGTTGATAAGTAATGACTAGATCAATAAAATTCGGTGTCTATATACCAGGGAATCTCGCAAAAGAATTAGAAGAGTTATCGAAGCAAATAGGAGTATCAAGTAGATCAAAGCTTATCCAAGAAGCTTTGCAGTTATTCATTTCAGAACATAAATGGAGAACTGAAGGCAGAGTAGTAGGAGTTATAACGATCATATATAATCACGATATAGGAAACGTTGATGAAAAACTAACAGATATACAGCATAAATATATCGAAGAAATCGTGACCTCGTTACACGTTCATCTAAGTAGTGATAAGTGTTTACAAGTAGTTGTGGTTAAAGGAAATTCGAGGAAGATTAGGAACTTAGTTAATGAAATAATGAATCTCAAAGGAGTCCTTGCTGTTAGAACCAGTTTGTTAGGTGAGCCTACATAGAAGCTAGTAATGTTAATGATGAGTATTGTTGGAAAAAGTATGGTGAACTTTTCAGAATAAATATAGAGTGGTTTACGAAGCGAGGAAAATACTATAGAAGAACTCCGTGGGTACATCATCTCATAGACAAATACCTTAGAGGAAAAGTACTAGATGTGGGTTGTGGTTATGCGTCTACAACAAGATATTATTTATTCAACAAAGGATCTGTCAGTTGTCTTGTATTATTAGATATTGTTGATGAAGTATTAGAAGAAATAGAAAATGATAAAAACTTAGTAAAGATATTAGCTGATGCATTAACGCTTCCCTTTAATAATGATTATTTTGATACTGTGTATTTGCAAGCATTTCTCCATAATATACCTGGGAAGGAATGTAGAGCCTATTTATTGAGAAACATATGGAGGATACTCAGAGATAGGGGAATATTAATAATAACTGTTTGGATACCGGAACTCAGTGTTTTGAGAAAGAAATACTTAGTTAAAGAAGTAGGTAGAGGCGATATTATTATTAAAGATAAATGGGGCGAGAGGTATTACCATATATATGATCTAAATG
>JAGGVR010000093.1 GCA_021157925.1 Staphylothermus sp. | reverse complement strand
GCTAGTTGTTTGAACGGTGTTGAGGTAAAGCCTAAGGACATAGACATTATTGTTAAAACAGAGAATGTCTATGATGTTGACAGGATTTTTGCCTCAATCTATCGTGTTTTAAGAAGAATAAGGTATAGTTCTAACGGTGTTTATTCAAGCTATTATGGCATATTCGAAACCCACGGTGTGAAAATAGAAGTAATGGCCGATCTTAAAATATGTGGTGAACTAGGATGCCTAGATGTAGACTTTGAAGAACTCTACAACCTTTCTAGACGCATTGAATTAAGAGATACAAGTCTAAGAGTAGCACCCTTAGAATGGCAACTAGTAGCTAATACCCTAATCCCTGGAAAAGAAGAACGTATAAAGAAGATCCTAGGAGTCCTCATGATTAAAGGAATAAATACCAAAACCCTAGAGCTTGTTCTTAGTAAAGCTCCTTTAGGGGTTAGAAAGTATGTTATAAAGCTTCTTAAAGACAAAGGTATAACTTGTAAATAAGCTGCAATATTTGTTTATAATTGATTCAAATTAATCTAATTAGTGTCCTTATAGCATTGATGGTCTAGAATCAAGTACTGAGATCAAGCATATTTTATTGTTTCTTATGATTCGTATAATATCCTTATTAATCATTTTTTGTAGAGAATCAATACAATCGAAACTTGTCGAGAATATACAGATTAAACAATACTTTATTATTATTCTTGAAGACATATTACCTATTCAAATAAATATGGATTAAGAATTATAAAATTGATAACAACAACATCTATATAGGATAAAAAGATATAATATGAGAATTCTTTAATAGGTTATGGAAATTGATTGGAAAAAACATACAAGCTATTCTTATATTGTTATTGTTGTCGCCTTTTACAGCTGAGGTGTTAACTGGCGCTACTCCTATCATGGGATTTGTTAATCCAATAAATCTATGTATACTAGTCTGTCTATATGGTTTAGGTTCTATTATAATTCGTGAATTAAGACTTCGTTTACGAATAGAATATACTGAAATGTTGCTATTAGGATTTGCTTATGGTATTATAGAAGAAGGGATAGCTGTAAAATCATTCTTTGATCCATGTTGGAAAGATCTTGGAATATTCGGAGTTTATGGTAGATGGTTAGGTGTGAACTGGGTTTGGAGCTTATATTTAACAATATTTCATGGTATTTGGAGTATCTTAGCACCAATTATAGTTGTAGAAGCCATATATTTTGAAGTAGCTTATAAGCAGTGGATTGGGAATAAGGGACTAATTTTTTCAACGATAGTATTCTTCTTAGACATCATAGTAATTAATTTATTGCTTACAAAGTATCAACCAAGCTTTTTACATTATCTAGCATGCTTTGTAATCATACTCGCATTAATTTTTATAGCTAAGAATTCAAAGCTTTATGTCCCAAACGTGATAAATAGATCCATTACTCCTCAACGATATGGACTCTATTGGATGTTATGGGGTATATCATTTTTTGTTGCATTTTACTTGGTCTCATCACTCGTTCCATCACCATATATTCCGATAATAATAGGGCTTGTATTGGGTTATGTGTCACTCATACTTACAAAATGTTTTGATAGTCTCTCTTGGAACGTCATTCATAGATATTGGTTCTATCTTGGAATAGTCGTGGTTCTGTTGATCATAGATACAATTCAAGCTCTTATACAATCAAACATAGAGAGAGGAATTACAGTAATAACTTCAGCTGTAATTTTGACAATCATCTATGAAAAAATAAAAAGAAAACGAGCACAAGGCATTATCTAGGTTTTGAGCTATCAATACAATTTCATAACTTGTTAGAACAAAACCGTGAATCGATATGGTTCGGGATCAAATCTACTAAATAAATGAAATGTCTTATCCTTAAAATTATATGGCGAAAAACTGTGGTCAAAACTCTAGAGAAAAGTCTAAAATAGACTTACCGTTCATGCTTAAGTATTATTACGGCGGTTTCCTTTATACAATCGATATTTTGTCATTTCAATATGTTTTTACTAACATTATGCTTTAGAACGCTAACGTATATCTCTAAATTATAGTATGCAGACAGATTTGCTCTGCAATATGTAAAATTATCAGCCATAACATAATAGAACTGATGTTCCTTAATAAATATAATGTATTAATACACTGTAGAGGCTTTATGTAAATATTGCTCTTAATCATTAGTTTTATCATGAGAAATTTTATGCTTTGGAGTCTTATAACATAATATTTGATTATCAAAGACTCTTTCCTTATTTGAAAAACTTATTTTATATAATAAAATTGAGGAGAAACACGTATCATGTATACCTATACATTTATGTAGCGGGCCCGTCGGGATTTGAACCCGGGATCTCCGGCTCCGAAGACCGTAACCAGTGTTAAAACGTTGCATGAAGGCTAAATAATCCTGTAACACTTTAGGAGAAATGATTGTATATCTTGATCCGGGAGAATCCTTTCACCGCAATGCCTGAGGATTTTAGTATTGTACCCACGTTTTTGATGTAAAGGTTATATATTTGTAAGTTAATTTAAAGAATAGTGGGAGAGGTGGGATATATGGAAGTTGTGGTTATTGATAAGAAGGGTAGAATAGTTATTCCCAGCCGTATAAGGAAAAAACTCAATCTTAAGAATGGAGATAGTCTGTTTGTTTTAAGTATTAAGGATGATATCATAGTTCTTAAGAAGATCGATGTTAAGAAGGTATTAAGAGATATTGCGAGAGAAGTTGCTACATCTAAACTAGATTTAGATGAGATGATCGGAGAAGTTGAGGAAGAGGCTAATAAGGTTGCCAAAGAGAAGATTTCTACTAGACACTAATGTCTTCATAGCAGCTTTTAAATCAGGCTACACGTGGACAACACAGCTTATCCTAAAGCTCCTCACAGATCCCAGTATTGAACTTATTATTAATAGCGTTCTTCTCGAAGAATATAAGTTTTGGCTAAATAAGTTATCAAATAAGTTGCCAGGAATAAAAGAACAAGCGAAAATTCTCTATTCTCTAATTATTAGTAAAGCTACTTTAGTAGAACCTGACTCGTATCATATTGAACAATGTAAGCCATTTATCCCCAAGAACGAGTTAGCTGACCTATACCATGCTGCAACCTGCTTAAAAGCAAACGCTATACTCATAACAAACGATAAAGATTTCGACAAGATAGCTGAAAAAGGCGTTATAGAGGTATGGAGTATAACAAAAGCTGTAAAGGAACTTCTTATGAAGGAATGAATATCGGAAACTTATATTAGGTATTATTTCACCGATCAAATTTTCTTTAATGTGTTTTTCAATCTCTTATTGATACTTCTTACTCTTTACGAGAGGAATAAAAACCAGAGAGCTTGTAGCATATAGAACAAAAACATATATAGTCAAAGCTAGGCCGCAAATTCTTTATTCTATTCTCGAAACATGTTCTTACGGAGGATTATTGACGAGTCGACCATACAAGATTTATAAATAGAGCCTTGAAATAGCAATAATGGTGCCTTGAATATGACGAAATTTAAAAAGATATTTATTTCATCCTCGTTAAAGAATAGAGAACTTAATGCTAAGATAGCAAAGCTTTTCGAGAGGAAAGGATTTAAAGTATACTTGCCTCAAAGAGATACTCCTCAGACCGATGATGTCAAAACAATTTTTAACGCTAATGTGAACGCTATTAAGGAGTCAGATATAATCATAGCAGTACTTATTAATCATGGTCGTGATTTAGCATTTGAGATCGGATTAGCATATGGATTAGGAAAACCCATAATAGCATTAGCCAGTAATACAGATTATACTAGGGATGAAATGATTGCAGGAGCACTAACAGACGTAGCCATGGATGTAAATGAATTACTAGATAAGGTAATAGGGCATATAAATAAGAATACATAGAAGGCGGGCCCGCCGGGATTTGAACCCGGGATCTCCGGCTTTCTTTGCCTTGTGCTCCGAAGGCCGGCGCCTTGGTCCGGGCTGGGCTACGGGCCCTTCTTGTTTATTGGTATGTTTTCTGGGTGTTTTAATATTGTGTTGTTTTCCTAGTATTGTTTTTATACTTTGTATTATCTAAATTGATCTATGGGTGTTGAGTATGGTTAGGAGGTTGTTGGTGTATTTATTGTTGTTTTTGTCCGTTGTTGAGGTTGTTGGTGTATTTTCTGGTAGCGTTGGTTTTGCTGTGGTCGCTAGTTTAATTGGTAAGAGTGTTTTCTACATGGTTCTTGGTGTGGTTGTTTATTGTGTTTTCTCCGGGGATATCGGTTTGTTCTTCATCGGCGGTTTGGGTTTAACTGCTTCTCTTGATGTTATGTTGAAGACTATGCTGAATATGTCTAGGCCTCCGGTTTCTGAGTGGCTTGTAAAAGCTGAGGGGCCCGGGTTTCCTAGCGGTCATGCTGCTATGAGTTTCTCCTTTGCTCTTCTCGCAGCATATGCTACTAGGGATAAAGTGTTGGGACTAGCTCTTCTTATTCATTCATTTGCTGTTAGTTATTCTAGACTTGTTCTCCACGTACATTATCCTATCGATGTTATTGGAGGAGCTGTCATAGGAGTTGTTTCTGCACTAGTATCTATTTATCTATATATAAAAATAAGTGATCCTTCTAAGTATTTATTAGCTGTAAGTGTTCCTTCCCTGTTAATGTCTTTAATTGCTTCTTACAAAATGCCTGATTATAAGGATTCTCCTCTGCTACTAGGATTATCATCGAGTCTCATATTAGCGGGCATCTACATGACGCATTATAGGGGAGATTGTTTGTATAGGAAAGAAAGCATCTATAGGGTAGTAATACTTGTGATAAGCTTTGCGGGTCTCTTATTAACTCTTGTCCTTGAATCAACAAATTATTTCCCAATGGTTTTACTTGGGGGATTGTTATTTGGATTAATAGTTCTCTTGTCAAGGCCCTTAGCGGCTAAGATAATTAGGAAGAAAATGGCGCCGGGGGCGGGATTCGAACCCGCGCACCCCTCCACGGGGCAGTAGGTCTCTCGGAGCACTTCTTAGCCGGAAAACATGCTTTATACAGAGGGGTCTCGAGCCTACCCCCTTAGACCGCTCGGGCACCCCGGCTCTTCATTATTAATCGTTATTGTTTTGGGGGTGTTTATTGTTTTTCTTCTTGTACTTCCATTAGTTCTTTCTCTTCTCTTGATAATTCGCTTGGTGTTAGTTTCTTCTTCTTTGCTTCCTCTATGGCTTTCTTGACCTCGCTTGATAATTCCTCGTAGCTAGGTATTTTGCCTAGTATTTTCTCTGGTTCTCCTATGAGTTTCACGAGTTTCTCAATATCTATTTCCGGTACTTGTGGCTCCTTGACTCCTTTTCCAAGATATGCTGATAGTGCTTCAACTAGTCTGGATACCTCGAATGGTACAATTATTTTTGTTGCTTTACCATCAGCCATAGCTTTGAGTGTTTCAAGGCTCATAGCTGTTAATGCATGACTATGCAGACTCGCTGCTCCTAGACTAAGTATTCTGAGTCTTTGTGCTTCGCCCTGTGCTTTGAGTATAGTTGCTAGCCTCTCACCCTCAGCTCTAAGTATCTTAGCCATTCTCTCACCTTCCGCTCTTAGTATTTGTGCTGTTTTCTCACCTTCAGCTCGGAGTATTGCTGCTCTCTTCTCACCATCGGCTCTAAGTATTGCTGCTCTACGCTCTCTTTCAGCACTTGTTTGTTCCTCCATAGCTTTTTTGACACGTGGACTTGGTTCAACCTCTCTTATCTCAACTGTTTCTACACGAACACCCCATTTATCAGTTGCTTCATCAAGTATTTTCCTAAGCTTAGCGTTTAGAGCCGCTCTATTGTATAATATTTCATCTAGCTCCATATCACCTATAACGCTACGAAGCGTTGTTTGTGCTAATGCGATTATTGCTGCTCTGTAATCCGTTACTTCGAAGAAGGCTTTCTTAGGATCAATTACTCTGAAGTAAACTATTGCATCAACGCTGACAGGGCTATTGTCTTTAGTAATAACGTCTTGTCGTGGAACATCTACCACTTGTGTACGAAGGTCCATTCTATGAACAACACTTATGAATGGTGGAACCCAATGAACACCTGGCTTCAGTATTCCAACAAATTTTCCTAGCCTAATATATATTCCTACCTCGTATGGTTTAATAACAACTATACCTCGGGCTATAATATATACGATTATAGCAGTTAAGAGAACAAGGAGGATAATTGTAATAGGATCAATCATTACCTATACCACCAGCTTTAATGATAACTATTTATTAACTTGTTCTTCTTCCTTTAAAGGTTTAACAATTAAGTGTACACCCTCAAACCCAGTAACAATAACTCTCTTTCCTGGCTCTATGACTACGTCACTAGTAGCACTCCATGTATCATTATCGATCTTTACCTTCCCCTCAAGACTATAAGGCTTAACAGTTTCAATAACAACTCCGGTCTTCCCTATTAATCCCTCATAACTCTCAGTAACAGGAGGTGATGGAGGAGACAGTTTTCTATAAATCAAATAAGTTAGATAACCTATCGGAAAAGACAAGAAGAGGATTATCCATGGAACAAAGGGGTTCTCCAGCAACCATGGAAAAGCTGTAAGGATCAAACCATATATTATTAGAACAGTCCCTGGCACAGCTATGAAGAAGCCTGGCGTCGCTATTTCTATTACTATTAATATAGCACCCAATAGTAAGAGAATTAAGCCTATATTTAGCAAGAGGCGTTCACCTATGTATTAACTCTCTTGTCACTAACTATATATTCATAAACATGATCATGTCTTCCAAAAACCTCGTATATTTCCTTGTATTGTCTAGCTATCTCAGAGATCATTTCCGATACATACTTGTCTACAAGCTTAGTTGATAATGATAAAGGATAAGGCTCATAATAATCAAGACCCCTAATAAGAGAGTAGGCAAAGTGCCAAAGTGTCTTGAGAATTTTCCTCCCTCGAATAATCTCTGCATCAGAACCTATTGAGTTGAAAGAACAATGTAGAACATATATTTCATCGACACGATAGCTCTTATTATGTTTACTATTAAAAGACTTGATATCAACTATTCTATAACCATGTTTTGTGACCCCAATATATGGTATTTTCACGGAGTATTTTTCCTCAATAATTGGGTCGTATACGAGTATACTCGTACCATTGACAATATATAATCCATCTTTCCTTACTTCAACAACAGTGTTCTCGGTTGATAATGGGATCGCTCCTTTACTTATAGCGATTGATAAAATAGTGCTCTTACCAGTATGTGGATATCCCATCAGGAGATAAGTCTTTCCATTCCTGTAGAAACTAATACTGTCTGTAATAACAAGGTATTTTTTCTTAGCAAGGCTACGAGAAAGTACTTGTAATATGAAGAAATATGGTGATTCATTAACATATGGACGGGGCGGGCTCGACTCTACAACATATCTATCAATATCATTGTCTTGTAGAGAAACTTGTTTTACTCTGAAACCTTCACCTAGTAACCAGTTAATAATAGTATCGATCCTTTCATTATTCTCCGAAATTCTTACGCTATAATCTGGGATATACCTATAGCCGAAAGTATTCTTTAAACCACTAATTATTTCTTCAATATTATTCTTCAACGATAAACCTATTCTTACACCACTGCTCTCAACGATTATCAACGGATATCACATATTTCTAAGTAGTAGAGCTATTAAATAAAAACATGTTCTCTCATAACTCCTATATAGGATGAGAAAATGTTCGATATAGAAGGAATGAGAGTACTTATAACTGCCTCTAGTAGGGGCATAGGATATGGCATAGCAAAAGTTCTTGTAAGAGAAGGCTGCAAGGTTGTGATAAATGGTAGGAACAAGGAGAGATTAGAGAAAGCTGTTGAAGAGCTCGAGAAGATAGGTTCCGGACAAGTATATGGTGTTAGAGCAGATTTAACTAATCCAGAAGAACTCGAAGTTCTAGTTAAGAAAACCATAGAATATCTCAACGGTCTCGATGCACTAATATATATTCCAAGCCCGCCTAAAACTGGATATTTTAAAGACCTCTCCTTCGATGACTGGGAATATGGTATAAAACAACTAGTAACAAGTCCTGTGAGGCTCACGTATCTTGTTCTACCATACTTACTGGAATCACGCAACCCATCTATCATATATGTCACGAGTATTGCTGTAAAAGAACCAATACCAAATATTGTGCTATCAAATACACTGAGAATAGGTATACAAGGACTAGCTAAGTCCTTGTCAAAAGAACTTGGCCCTAAGGGTGTTAGAGTAAATACTATTCTTCCAGGATACATTATGACTGATAGACTCAAGCAAGTGGTTCATGACAAGGCTAGGCGGGAAAACAAGTCCGAAGAAGAAGTGCTTAAAGAATTCAAGGAGAAAGTCCCTTTAAAACGTATAGGTAAGCCCGAAGACATAGGCTACTTAGTGGCTTTCCTGATAAGCAGATATGCTAGCTATATTAATGGAGTATCAATACCTGTTGATGGCGGTTTATTGAACAGTGTGTTCTAGTACTTATTTATTCACTTGCCACAATTCATAAAGAATGAAAATAATCTCAGCTAGTGGGACTACGAATAATGCTATGAAGAACAATATTTTTGGATCAATAATACCTGCTAATATATTGTATATTCCTCTATGAATAGCATATATAGTGATAAAAGATAACAATATTGTCGTGATTATCACTAGTGAAGCATATATTCTATCAATGATCTTCAGTTGGAGATCATTTATTGATTTAGCTGTTTCTAGCAACATCATATATAGAATGTTTCTCGTCCTCTTATACACTCTTAGAAATATAGTCACATAAACTATGATGACAAGCAATGAGATCAGTATTGTTTCACTAGTAGTTGTAGGATGTATAATGCTTAACAGAGCTCCCATTATTAGAGTAGAGATCAAGAGTTCTCCTAGGTTAAGTATGAGTTGTTTGAACAAAGAATAGATTTTGCCTTGGTGCTTGTTTATGAATTCTCTGATTTTGAGCAATGTATTGTCAATGACACTGTATTTTTTGTAAGAGATCTTTCTAAGGATCAATGGTATATAGTGGTCTCTACCATATGTTAGCTTTGATGAAACAATTGAGCCAGCAATGATCGCTGTTGAGGCAGTAAGTACAAGAGGTAAATCTATTTTCATATACATTGATGCATAATAAGCAATAACCAGTGATAACTCACTAGAAGTTGATAAGTAAAATCCTGTTTCCAAACCATATTTTAGGCCTAGGCCTCCAGCTATTATTGAGGAAGTTATAGTTGTTATTACGTGGACGAAGACTATTAGGAGACCAATACCTATGCTAAGCACGTATGTCTGAAGATCTGTTTTGTAAATAAACATGTTCATGCCCATTGAGATTAGGAAGAGGGTAAGGAATATGAATCTTATAGGCTTGAACAACTTCATTAAATCAGATGATTTCTTGATATGAGATGCTGTTAGTCCCGCTATAAATGCTCCAAGCGCACTAGATAAGCCTAGGACGCTGGAAGCTGTACTTATCAGTAGTCCATAAGATATAAGTAATATTAATCCATTATCATCTACGCTAATGATCTTATCAAGCACTTTCTTAGTGAACTCATATGATAATATGAACAGAGCAATGCCGACTGCAACAATGTATAGTATGTGTACGAGTATGTTGTTACCACCACTACTCATGACAGCAAGAACAGTTACAATAATAATATCTTCTACGGCAGCAACCATTAAAACAGTCTCTTTAACCTCACTCCTCGTAGGCATTTTTTCTTCAAGAAGCTTATACGTGAAAACAGTGCTTGAAAAAGCAGCCATTAAGCCATAAATCAATGCAGTCCTTATATCAATGCCTAAGAAGGAACATAGCCCCAGAATCATTGAAAGAGCTAAGACTAGCTCTAGGAATGAAAGATATGTTGGGAAACCAGCGATCTTTCCGATGTTATCAATATGTACTTCAAAACCTATCTCAAAGAACAATAAAATAATGCTTATTTCTGAGAAAAATGCGAGCAAATCCATTAAATCACTTGGTATATGAAGGAAGAAGCTAAGAATAAGCCCTGCAAACAAGTAACCAATACTCGCTGATAACCTGATCTTCTTCATGAGAGCGCCTAGAATAAAAGCTAGGCCAAGCATTAGGCTAAAAACTAAATAGTAATAATAATCTCCATACACTATCTTCTACAACTCACTATTTCTCTGAACTAAAATAAATAGTTGTTACTCAGAGAAGTGGTGCGGGGGGTGGGATTTGAACCCACGCAGGCCTACGCCATCGGGTCCTAAGCCCGACCCCTTTGACCAGGCTCGGGCACCCCCGCACCATTAGTGATGTTTTAAGAATTAGAGGTATTAAGGTT
>JAGGVR010000024.1 GCA_021157925.1 Staphylothermus sp. | reverse complement strand
TATTTATTAACTTGTTCTTCTTCCTTTAAAGGTTTAACAATTAAGTGTACACCCTCAAACCCAGTAACAATAACTCTCTTTCCTGGCTCTATGACTACGTCACTAGTAGCACTCCATATATCGCCATCGATCTTTACCTTCCCCTCAAGACTATAAGGCTTAACAGTTTCAATAACAACTCCAGTCTTTCCTATTAATCCCTCATAACTCTCAGTAACAGGAGGTGATGGAGGAGATAGTTTCCTATAGATCAAATAAGTTAGATAGCCTATTGGAAAAGACAAGAAGAGCATTATCCATGGAACAAAGGGATTTTCAAGTAACCATGGAAAAGCTGTAAGGATCAAACCATATATTATGAGAATAGTCCCTGGCACAGCTATGAAGAAGCCTGGTGTCACTATTTCTATTACTATTAGTATAGCACCCAATAATAATAGGATTAAGCCTATGTTTAGCAAAAGATACTCACCTATGTAATAACTCTCTTGTCACTAACTATATATTCGTAAACATGATCATGTCTTCCAAAAACCTCGTATATTTCCTTGTATTGTCTAGCTATCTCAGAGATCATTTCTGATACATACTTGTCTACAAGCTTAGTTGATAATGATAAAGGATAGGGCTCGTAATAATCAAGACCCCTAATAAGGGAGTAGGCAAAATGCCAAAGTGTCTTGAGAATTTTCCTCCCCCTAATGATCTCTGCATCAGAGCCAGTTGAGTTGAAAGAACAATGTAGAACATATATTTCATCGACACGATAGCTCTTATTATGTTTACTATTAAAAGACTTGATATCAACTATTCTATAACCATGTTTTGTGACTCCAATATATGGTATTTTCACGGAGTATTTTTCCTCAATAATTGGGTCGTATACGAGTATACTTGTACCATTGATAATGTATAATCCATCTTTCCTTACTTCGACAACGGTGTTCTCGGTTGATAACGGAATTGCTTTTTTATTTATAGCGATTGATAAAATAGTGCTTTTACCGGTATGTGGGTATCCCATTAAGAGATATGTCTTTCCGTCCTTGTAGAAACTAATACTGTCTGTAATAACAAGGTATTTTTTCTTGGCAAGGCTGCGGGAAAGTACTTGTAATATGAAAAAATATGGTGATTCATTAACATATGGACGGGGCGGGCTTGACTCTACGATATATTTATCAATATCATTGTCTTGTAGAGAAACTTGTTTTACTCTGAAGCCTTCACCTAGTAACCAGTTAATAACAGTATCGATCCTTTCATTATTCTCCGATATTCTTACACTGTATTCTGGGATATACCTATAGCCGAAAGTATTCTTTAAACCACTAATTACTTCTTCGACATTGTTCTTCAACAATAAACCTATTCTTACACCACTGCTCTCAATGATTATCAACGGATATCACATATTTCTAAGTAGTAGAGCTATTAAATAAAAACATGTTCTCTCATAACTCCTATATAGGATGAGAAAATGTTCGATATAGAGGGAATGAGGGTACTCATAACTGCATCTAGTAGGGGCATAGGATACGGCATAGCAAAAGTCCTTGTAAGAGAAGGCTGTAAGGTTGTGATAAATGGTAGGAACGAGGAGAGATTGAGGAAAGCTGTTGAAGAGCTCGAGAAGATAGGTTCTGGACAAGTATATGGTGTTAGAGCGGATTTAACTAATCCAGAAGAACTCGAGGTCTTAGTTAAGAAAACCATAGAATATCTCAATGGTCTCGATGCACTAGTATATATTCCAAGCCCGCCTAAACCAGGATATTTCAAAGACCTCTCCTTCGATGACTGGGAACATGGTATAAAACAACTAGTAACAAGCCCTGTAAGGCTCACGTATCTTGTTCTACCATACTTACTCGAATCACGTAACCCATCGATCATATATGTCACGAGCATTGCTGTAAAAGAACCAATACCAAATATTGTGCTATCAAATACCCTGAGAATAAGTATACAAGGACTAGCTAAGTCCTTGTCAAAAGAACTCGGCCCCAAGGGTGTTAGAGTAAATACTATTCTTCCAGGATACATTATGACTGATAGACTCAAGCAAGTGGTTCAAGACAAGGCTAGGCGGGAAAACAAATCCGAAGAAGAAGTGCTTAGAGAATTCAAGGAGAAAGTCCCCTTAAAACGTATAGGTAAGCCCGAAGACATAGGCTACTTAGTGGCTTTCCTGATCAGCAGATATGCTAGTTATATTAATGGAGTATCAATACCTGTTGATGGCGGTTTATTGAACAGCGTGTTCTAGTACTTATTTATTCATTTGCCACAATTCATAAAGAATGAAAATGATCTCAGCTAGTGGGACTACGAATAATGCTATGAAGAACAATATTTTTGGATCAATAATATCCGCTAATACATTGTATATTCCTCTATGAATAACATATATAGTGATAAATGATAACAGTATTGTCGTGATTATCACTAGTGAAGCATATATTCTATCAATAATTCTTAGTTGGAGATCGTTTATTGATTTAGTTGTTTCTAGCAGCATCTTATATAGAATGTTTCTCGTCCTCTTATACACTCTTAGAAATATAGTCACATAAACTATGATAACAAAAAATGAGATCAGTATTGCTTCACTAGTAGTTGTGGGATGTATAATGCTTAACAGAGCCCCCATTATTAGAGTAGAGATCAAGAGTTCTCCTAGGTTAAGTATGAGTTGTTTGAACAAAGAATAGATTTTGCCTTGGTGCTTGTTTATGAATTCCCTGATTCTGAGCAGTGTGTTGTCGATGATGCTGTATTTTTCGTAAGAGATCTTTCTAAGGATCAATGGTATATAGTGGTCTCTGCCATATGTTAGCTTTGATGAAACAATCGAGCCAGTAATGATCGCTATTGAGGCAGTAAGTACAAGAGGTAAGTCTATTTTCATATACATTGATGCATAGTAGGCAATAACTAGTGATAACTCGCTAGAAGTTGATAAGTAAAATCCTGTTTCCAAACCATATTTTAGGCCTAGGCCTCCAGCTATTATTGAGGAAGTTATAGTTGTTATTACGTGGATGAAGACTATTAGGAGACCAATACCTATGCTAAGCACGTATGTCTGAAGATCTGTTTTGTAAATAAACATGTTCATGCCCATTGAGATTAGGAAGAGGGTAAGGAAGATAAATCTAATAGGCTTGAACAATTTCATTAAATCATTTGATTTCTTGATATGAGAAGCTGTTAATCCCGCTATAAATGCTCCAAGTGCACTAGATAAGCCTAGGACGCTGGAAGCTGTACTTATCAGTAATCCATAGGAGATAAGCAGTATTAATCCATTATCATCTACACTAATGATCTTATCAAGCACTTTCTTTGTGAACTCATATGATAATATGAATAAAGCAATGCCGACTGCAACAGTATATAATATGTGTACGAGTACGTTGTTACCACCACTACTCATGACAGCAAGAACAGTTACAATAATAATATCTTCTACGGCAGCAACCATTAAAACAGTCTCTTTAACCTCACTCCTCGTAGGCATTTTCTCCTCAAGAAGCTTATACGTGAAAACAGTGCTTGAAAAAGCAGCCATTAAGCCATAAATCAATGCAGTCCTTGTATCGATGCCTAAGAAGGAACATAGTCCCAGAGTCATTGAGAGAGCTAAGACTAGCTCTAGGAGTGAGAGATATGTCGGAAAACCAGCGATCTTCCCAATATTATCAATATGTACCTCAAACCCTATCTCAAAGAACAATAAAATAATGCTTATTTCTGAAAAAAACACGAGCAAATCCATTAAATCACTTGGTATGTGGAGGAAGAAGCTAAGAATAAGCCCTGCAAACAAGTAACCAATACTCGCTGATAACCTGATCTTCTTCATGAGAGTGCCTAGAATAAAAGCTAGGCCAAGCATTAGACTAAAAACTAAGTAATAGTAATAATCTCCATACAATATCTTCTACAACTCACTATTTCTCTAAACTAAAACAAATAGTTATTACTCAAAGAAATGGTGCGGGGGGTGGGATTTGAACCCACGCAGGCCTACGCCATCGGGTCCTAAGCCCGACCCCTTTGACCAGGCTCGGGCACCCCCGCACCATTAGTGATGTTTTAAGAATTAGAGGTATTAAGGTT
>JAGGVR010000149.1 GCA_021157925.1 Staphylothermus sp. | reverse complement strand
GAGATTTCTACTATTGGTTTTAGCCTTGAGTTCCTCAATATTGCCTTCGGCAATGATTCTGCCCTTATAGATCATCCCTACTCTATGGCATAAGTATTCTACTTCCAACATGTTATGACTACTAAGTAATACTGTGACACCATATTCTTGATTATATTTCCTTATAAGATTCCTAACATATAGGCTCCTCTCGACATCTAGTCCCGTTGTCGGTTCGTCAAGAATTAGTAATTTAGGCTTAGAAGCTAATACTACGCTTAACGCAAGTATTCTCTTCATACCCTTGCTATATCCTCTAATTGGTTTGAATAATTTAAGCCCTAGATCCGAAATTTGAACAGCCTCATCAATAGCTTTTTCGAGTTCTTCTCCCTTAAATCGTAGTGCAAGCATAAATCTAATAAAATCCATTCCAGTTAAATCTCTATAAGCCCCGGCTTCTTCGGGTAAATAATTGATCATTCTCCTTATCTTTAATGGTTCTTTGGTAACATCTACACCAAAAATATACGCCTTACCACTCGTGGGCTTTATCAGTGTTGCTAATACTCTAAGAGTCGTTGTTTTACCACTACCATTTGGCCCTATTAATCCATATATTTCACCAGGTTTTACCGTAAAGCTCAAACCATCTACACCAATACTGCCCTTCCCATATATCTTTACTAAGTTTTCAACATATACAGCATAATCGTCATACATGATACTTAGGCCTCCTAACATATAGGTTCATTAACAGCTTCATTAATTAGGATAAGTTGTTACTATATATACATTTTATCATATTAACTGAGCAATCAATTAATCATTTTACGCGTTTTCGTTTTCTAGAGAAACTACTTAATGGAATATTTTCGAAAAGATCAAGAGAAAGTAGTTTAGTTAGTTTTTCTTCATACATCCATACAATTTTTTTCCTTAGTTTCCTAGGTAGTCTATGCTTTATAAGTACAAGTCTTAAAACGATCGTGTAATACGTTAACTTAATTAAAATATATATGTAAAGGTAGAATAGATAAATAATTGAGCTAGATACTATTCCTAAAATAACATCGAAAAGCATAAAGTAATATCTTAGTTTTTCAATTTGTCTAATTTTCATATTTCTCACTTAAACACTTTGTGAGCATATACAACTTTTTGTTTGGATAAGTTTTACTAGTTACTATTCCAAAATTTTCTAGCATCCTTAATTTTTCAGCTATAATTCTCCTAGATGACTTACCTCTAAGAGATTTCACCCGCCTAGTAATTTCTGAAATACTTAGTTCTTCGCATGTTGATAATACTTCGATTATACATTTACTTATTTCGTCAAGGAATTCTTTATGACTAGACAAAACCGAGTAAAATCTTCTAGAGGCTTCTAGCGCCAAAATAGGTGGAATGCTTAAAATAGACATTAAGTGATAAGCAGTTTTTAATTCTGATGAGTCATAACCCATTGTTCTAAGCTTTTCCTCAAGAATTGCCAGTCTTGCAAGTAAGCTGGTTAGAAGATTTTCTATTCTTTCTAGACGTTTCTCAATATTGGTGGACATATTTTATCCCTCAAATAGATCTTGCTACATTGTTTATGGATATTAAGAAAAAATTGTTAATTGGAAAATTCACTATATTATGATTGGTTTTATTTCTCTTCTTTTTCCTCTTGTTTTTCTTTTTCAAATAATATTTTTACATCGGGTTTTGTAAATCCTCTTCTCCCAGTGAATTGCTTGAATAATTCATTTAGTGATGGTATGGCTTCGATTCTTTTCCTAAAGTACTCTTCTGTAAGCTTTATAGCAATTTCATCTGGTAATCCACGTGTTTTTAATGATTCGTAGAATTGAGCTACGTCTTCCCCGATCTTTTTGCCGCTTATTGTTTCTAATATCATGTTTAGTATGTCTTTTAGCGAATCCTTTAATTTATCGATGAATTTCGCTACTGCGTCTAGTTCTTCTATTTCACTTATTTGGGTTTTCTTGTGCTCTTCAGCCATTTTATTCACCTGTTTCAAATATTTGGCTGTTCTAGTATTTACAATTGTATTTTCAGAAGTGAACAATGATTATTTGAGAAGTGGTCAATGAAAAATATATGGTTTATTTAGAGCTCTATGTTTGCGTGTGCGTTTCTAAGGTCTTCTTCTGTTTTTCCCAACTTATTCATGAGTTCAACTACTACACTGTCTAGAAAAACAAGAGAAGTGTCTTCGAACAATGTGCCTAGAGGGGCTAGGGGCTCGTGTATTCCAAGGATCTGTCTGGCAAAATAGTCTTCCTCCTTCGCTATCTTTGTTCTTCCAGGTACTCTAACTACTATATCAGCTAGTTTACCTAATGGGCTGTCTGGATAGGTTGTTAAAGCAATTACTTTTGCACCAACATGTTTAGCTGCTTCTGCAGCTGTAACAATGAGTCTTGTGCGTCCGGAACCAGATATAGCTATTACTACGTCTCCTTCTTTGATTCTGGGTACTATTGTCTCGCCTAACACATATACTTGGAACCCAAGATGTAGGAGCCTCATAGCGAATGCTTTGCCGACTAAACCACTTCTTCCGGCACCCATTACTAGAATATGTGCTCCTCTATTATAGGCGTCTACTAGTGTCTCGATCATTTTGTTCTTTTCTTCTTCACTAATAATCTCTATAGATCTCATTATGAAAGTAGCTATTTCAATCATAGCACTACGGGCTAAGCCTTCAACCAAGGCAGAATCATCTCTTCTATAGTCTGCTTAGTACAATTACTTCACATAGTTTATCTAAGTATTAAAATTTTGGACATTGTTTTCAATGGACAGTTGTATTCCTAGTATTACCCCGATCATTATTGAGTTAACATTAGTATTAGTTGGACTAGTAAAACACTAGGGCATTAACATTTTTAGGAGCATTATATGCGCCGTGTCTCGATAAACTTTTTTCAACGTCAACATCCCTTTTCATTAGTTCGTCATAGGTATATGAATTAATTAGTTCTCCAAATACTATATTGAACTATACCATGGTGGAATTGCGTTCATAAATTAATTATTTAAGTCGAATATGACAGAAAATAAAACAGGCCCCGCCTCCTCACACCTCCAGAGACCCCTTATGGGGGATGGATATGAAGGAGGTCGGTCGGGCGGGGTACACTATTTCATTCCAGGATGAAATCTTATCAAATGTGTTCCGTCACAACTTGGTGCTTTGAAATATTCTGGCCCCAATCCTTCTCTACAGGTAGCTATTGTTATTTTCTTTGATTGTGCATAGTCTATGATCGGTTTCAAGATCTTTTCGCGGAGGCTTCTATCTAAATACATGTATCCATGAATACGTTTTCCATCTATAATATATAGTTTTTGCCAATACTCTGAACACTCTGGAAAAGCCTCGATCATTCTTTTCAAGTTATCCCATCTAGCCTTATAAGTTGAAACTACTACGTGTTTTGCGCCGGCATCAATAACTTGGTCAATTAGTTCTTTTATTGAATAGAAATCATCATTGATCCCAGGAATGATGGGGTCAATTCTCACACCTACAGGTATTTTCGATTCAGCAAGTTGTTTTACAGCTTCTACTCGTTTGTCTGGTGTTGGAGCTCCTGGTTCCATGATCTTAGCTATTCTATTGTCTAGTGTAGTTATTGTTATCATTACGGCTGATGGCGTCATTAACAATAGATCTATGTCTCTGACGACGATAGATCCCTTAGTTGTTATTAATGTCTTAACCTTGTGTTCAACAAGTAGTTCTAGTGTTTTCCTTGTTAATAATAACCACTTCTCTACAGGAGGATATGGGTCACTACTAGTACTTATCTCAACAACTAAGTTCTTATTGATCCTCTTTAAATCTGATCGAAGGTTTCTTAGAAACATGTTTTTAGGGGTACTTGGTCTTCTACCTATGTATGAAGTAGCATAACAGTATAGGCAGAAATGGCTGCACCCAGTATATGGGTGTAAACTATATTTTCTCGGACAAGTACATAAAGGACTTTTCCATGGATCAAATAATCTTATTACTCTTAGATACGGCAATTTTACCTATACCTCGCTGGTCAAAACTAATTTATTATATACATGCATTATAATTAAGTGCGTGCAGTAATACTGGTTAGAAGCAGGGATTATATTATGGAGTGTATTCAGAAGATCTTGGAATACAACGTTAAATGCCCAGTTTGTGGCAGAGAATTTAAAGTAGAAGAACACTTATATGATATGCCTCTTGTTGGCAAAGTAATAATATCTAGTGGTAGATGTGATCATTGTGGTTACAAGTGGAGTGATGTTAGATTAGCTGAGAGCAAGGGTCCCCGTAAAATAGTTTATACCGTTGAGAAACCAGGTGACGAAAACGCTATATTGATCAGATCATCTACAACTGCTATTATAATACCAGAGCTTGGAGTAGAGATTTATCCCGGGCCAGCAGCTATGGGGTTTATAACGACGATTGAAGGGCTTATTATGGATATCATTGAGAAAACAGAATTCTTATGTAGTGAACCCGATGCTCCTGAAAAAGAATGTATTGAGAAACTAGATTTGTTAAGAAAAGCAAGGGACGGACATATTAAGTATACTATTATGCTTCTTGACCCTGAGGGTGTTTCAGCTATTATAAGTGATAAAGCCGTTATGATGCCTCTTGAAGAGGATGAGATTAAGAAAATAGAACAACGCTTAGGGCTTCTTGGAGAAAACTCTGAAAAGCAGTAATAATAGTAAGGAAGTAGAAAGAGTAAAGAAAATAGAGAAAAACTATTATGTACTTAGTCAGATTCTTCATTTACTATTAATGGTATTATTTTTGCTTCATTAACATCAACTAATCCTTTATCAGTTAATCTTATCTCTGGTATTACTGGTAGGGCTACTAGTCCTAATGTCATGAAGAATGCTTCGAATTCTAGACCATATTTTTTCATTAGAGTATTTGTTAAGTTTTTGTATTCTTCATATACTTTTTCTGGTTCTTCTGTGCTCATAAGTCCTGCTAGTCTCAATGGTATTCCTGCTAGTACTTCTCCATTATCTACAACGACTATTCCTCCGTGGTTATTCTTTATCCATTCTATGGCTTTAACCATGTCTTCGGGATTACTGCCTGCTACTATTAGATTATGTGTATCATGCGCTATTGTCTGAGCAATTGCTCCTGCTTTAAATCCTAGTCCTTTAATGAATCCTTTGCCAGTACTTCCTGTTGCTTTGTGCCGGTCTATTACAGTTGCTAGTATAATGTCTCTACTAGGATCTGGAAGCAATACTCCATTCTCAACTACTAATTCCTCAACTACTCTCTTTGTAATTGCTGAACCTGGTATTACTTGGATAATATTGGCTCTTACTATTCCCCTTTTCTCATTTACTTTCACTAGTAGGTCTTCTGGTTTAGGTATTTTGCCTATATTAACAGTGTTTAACGCGTATTCTGGGTAATTGTATTCTGGAAGCGGCTTCTTTAATTCTCCTTTATAGTATATGATTTCTCCATTCGCTATTACTGTGCGTGGTTCTATGTATTCAATGCTCTTAGTAAAGACTATGTCTGCTAGCCTTGCTGGACCAATAACGCCGATATGGTCTTCTAGATGAAGCCTTATCGCTGGACCTATGGTTGCTAGCTGTATAGCTTTTACAGGGTCTATCCCATATTCTATTGCTATATTAATGATTCTATCCAGATGCCCCTTCTCCATCAAGTCTACGACGTTTATATCGTCTGATGCAAAACTACATAGTCTTAGATCAATGCTATTGTTCTTTAGCAATGGTGATAGGGCCTTAAGATCTTTCCATGCACTGCCTTCTCTTATGAAAACATACATTCCTTTTCTTATTTTCTCTATTGCTTCTACGAGAGTAGTTGATTCATGATCGCTCCATATACCGGCATCTATGTAGGCATCTAGTTTTTCTCCCTGTAAAAGCGGTGCATGACCATTTACTATTAATCCATACTTATTCGCTATTCTTATTTTTTCCAACACGTATTTACTGGCATTTAACACGCTTACATAATCCATTACTTCTCCTAAACCAATTATTCCCTCTAGCATTGCTAGTTTCTCTATTTCATCGATCCCAATAATGTTAGCAGTTGTTTCTAATCCAAAAGAAGGATCTGTTGCAGGTACACAGCTTGGTATATCGATCAGTATCTTTAATGGTAAGTTTTTAGATGCTTCAACAAATAGTTCCACTCCCCTGCTTCCCAGCACATTCCCGATCTCGTGAGGATCTGCAACTATTGTTGTTGTTCCATGTCGTAGTGCTAATTTTGCGAATCCACGTGGTGTTAATAGTGATGACTCAATATGTACGTGTGGATCTATAAATCCCGGTAATACATAGTTATTTTCTCCATCAATAACTATTGTCTCCCGTCCCACGAATCTGTGTAGTTCATTTATCTTTCCCATTCCGGCGATTCTCTTGCCAGAAATTACTATGCTGGCGTCTTCTAGGATCTCTCCAGTCGTTGTTAACACTATGTTTACATTACTGATCACTATATCAGCTGGTTTTCTACCCATAATGGTATTAATAAGATTTATTCTCTCTTCTACATCGTATTTGAATATACTGGGTAGAACCAACTCGATAATGCACCGATGTCCTTTTTATTATCATTAGTCAAATAGTCTTTAATAACTTATCTTGTTGTTTAAAGAAATAATGATAGTATTTGTTTATTCCAAGGTGTAATTCATGGCTGATATCTATATTCGTGGTGGATGGATTATTACAATGGATAATGCTAGAAGAATTATCAAAGAAGGTGCTGTCGCTATCGAGGATGGTTATATAGTAGATATTGGTAAGAAAGAAGAACTGGATAAAAAGTATCGGTATTACAGCGATATCGTGATTAATGCTGAAAAAGATATCGTTATGCCGGGTCTGATTAATACACATGTACACTTAGCTCAAGGATTACTAAGAGCTTGTGCTGAGTACCAACCTCTCATCCCGTGGCTTAGGGATAGGATATGGCCTCTCCAAGGTAATTATAAGCCCGAAGAAGCACTGGTTTCAGCAAAACTCGTAATCGCTGAAATGATTAGGACAGGTACTACTACATTTCTAGAAACAGGACTAGTTGGAATATATGGTCCTGACAATATCATTGAATTTATACATGAAAGCGGTATCAGGGCGGCTGTTGCAAGGCATGTCATGGATATGACTGGTTATGCATTAGAAGAAAATATTCTTCACGAAGGATTAGTTGAGCTCGGTGATAAGAGTTTTAAAGACACGTTGAGACTTTACAACAAGTATCATGGCTGGGACAATAAGATCTGGATATGGTTCGGTCCCCGAACCCCTGGTGCTGTTAGTGTAGAACTATATAGAAAGATCTCTGAGAAAGCACGTGAACTAAAAACTGGCATAACAATGCACTTAGCAGAGGTTAAAGCGGATGTTGAATATACTTTAAAGAAATTCGGCAAAAAACCCGTAGAATTTGCTGAATGGATTGGATTAACTGGTAAGAATGTTGTACTTGTTCATGTTATATGGATTGATGATAACGAGATCTCTATTCTTGCAAGAACAAGTACAAGTGTTAGTCATAATCCATGCTGTAATATGAAACTAGGAAGCGGAGCTGCAAAGATCAGAGAAATGCTTGACCGTGGAGTAAACGTTGCTCTTGGAACAGATGGGGGACCAAGCAATAACGATTATGATCTGCTTCGGGAAATGAAGCATGCAGCATTATTGCAAACTCTTAGAAAGCTAGACCCCACAGCTATTCGGGCTGAAGAAGTATTAGAAATGGCAACTATTAACGGAGCTAAAGCGTTAATGATAGACAATATGGTTGGTAGTATAGAGAAGGGGAAGAGAGCAGATATAATAATTGTTGATTATTGGCAGCCACACTTAAGACCATTGAATAACCCAATAGCTCACTTAGTATTTTCGGCTACCGGACTAGATGTTAAACACAGTATTATTGATGGTAAACTAGTAATGTACAATAGGGAAATATTGACGTTTAATGTAGACAGAGTATTAGAGGAAGCAGATAAAGCCGCATATGAACTGTATTCGAGAACGGGTATATGTAAGGAACCAGATATTATTTGGCCAATCATATGATGATCAAGGGCTCTTTGAGAGGACTCGTCTTGGAAAGCATCTGTATCAAAATATATGCTATTTTATGGCTTCACTTGACGAGACTCCATAGGTATAAATACGGTTTCTTAAACATGATAGTAACAGATATGATCTGGTACTTATTATTCATGCTTGGAACACTAACTTTTATCCCAAGTGAAGATTTCAAGACTATGGCGGTTATTACTTTCTGGGGAGTAGCATTATGGAGCTCTATGAATAACACTGTATGGATTGTTGGTAATTGGATAAGATTCTTGCTTGAGATTGGAATAGTTGAAGAACACATAGTACGAAACACGAATCCTATGACTCTTATAGCTGGTCGTATAATAACAGCTACTATAGTAACTATTGTTGCAATACCCGTTGTAGGGATAATCTATTATGAGTTAACAGGAATTAATATATTCAAAATATTTAATCCATTCTACTTATTGTTCTCATTTGTATTAATAATGCTCTATGCACTTTTTTACTCGCTTATATTATCATCAATAGGGTTGAGACTAAGAATACCGGGTATTATGCTTGATGTCTTAAACATAGTTGTATATATTATCGGCGGAATAGGTGTGCCGTTAACTAAAATGCCTGCCCAGATGAGAATAATAGCATTTCTAATACCATATACCTATGCCGCAGAACTAGAAAGGTTTGGTGCGACAGGATTAACACCATTATTAGGTCTAAGTAAGACAATAGTATTTGGAACCTTATACCTCATAGTATTGTTAATGATTTCGATACTCATAATAAGATATTCAACAAATTATATAAGGAAGTATGGTGTAAAGGCTATTGGTGCAATGTAGCGTTGAATTGATCATTTTTATAACACTGTATAATGACAAGATACATTATTATAAAATCATATAGGCCATTACAGGATCTTATTAATCCTTTTTGAAAAATAACATCATTAACTGTATCATAAAATTTTATGGTTTTTACAAAAAAGTATAGAGTATATATAACTGATTTATACCAAACCATAAAATTTTAATTTGGAAAGCATATTATTATTATAATAGAAAAAAATGTAATGGAAGATAGGGTGAGAGGAAATGCCCGAGAAGCTAAGATTCTTCGACTTAAAGGCAAAGAAATACTTCGAGACAGACAAGTACGAGGTAGTAATCAAGGAGACTAAGAGAGGAAAGATAAAGATCGCATTTGCTGTTAGCCCCTACACTGGCAAGAAATTTGCCAGAATATTAGGGCCAGTTAAGGAGTAAAGAGACTAAAAACATTAATTTTTTATAATAAATATTTTTCTTAATTAAAACGATTCCCTCATACTAATTACGTTCCTGTACATACTTCTTCTACGGGTTGGTGTTTAAGAGCTTCTCTCAACATTATTATTTGTTTAAGAGCTTCTATGAGGTAGTCTATTTCCTCTCTAGTATTGTATATATAGTAGCTTGCACGAACAGTACCTTTTATCCCTAGCCTATAGTGGAGCGGGTGTGCGCAATGCATTCCAGTCCTAACAGCTATTCCGAACAGATCTAGTGCTCTACCAACAGTATGATGGTGCAGATCCTTTATATTAAATGATATAACTCCTCCCCGATCCTCTGGGTTTCTTGGACCATATATTGTTATGTCTTCTCCAAGTTCTTCGAATCTCTTGAATGTGTACTCAACCAGTTCTTTCTCATGTTGTCTAACATTATCCATTCCTATACGCATCAAGTATTTTGCGGCTTCGGCAAGGCCTATGCCTCCGGCAATGTTTGGTGTTCCTGCTTCAAATCTCCAGGGAAGGTCATGCCATATAACGTCTTCGAGTGTAACGTCTTTTATAGTGTCTCCACCTACTTTGAAGGGCATCATTTCTTCGAGTCTATCCCTTCTCCCCCATAGAACACCTGTACCTGTTGGTCCAAGCATTTTGTGTCCACTGAATCCTAGGAAATCTATACCCATATCCCTTACATCTGTGGGCATATGTGGAACGCTTTGTGCACCATCAGCTACAACTATTGCGTCAACTTCGTGTGCTAACTTAACTATTTTCTTTGCATCGTTTATTGTACCTACAACATTGCTCATTATGGGGAACACAACCACTTTTGTTTTCTCAGTGATTTTCTGTGCCAAGTCTTCATAGTTTAAGTAACCATCATCAGTTATGTCAACGTATTTAATTACTGCTTTCTTGAACTTTGCAACATTTCTCCATGGAAGCATTGTACTGTGATGATCCATTACGGTTAGAACAATCTCATCTCCTTCTCTAAGATTCTTAAATCCCCATGCATAAGCAACAATGTTCATAGCATCTGTTGTGTTAAAACAGAAAATAACTTCGTCCCATGAATAAGCATTGATAAACTTTGCTATGACCTCGTGTGCTTCTTCATACATTTCGCTAGCTTCTTGGCTGAGAGTGTGTAGTCCTCTATGTACATTAGCATTGTGTTTAGAATAGTATTCAACAATAGCATTTATTACTTGAATAGGTTTTTGAGTAGTCGCAGCGTTATCAAAGTATACAAGTCTACGACCCCTAATTCTTCTCTGTAGTATTGGGAAGTCTTTCCTGATTTCTTCAACATTAATCATTTCTGATCACACAGGTTTTTGTATCCCTTATCAACTATTACTCTCGTGGCTAATAGTTTTAACAACATACTCTGCTAATTCTTTACCAGTAGGTATCCAAGCATTTGTTTTTACAGCATAACTCAGTATTTCTTCTAAGACTCTTATTCTAGCCCCTCTCCCTATGCATTGAGGATGCATTGTTAATGAAACATACCCACGGTTTTTCTCAGCGTGCTTTATTTCCTCAAGCCACATTTCTAATAGTTCTCTCGGTGTAAGAGTCCTATAGTATTCTAAATAGGGCCAATCGTCTAGTCTCCAATCAACTGGTAACTCTACAATGGAGTACTCATTCATGGTGATCACATATGGGTATTCATCATCCATTAAGCTACTATCATATAGGAAGCCTTTTTTCATCAATATACTTAGTGTATTGTTGCTAAATCTCCAATAAGGAGCTCTGAAACCGAGAGGCTTATAGCCTGTGAAAACCGCTATAGAATTTATCATTCTATTGAAAAGTTGTTCCTCGTAAAATCTATCTTTGAATTCATCGAGTCTCTCATGTATGTAGCCATGGGCAGCTACTTCGTGTCCTTCGTCAACAATTAGTTTTATTAAATGAGGATAATTGACAGCAACCCATCCAGGCACAAAGAATGTTACTTTAACGCTGTACTTCCTAAGTGTCTTTAATACTTTGTATAATCCTCTCTTTGCAGTGAATCTACCTCTACTAATAGAAATAGGATCAGCGCCTTTGTAATGCTCGGCGGAGTCAATGTCTAGATCGAAGCTAATGAATAGGGTATAGTTGTATTTTTTAGGAGTTTTATACATGGGGATCACGTCAAATGATTATTTTCCAACTATGAAACTAGTTATTGTTTTACAAGAAATATAATCTTGTATTACTTCTCTATTCATATGGTAAAGTAATAATATGAGCAAGGTCTAGTGTGGCATGGCAAAGCTAGACTTAGAGAAGAAAATGGTATTGGCGCTGGTTGAGGCTGTGAGGCTATCAGAAAGAATTAAACCTAGTCAAGATGCTAAAAGAAGAGCTTTTAGTAAATATGGTTATCTTGGCTCTCCAAGAGACCCTTTGCTAACAGCTATTTTCTATGGGATTATGAAGAGGTTAGGTATACTTGATATAATTATCAAAGACTTAGTAGGAGTTAACCCATACGTATTGGATCCATGGCTAAGATCAGCACTTAGAGTACTATTAGAAATAAGGTTTTATCACGATCCATCCAAGAGAACTTTAAAGTACTTGAGAAATAGTGTTGCGAAGCTCTTATCAAGCAAGACGCATCCATACATTGGTATGTATTATACTCGATTGTACGATAGGATCTTGAATACTAATTACAAGTATAAACCATCAAGTATTGAGAAAGAAGTCTTCGAATATATGTTACCCAAATGGTACATTGATAGAATAAAGCAATTAATGGATGAAGAAGCTGATAAGCTACTCAAATCCCTTGACCAACAATTACCATTATCAGTTCGTGTAAATACCCTTAAAACAACAGTTGAATACGTTATCAAAGAGTTAAGAAAACAAGTTAAATGGGCAAAACAGTCTAGAGTAATTCCAACCGTTCTGAGATTTCCGGGTCCATTTAATTTCGAAAAGTCAAAGCTATGGAGGAAAGGATTGATAATTATACAAGAAGAAGCCGCAGCCATTGCCTCTATTCTCCTTGCACCAGAACCAGGCATGACTGTTGTAGACTTAGCGGCGGCGCCTGGTGGCAAAACCGAACATATGGCCGAGTTAATGAAGAATAATGGAATAATATATGCTTTTGATATTGATGATAAACGTATTCAGAGAATGAAGGAAATCCTCAGAAGAACTGGCATAGAAATAGTTAAGATTATAAAACAAGATGCTAGAAAAGCACCGGATGTTCTAGGAGAAGAAATAGCTGATAGGGTGCTTTTAGACGCTCCATGTAGTAGTGATGGCACAATAATGAAGAACCCTGATCTAAGATGGAGGTTGCGGGAAGAAAAAGTCTATGAGCTCCAATCTCTCCAGATTGAGATGTTGGAAGCAGGGTGGAAGCTCCTTAAGAAAGGAGGGAAGATACTTTACTGTACATGTAGCATGTTGAGAGAAGAAAATGAAGACGTCATTTCTATGTTCTTGGAAAGGCATAAAGGAGAAGCAAAGTTAGTTCCACTTAAAAAACCATATGATCCAGGATTCTTACCTGGAACTATGAGGGCTTTTCCACACCGTCACAAAACAATAGGGTTCTTTTATGCACTAATAGAAAAAGTATAAACTACTTAACAATAGCGGGAATCTTGTCTAGATCATCTACAAGTTTATCCGAAGTTTTTAATAATTCATATGATATTCTTTTAACTTCGTTTTCATCAATACTTCCCGAGGTAGTGAAATTTCGATACTGCTTCCATAGAGTATTAAGATCATTAATGATTGATTTCAATAAGTCTTTATCGTTCAGAAGAACTATAAACGTTTGTTTCTCATTAACAAGCATTTTTTGATGAATCATGTGCGACGCTAACTGAATATTAGATAATGCATTACTTAGTTCATGTAAGTCATTATTTAGTGCTACATCACTTGCAAGACCTGATATAAAATCAGCATCCATAGAAGACACTAGGATTATTTCTCTATCAGTTCTTGAATAAACAGGATCTCCGCCAATAATGCTCATGTTCTCTAATCTTATTATAATCCAATCATATCTAGTAGAGAGTTCATTGATTAAATTAAAGAGGATTTTCATGTTTTGATTATAGGTTCTTTCTTTATAACTATTGTATTCGTTAAGGATCGTTGTATAGTTGTAAATAGATGCTACTAGAGCGATCACTATAATAACTGCCATTAGTAGGTAAATATTTAATTGGGTTTTTCTATACAATTAGTTCCACCTAATGATATAATTGACCGTAATGTAATTTAAAGAAATACCTCTTAGGTTCTATATTTACTGAGGAGTTATTGTTAAAAGCACGTCGCCGGCCTCGACGTTATCGCCTTCTTTAACTAATATTTTTTCCACTCTCCCAGTTATTGGTGCTAGAATGTCTGTTGACATCTTCATTGACTCCAAGACTATGACTTTATCCCCTTTCTTAACAGTATCGCCTTCTCTAACGAGTATTTTTAGTATCTTTCCTGCCATTGGTGATTTAAGTGGATGCCCTTTTATGTTTTCTTGGTTCTGACTGGTTTGCTTAGGAATAGTTTCTAACCGGGATATTGTCATTGCTGGCGATATAGTTGGAGGCGTCATTGTTTTCACTATTTCTATGTTTATGCCCTCTACGCCTACAATGTATTCTTTGCCATTTACAATGATCTTAACTGTTTTTCTAGGTTTCTCCTCTGTAAGCGGTTTCTCGATAAGTCCTTTTCTTCTAGCTTCGAAGAATTCAATAGCTGTTTCTGGGAATAAGCAATAGGTTAGGATATCTTCTTCTTTTTCATAGTATCCTTTTTCTATTACGAATTCTTTACATTTATCAAGCATGGGTTCTAGTAGGTCTGCTGGTCTCGTAGTTATTGGTTTTTCGTCGCCTAGGATGAGTTTCTTAATTTCTTCTTTAATGGGGGCTGGTGGTCTTCCGTATAATCCTTTTACATAGTCTTTTGTTTCTTTTGGAATGATCTTGTATCTACCGAATAGTACGTTTAGTACTGCTTGTGTACCAACGATCTGGGATAATGGGGTTACAAGGGGTGGCCATCCGAGTTCTTCTCTTACAATGGGTACTTCCTCTAATACTTTATCAAGTTTATCTAGAGCGTTTTGTTGTTTTAGCTGTGCTATTAGGTTTGAGAACATTCCTCCCGGAATCTGGTGTATTATTACGTCTGGGTTTGGTAGGAGGATTCTCCAGTTGAGTAAATGAAGGTATTTTTCCTCTATTAGTTGTCGAAGAATCCTTGAAATCTTGTTTATTATGTTCAAGTTGATACTTGGTTTGTGCTCACTTGGTAAAGCATAGTATACTGATTGTATACCAGGCTGTGCAGTTCCAAATGCTAATGGTGATATCGCTGTATCTATATAGTCAGCTCCAGCTTCTACTGCTTTCAAATATGTTGCTACAGCTAGGCCTCCTGTGGAGTGAGTATGTACATTGACTGGTACTTTGAATTCCTTCTTTAGGAGGCTTACTAGTTCATATGCTTTTTCTGGTTCCAGTATTCCAGCCATGTCCTTAATTGTTATTATATCCACTTCTAAACTGAGAAGCTCTTCTGCGAGCCTTAGATAATAATCAATGGTATGTACCGGGCTGATAGTATAACACATAGAACCTTGTACAATTGCTCCGACTTCTTTTGCTTTCTTGATACTTGTCTTCATGTTTCTTACGTCATTTAATGCATCGAAAACTCTGAATATATCAATTCCATTCTTATATGCTAGTTCAACGAATTTTTCAACTACATCATCTGGATAATGTCTATAGCCAACTAGGTTTTGTCCTCTAAGAAGCATTTGTAACTTTGTATTCTTTACGTGCTCTCTTATAATTCTTAGTCTCTCCCAAGGATCTTCTCTCAAATACCTTATTGCTGAATCAAACGTTGCTCCTCCCCATACTTCTAAACTGTAAAATCCTGCTTGGTCTATTAAGTCGACGAATTTTAGCATGTCTCGTGTTCTAAGTCTTGTAGCCAATAATGATTGATGTGCATCACGTAGAGTAGTATCTATTATCTTAACCATAACTAAACAACCTCCTTATTTTTGAAGGATCAATTGAAGCATTTTATCCTTAATATCATGTATTTCTATAATTCCTTTATTGCCCGACTCAATTGTATTTTCGGGATCATATATTGTGAATACACCGTACCAATCATGAACAGCGTCGTCGGGGCCTTTATCGTTTTCCTCTAAGTAATAACTAGGCCAACCAACAGTTCCCGCAGCTCTCCAAGATAGGTTATCAAAATATACAATAACATCAGGTGGATCACCCCTTACAACAGGATAGAGTTCATTAGGTGTATAGGCTAGATTATCCCACACCTCATTATTTGGTCCTTTTAGTTTCTTTAGTTCATCTTTTAGTTCCTCTATCAGATTTGGGACATTTTCCCTATCAACTATTCCTTTTGGCTCTCTTCCTTTGATGTTTATGAAGAATCTCGAATAGTATCCTCCCCATGCCCATATCTTTGTGTGTTCCCAATCAATCATATCTGGCTTGAGATCCGTTCCATGCTTCTCTGGTTTCTTCTTAAGTTTCAAGTATCCTTTTTCTTCAAGCCATTGATTAACAGCGAATGCTCCTTTCATCGCTTTTGCGCCATGATCCGATACTATGAATATCAATGCGTCTTTGGATAGTATTTTCATTAATTCACCGATTTCTTTATCTATTAGTTTATAATACTCTGGAATTATGTCTTCGTACTTATTCCCAGGAATATATTTTGGATGGTTCTTATCCCAATACTTCCAGAAAGCATGGTGGAGCCTATCTGTCCCTATTTCTACAAACCATGTGAAGTCCCATTTTTTGTTTTTCAACAAGTACCTTATTACCTTGAAGTGCTGTATTGTCATCTTCCATAATTCTCTCTTAACCTTGTCTCGGTCTTCTGTGCGGAAAACGACGTCGAAAATATATGGTCCGAAATACTTTTCTATCTCGTTCTTAAGCCATGGCGGCCACGTGTATCTCTTAGTGTGATCTGGTGTAATGAAATCGCTAATCAAGTATCCTTTGATCGGTCTTGGCGGGTAGCTGGGCGGAAAACCAATTATTATACTATTATATCCTTTCTTCCCTAAGGTAACCCAAATAGGTTCTTCTTTCACCTTAGTTGAGTCTGCAATATATATTTCATTATATGTTCCAGGGATCCTGTGTCTGAAACCATAGAGACCGAGTTCTCCAGGTGTTTTTCCCGTAGCCATAACCATCCATGCTGGGATAGTTATTGGTGGATGACTAGATTTCATAATGTATCTTTGTCCATTCCTCACCAGTTCGCCCAGATTTGGTAACTCATCTATTAATTCGTCATAGAGTATTCTTGGAGGAGCACAATCCAAACCGATGACAATTGCTTTTCTCAAATCATTAATACCTCGCATAAACAAGTGAGTGCATTTAAACCATATAGAATTATAAAATTTTATTCTTTTACTTAGCTTAGTAAGACTTACTTGAGTTATAGTCGTAACTTATTAGATTCGTTGGGATCTTCGGTTGTGTTTCTTATTAAAAACATAGCTTTTGTATTTTGGATTGTCTTCATAATTGGTTTTAAATAGAACCATTGATTGAAAGTATAGCTTATGGATCTATGCCAAAATTCTCTGATAAGTAATTGATTATAGTCGAGGCGTTTTCTTCAACGCTGTTATTCACCGTGTCTACGGTTATTTCAGGATTTAATGGTTCTTCGTATGGATCGCTAATACCTGTGAAGTGTTTGATTTCTCCACGAAGTGCTTTTTTATATAGTCCCTTAGGGTCTCGCCTAATACATTCTTCTAGTGGACATTTTACATAGACTTCTATGAAGGGGGCTTCTTCGCTTATTATTTCTCTAATCATTTTCCTAACGTCTCTATATGGGGATACAAAGCTACATATTACTATAACGCCGTTTCTTGCTAAGAGTCTGGCAACCCATGCTATTCTATGTAGGTGCATCTTTCTCTCCTCTCGTGTATATCCTGCTCCTAAGCTAATTGTTTTTCTTGCCCAATCGCCATCAATTACTTCTACTCTATATCTTTTTTCTCGTAGAATAGAGGCTACTTTATTAGCTATTGTTGTTTTACCACTACCTGGTAAACCTGTAAGCCATATTACAAGGCCTTTATCTATGCATTTCATTTATTCATCAACTCTAAGCCAGTTGTTTGAATAGATTATTGCCTCTATAGGTTATTGGGTCATGGGAAAATATTAATTATATCTAATTAATAAAATATTCTGTCAATAATCCAGGTTAGTAAACAAGGGTGTTATGGGATTGACTGATAAAGAAAAGCGTGTTAAATACACAACTGTCTCTATTCCATTAACACTATATAATAGGATAAAGAAACTTATTGAAGGCACTGGATTCACTAGCGTATCCCAATACGTTACCTATGTGTTGCGCGAAGTGGTTGCTTCTCATGAAGAATCAAAGTATGAGGAACCATTTACTGAAGAAGATAAGCAGAAGATCATTGAGAAGCTCAAGAAGCTAGGCTATATTTAAAGCGTATATGGGGTTGATCATAAATGATTCCTCGTCCCCACGGAGGGAGGTTAATTAATAAGATATTAACTGGTAAAAAAAGAGAAATACTCCTTAGCGAGGCTTCAGAATTACCATCGATAAGTATCAGTTTTGAAAGAGTAATTGATGTTATGGATATTGCTCATGGAGTATTTAGTCCTTTGGAGGGTTTTCTGTTTCAAGAAGACTACATTAACGTACTATATGATATGAGGCTTACAAATGATCTACCATGGACTATTCCCATAGTTTTAGATGTTGATCCTGAGGAGATCAGTGGGTTAAAAGAAGGAGACGATATTATTCTCAGATATAATGAGGAACCAATAGCTATTATGAAAATTGAGGAGATATATGGGTGGGACAAGAAAGAATATGCTAGACAAGTGTATAAGACAACAGATCCGAATCATCCAGGCGTATCTAAGACATATAATCGTAAAGAACTATTGATTGGTGGCACTATTGACTTATTGAATGAGATAAAACATCCTCTTGAGAACAGGATTCTTTGGCCAATAGAGACGAGAGTCTTGTTCAAGGAAAAGAAATGGAGAACTATAGTTGCTTTCCAAACAAGAAATGTACCACATAGAGGACACGAATATGTGCAAAAGGCAGCCCTAACCTTTGCTGACGGATTATTGATCCACCCCCTCGTAGGTTGGAAAAAACCCGGTGATTATAGAGATGAAGTGATCTTTGCAGCATATGAGGCTTTGATCAAGCATTATTATCCGAAAAACGTGGTTGTTCTAGCAGGGTTATTAATGAATATGAACTATGCTGGTCCTAGAGAAGCTATTCATCATGCTATTGTGAGGAAGAATTTTGGAGCAACCCACTTTATAGTTGGAAGAGATCATGCGGGAGTTGGAGACTACTATGGACCTTATGAGGCCTGGGAAATATTTGATGAATTCCCAGACCTAGGGATCACACCCCTGTTCATTAGAGAGGCATTTTATTGTCGTAAATGTGGTGGCATGGCTAATGAGAAAATATGCCCTCATGGAGACGAGTACAGGATTAAGATTAGTGGTACTAAGCTAAGAAAAATGATCATGGAAGGAAAGATCCCGCCCGAATACATGATGAGACCCGAAGTCGCGGAGACTATACTAAAGTTTAAAGACCCATTTGTCCACTAATTTTTACTAATCCCTTCATTAATACAATATGTTATGAGTAAGGTATGCATGGAGCTGATCAAGATGGAAGAAGAAATAGAAGTTAAGATAAGTATACCTAAGACACTTTATGAGAAACTTGTCAAGGAAGCAGAGGATACGGGATTTAAAGACATAAGAGAGTTCATAATCTATGTGCTTGAACAATTAGTTGAAACAAGTGATTTTGAAGGAGAAGTAATGAGTAAGGAAGATGAGGAAAAAGTTAAGGAGAGATTAAGAGCGTTAGGCTATATAGATTAATAAGCATATTTTGTAAAAACATAATTATGGTTATTCATTTTTTATCATTACAATATCATTGCCCAGTATTTTACAAGCAGAGCAATTATTACAGCATTCGCTATTATTCCGAACAAGAACCCATATATGATCAGGTCTTTTATCCTAGCTTTACCACTAGCATATACTATTGCTGAAGGCGGTGTCGATATTGGTAATGCGATAGCATTGTTTAAGCTCACGATCGCAACCACAGTCGCCAGTGCTGCACCAGTTGCTGGTGAAAGCCCTAAGCCGGCTGCTATAGTCATTCCTAATGGTATTGTCAATGGTGCTACGAAAGCAGATGCTGAGGTATGGCTTGATATAAATGTTCCTATAATATATGCTGTGAAACCTATAATGAAGAACGCTGTCCATCCAAGCGATTCTATGCCGTGGAGCTGTGATAATAGATAGTTTGCCCACCCGCTTTTCATTAAGCCTGATCCTAATGTTAATCCTGCACCAAATAATACCATTAAGTCCCATGCTAGTTTCTTCCAATGCTCCTTGGGATTAAGTATTCCTGTAGCAAAGAACAATAATATACCAATTCCAGCTGCTATTCCTGTCTTGATTCCATGGATAGGCTCCGTTATCCATAGAGCAACTAGGATCAATAGCTCTATTAGAGCTATTACCTCTATTTTACTCCATGGCTTTCCTTTCATTTTCCTCATTTTCTTCAATTCTTCTGCAACTATACTGAGCTCGTCTTTGGCCACTATCTTAGCATACATTACTGCTAATGCTATTCCGATACCGAATCCGATAAACCATGCAGGTAAGCCAATTAGTAACCATTTATAGAAGCCTATAGCTTCATATCCATATGCGAACTTGTTCAGGAACTCGGCTGCTATTAGGTTGGGCGGTGTTCCTATGAGTGTTGCTGTTCCGCCGATACTTGCACCCATTGCCAGCGATACCATAACTATTGATGAATATTTCTCAGCCTTATCTCTTATACCAGCAAGTAAAGCTGCAATTAGGGGTAACATCACATATGTTGCGGCTGTATTACTCATCCACATGCTGAGAAAGCTTCCAAGGAAACTAACCCCTAGTATTAATGTAAATGGTCCTCTCCCTATTCTTGATAATAGCCTTGCAACGCGTACGTCTAGCCCTCTTTCGCGTATAACTAGCTCCATGGCACTACCGGCAATAAAGACCATTATTAGTGGTGCCATATAGTATTGGTAAGCTGTTTTCATCGGCTGGATACCGATGAGTACTAATGATATAGTAACGTACAATCCAGTTATAATATAGTGTATTATTGAAGCTGCTGCAAACAATACAATCGCTGAGCCGAAAACAAAACCTGCTTCTTTAGCATGTATGTAAGGCTGGATCGAAGCTATTATTGTATAGTCCTCCTTACTACTTGGGAAGAAAGTGTATTTATTGTTATCAGGAGTAATGATCTCTATCTTAACATCCTTGATCTCTATTTTTACTGGCTTATTGCCCTCATAACACATTATCTCAAATACTAGTGGCTCCCCAACGGCTATTTTTCCAGGTGATTTTAGGATTATGTTTACAATCATGTTGTTGAAGGTAAAGTTTTGTTCTAGATTTTTATCTGAAATAGTGAAATGTAATTCACCGATTTTATTCCCCCTAATATAGATGTTAGCAACATATTCTCCATTCGCTGGCCAATCAGGAGGCGATATATAATATACTATACCACCCATGATTACTGCAAGAATCATTATCAAGAGTATCTTGCTATGCTTGTTCATGGACAGCACACCTCTAGGAATAATTCATTCTAGAAAGCATTATACAATTGAATAGAAATGAAGATTATAATATAAAAAAGTAATAATAGGAAGATATAGTATTATGTAAAAATATTACTTAGCTGCATCCATGTTCTTACCCAATAATATGAGGAGATATATTTTGTTGTTTTATGGCGATAGCGTTATACCTGGTAGTTTTGGATATGGAGTCGCATAGGCTACGTGTTTATGTCCTGCTATGAATCTCGTGAATCTTTCAAGCCCTAATCCCCACCCGCTACTAGGTGGTATTCCTCCTTGTTTTACCAGTTCTATGAACCATGTATATTTCTCAAGCGGTTCTCCAAGCATTTTGAGACGCTCAACCACTTGTGGATAGCGGTACTCTCTAGTACCTCCATCTATTACTTCTCCATAACCTTCTGGCAATAATAAGTTAAAGTCGAGGTTATATTTTGGATCCTCGGGGTTGGGTAAGTAATAGAATCCTCTACTAATTATCGGGTATCCTATGATCCATACTGGTGTGCCGAAATATTCTGCTATAGCAGTTTCTTCTTCATGGCTTAATTCTTTGCCCCATTTAACACTATATCCGAGCTTCTTCGCTAAGTCAAGGGCTTCATCATATGTTATTCTTGGAAATGGTGGTTTCAAGACCATTGGTTCTTTTCTTTCACCAATCATGTATATTAATTCACTGTGATTATCTGCGACTAGTTTTGTCACGGTATAGATTAGATGCTCTGCTAGTTTTATCACGTCTTCTATATCTCTCAATGCCCATTCTATGTCTAATTGTGTGAACTCTGACAGGTGTCTACCTGTTTTAATATTCTCTGGCGGTTCTTCCCTAATGTTTCTGGCTGTGAAGAATACTTTCTCATATACTGCTGCACTCGCTTGTTTATACATTATGACACTACTTGTTAATTCATACTCTACACCATAGAACTTTGTTTTTAATTTCTTAGCCCCTCTTAATCCAGGATCGCTTACAATACTGATCATAGGAGGTAATAGTTCTACGAAGTCTTCTCCATAGAGAAATTCTCGACTATACCTTGTTATAAGGAATAATAATTTGGTTGAAGCCGCGTATTTCGGGTTTCTTAGTATCCATGGAGAATACTTGGCGAATTCCTCTAGACTTATTTCACCTATTTCCATGTAGTCAAATCTTCTCTCTTCATAAGGCTTGTGTATTATTTCGTAATCAAGCACTTCTAACGTTCCTTCTTTAATACGAGATTTTATCCACAATAGTGTCTCTAAAGGATGTTTTAGTAGTTCTTTTGATTTTTCGCCTATTACTCTGAACTTCCTGATCCCACTTGGATCTCTCAGGATGATTGAGTCTTCTTTTTTCTTGGCGATCCATGCTATTAATTCGTATCTGCCTTCGCTTACTTCTTTCAGAAGGACTGTTCTTTTGTATTTGGAGAATATAGGTTTGAATATAGGTGTAGGAGAGGATTTATACCCAGATTTAGACTCAGTTAAAACACATCCCTTTATCACCCTTGCGTAGTGTCTATGAGCTTAGAAAGGTATTTAAAATTATTCCTTGCTAAAATGGAAATCGTGTATACATAATGGTATTATTTATAAGGATTTTACGACCAGAAAATATAACTTAATTAAAAATTTCGAGATAGATTATTTCGGTGTATATGTCTTAAGCGTTTCTCCATCCACTATTGCATAGATCTCAACATATTCTTTAAGAGGCGTTGTCCTGAGCTTAGGCATTAATACTTCGTCCACCTGGAATATGCCAGCTCTTTCACTCATATAAACCATTATTTTTATAGGAGTAGTTTCTCCAGGAATTACCTCTACCTTCTTAATGCTTAGCGCCGATATGCTATGTATTGATACTCCTCCTAATCTATAGGGTACTCTAGCTCTTCCTTCAGCCATATCTAGTCCGTCACCCACAGCTACACAACCAGCTTCTATAGTTAAACACTCAACATCATATGCTGTACAATGGATGCTGTGCATTATTTCTTGTCTTAACTTTATTCTCTGATCGTATTTATCGATTGTTTTCTCTAGTGCTCTATCTATTATTGACTTAGCTAGTAGAGCACCTGTTTTTTCATGAAGGTCTCTATGGATAGCATTACCTATATCATGTAATAGGGCCCCATAAAGTGGAACGAGCCATGCATAGTCGGGGTTATCTACAATATTATCTCTTAAAAGTGTTGATTCTACTCCCTTATCTAAGAGTAATTGGTAAAGATATAACGATGCTCCAGCAGCTATTTTCGCGTGAACAGGGCCGTGGTCGTTATACTTTAGTCTTTTGACAGCCATTATATTAGCCATTTCCCATAGAACTTGTACTTCTGGATCATTTATGAGTGTGTAGTATGCTTTTCTTAGGAACGGTTTACTATTTATTATCTTATTTATTAAACTAGCATTAATAACAGCCAATCTATAATCCCTCCTTCATTACTAATATCTTGTCCTAATAACATAAAAGACTAAGAAGCAAATCATGATTGTTCATTATCTATTTTTAGTGTTTTCTTTTTCAATGTAATTGGTCCTAAATATATGTTTCCCGATCTAGTGATCATTAAGAATATTTTCTTTTCACCACAACTAATTATAATGTTTTCTTTCACTGGCTCTATACATATGTAGTTGTTTAGGAAATCGATGAATAAGCATATACCGTTTCTATAATTATTGCATATTAGTCTTAATCCATGCTTAAAACCAAGTTCACTTAGTAGCCCTTCTTTATCACATGTTGGGGATAGGTCCAGATGTGTTTGTTTTGCTTTCATATATCCTTTCTGATGTAAGTATCCATAGCAAGTTACTACTTCTCCTTGAGGATATAATATTTTGAATTTAATCGTTATCTTCATCTTGATACACTGTATTAATTGTCTGTGCTTCACGTACTATTTTAATATTCTTGCGACCAATAATACTCTATATATGAGTGAATGTTTGAGAGGAGGCTTAGTTTGGCTAAGAAATATGTGTTGATAAAGGTCAAGGAAGGGCTCATGCCTGGTTTAAAAACTTATTACTATACATGGCATGGAGATAATCCACCTGACGACTTATTGTCTTTAAAACCTATCAAGGAAGATATATCTCCATGGATAAACTATATTTGGTGGGATAGACCATCACCTGGTGTTCCAGCAGAGTTCTTTGCTGTTGCTTGGCTCGGTTTTATATATATTGATAAACCAGGTGTTTACAGATTTTATGTAACGACAGATGATGGTAGTAGAGTATGGCTAGACAATAAACTGATCATTAATGCATGGAAAGACCAACCTCCTACAACATATGTTAGTCAACCACTCCCACTAAGAGAAGGCTATCATAGGCTCAAATACTATTTCTATAATAGATATGCTTTTGCACAAGCAGTTCTAGGATGGATACCCCCTGAAGGAGAACCCGGAGTCATACCGAAGGAGAGATTCTATCACAGCATAGGAGATAAGATATTCTTTACCGGAATACCTGATAACTACATTGTCGAAGTGTTACCGGAAGAAACAAATAGGAAAAGATGTGTGGCACACGCTGGGATATGTGGAGTAACTGTTAGTTTTAATGAAATGCCATTAAAAGCCCTAATTAGGATCTTGAGTGATAATGGAGAAGTAATATATGAGTCACCTGTTAAGCTAGAGTTGTGGGGAGGAGACGAGATCAGATTTGCTGAAGTAGAGTAAGGAGCCCTCAGCATATAAGGAAAATGTGTTGATAGGGAGCTGGAGAAGTGGATCCATTAATAACTATTGCAGGTTTATTTTTATTTATAGGTCTAGGTGTTTTTACAAAATATTTACTTGGTAAATATAAATTAATCGATCATTCTGTTCAGTTCTTTAGCAAAATAATATACTATATAATCTTACCACTTGTATTCATAGATACATTTGCTAGACGAGGACTAGAACTTGCAGATCTAAGCATATTGATTGTATCCGTCACATATGTTGTTATCAGTATAGTGGTATTATTATTTATACCATTCAAGAAGAATGGAGCATTGAGAAAAGCAGTTTTACTAATGAGCATTTTTCAAAACAATGTATTTCTGGGTTTTCCCGTACTATTACTTCTTTATAATGATATATCAGCGGCAGCTATGTATAGCTTGATAATATTTGTATTACACATAAGTGTTGCAGGACTACTCGCGGGTGGACGTGAAAATATTTTATACTCTGTTGCAAAAATACCGGTCTTATACGGTTTCATATTAGGTACGCTAATACATTATACTATTTATAGACAATACTTGTCAATAGCATTTATACTATCACCATTCCACACTATTCTCAGTTATGGCGCAGTCTATGTATTAGGATATACGTTACCATTAACTCTCGGACATGTGAGAGAGTATATGGAAGTTCTCTACATTACCTCGATATGGAGACTGGGAGTGAGTCCTCTAATACATTATATACTGTTACTTCTTGTTCCGATACCTCTGCTCTACTATAAGGAAATAATGGTCTTATCCTTCCTACCACCAGCAGTAATGAATACTGTCATAGCAAGAATATATGGTTGGAAACCAGAAGTTGTAGCGTCAATAACCATGATTCTTACACTGATAACACTAGGGATAATACCAGTCATTATGTTTATAGGATAATAGGAGAACAAGAATAATTACATATTATTTCATGCTTTGTTCTTACTGAATAGTGCCTTGTTCATAACAGTAATAAGTATCCAAGTGTGAAAATAATACTTGATGATGAGCGAACCCGTGTCGGAGACTGTTCATTTATTCGATGAAGATGGTCGGCGTTACTGAGTATCCTTGTAGGCAGATTAAGTTTGGGGTGTAAAGAATTGAAAACAGGAGCATTTATCTTTATACAAACAGTAATAGGCTCGGAAATGAAAGTATTTGAAGAACTCTACAAAATCCCTGAAGTAAAGGAAGTTTACATAGTGTATGGTATTTATGATATTATCGCTAAGATCGAGGCAGATAGTTTAGAGAAAATCCGCCAAATAATAATTTCGAGAATAAGACGAATACCAGAGATAAGAACAACTAATACAATGGTTATTGTTGAAGGTACTAGGAAGTAAGTTTAACTAATTATTTTTTGTTTGATCATAAACAATATATCCCTAGAAAAGAAATAAAATATTCTTTTAAAGTATTTAATGAAATAGTATAGCTGATCGCTACTACCGTATAAATATTGCTGTTTCCATCATTGCCTTATTCATCAAAAACTATGTATGGGTGGATTATATGAAGCCTAAGATCTTGTTAATTAATGGTTCTCCGAGAAAATATGGGGCTTCAACAAAATTAATGGCTATAGCTGAGAAAGGAATACTAGATGCTGGTGGTGAGGCAGAGGAGATATTCCTCTACGACTATAACATTAAGGAGTGTCTTGGATGCGTTTCGGATGATCAAAAGGTCTGTAGGTTTCCATGCATTATTGATGACGATGACTTCAATAAGCTAGGTGAAAAGATTATTCATAGTGATGGCTTTATAATAATATCGCCTATTTATTGGTATTCTGTTTCTGGGAAGCTGAAGACATTTATTGATAGGCTAACGAGTCTCGAAAATATGATCGTGCATATTGGTAAGAGCTTGCTTGAAGGAAAAGTTGCTGGCTTTATATTTAGTGGAAATGATAGCGGGAGTCTATTAGCAATAGCCCATGTAATGGCTGTTATAAATAGTATGGGTGTTCATATACCAGCGTGGGGTCTTGCATATCATCATACGATAGAGGATGTCTTAGAAGATGAACAAGCTGTTAGAGACTCGTACAATGTAGGTTATATAGTAACGATTGCAGCGAAAATGTTGAAGGAGAGAAAGGAATGGTATAATCCAAGAGTAGATATTAATGAATTACGAAAAATAGCTATTAAGAAGGCAGAAACGTACGAGTCTCAGAGAGTTGAGCGCTTGAAACTATTTAAGGAGAAGACTGTGAAGTAGTTATTTTTGTTCAGATACACATCCATGAACTAGTAGGATCTTTTTAATTATCTTACTAACACTATAGAGATCGTTATCAAGTCTTTTATTTAACCTCTCAATACGAGTGTTAGATAAGCCTCTTTTCTCAAGTTCTCTTAATAATTTTTCTTCAGCTGGCCATTGATCTGGGCCTAAAAGGATGATGTCTGGCTTGATCTCTTCAACTGGTTTAAGATAATCCTCTTCATCACCTAGAACAGCTTTATGTACATACTTAATATTCTCTACAACTTTCCTTCTCTGCTCTTCAGGTATAATGGGTTGTCTCTTCTTGAATTTATAGAAGTTCTTATCCCTAGCAATTACAACATATACTCTTCCAAGCTCCCATGCTTTCTTGAATAAATAAATATGGCCTGGGTGGATGATCTCAAAACCACCAGCTACTAGGACTCTCGGTCTTTTAAGTAAACTGGACAAGGCCTCCCACTTAATATTAAGTACATCGATAAAACGTAATGAATCAATTAATCCTTCAGCATATGCTATGCACGCTAGTGAAGTAATATAGTCTCCTTTTTCATAATAATACTTGGCATCCGATAGGTAAGTCTCTGCTAGCTCTACTAGCGTCTTGTACTTATCATCTATGTCTTTCTCCTTGATCTGGTCTAGTGCTTTCTCGACATTAGTAATATATGCTTGAACTCTTTCCTTTACATTAATATCCATATTGTTCACCCACGTTTCTACATAGATAATCTATGATTGGTTTAGATGATAAATAATAGGATACACTTCTCTCTGGGTAAGAGTTTATTTTTCTCTAGATGCAATAATATGTTAGAATATTTCCAAGGTAGAAAGGGGTATGGTTTGGGGTAAGGAGATCGCTAGGAATCTTTATGGGTTAACTGGGGATATGAGAATCCAGTATCTAGACATAAGTGATGAGGGTCACCTAATACTCAAAATAGGAAACCATGAAATAGATCTCTATGAGCTTATAACTAAAAATGATCTTCCAGGTGCACATATAAGAATACTGCCCCTGATAAGGAAAATGATGGTTCAAGTAGTAGAGGTATTCATCAGAGCCATGAAAAAACATAATTCCAAACTGGGATTCATTCCAATATATCCATTAAAATCGAATTCCTCGAAAATAGTTATTGATACAATATGGAGTCATGGAGAAAAATACAACTGGGGGTTTAATATAGGCACTATACCAGAAGCTGAACTCATAAGCAATTATAGTAATAAGAAGCCTAGACTACTGGTGGTTGATGGTGTTAAGGATAAGGCATTCATAGAGAAACTGATTGATATGAAAAATAACTGGGAAATAATAGTTGATATTGAAAGTGAGAGAGACGTAGAAATCTTAAAGGAATACCCCGAATTAAAAATAGGTATTAGGATTAAGTTATTATCCACTACTAGGAGCCCATGGAGCAAAAGTAGTGGACTGTATTCAAAATTTGGAATATCATTAATTGACTTTGAAAACATTATTGATAAATACGAGTACTTATATGATCGCTCTGTTCTTCTTCATGTGCATGCAGGTTCGCAAATACCTTCGTTAGAAGACCTAGATAAGATTATTGGAGAAACGGTTTCTATTTATACTTACTTGAGAAAAATAGGACTAGACAATCTAACCTATATAGATTTTGGAGGAGGACTTGCATATCCATATACTCATTTCAAGAAAGGTTCTGGGTTCTCACCGGATTATACATTAGAAGAATACGCTGAACTTATTGTAGAAAAGACAATGGGTCTCGAAAAATTTGATGCTAAAATAGTCTTTGAAGGCGGTAGATATATTGTTGCACCACATAGAATAACTGTATCTAAGGTAATTGATGTAAGACCGTATGGAGCGAGGCCTCGTATATATGAAGACGTGGGATATGGGATAATAGATGAAATAAGAAAGGCTGGGAATTTAAAAGAATTAAATAATGTCTTGAGGAAGATAAGAGAAGTTATAACTCGTTTAACATCAAGAACAGAAGCTAGTAAAGAGAATAGAATATTATTGGAAAAATTGATCACAAGTATCGAGTACGAAGTTTCAAAAAAGATTGAAGAATTATTTAGTAGGATGAGACTTGATGAGTTCATTGAATATATTAAATACCCGAGCCCATTACTAGAATATTTGATCACTCCTTCTATGAGAGTATTTGTATCTTTCTCAGTATTTAATCATATACCTGATAAAATAGTAGTTGATCAATATTTTCAAGTAGTTCCATTATCTAGACTGTTGAAGAAGCCAGAGATTCTGGCAATTCTAAGTGATCTCACTTGTGATAGTATGGGTGAATATGGTGATTTCTACTCATATGTAGAGAAACCATTTAAGGAGAAACTTATCCCACTTGATCTCTTAACTAGTACTGATAAAAAATTACTCTATGTCCCAAATATGCTTGTTAAATTAAATGGTATTCCTTTACATATACCTAGAAAGGGGGAGAAGTACTATTTAGCCTTTCTAGAGACAGGAGCTTATCAAGACATGCTAGGAATGAATCATAATATGTTGTCTGGATATCCAGAAATACTTATTGATATTATTGATGGACAATTAAAGATCAAAGTTGTAAATAAAAGCTATGCTTCAAAATACCCTGTGTGAATTAAATAGATTTGTTAAGGTTTTTCTTGTGCTTAATGTATTTCTCAACAATTATCATGGTTGTTGTTGATAATACCCCTTCCATTCTTCTAATTTCCTCGACAGTTTTCCTTAGATCTTCTAGTCCTATGTCTTTTGTTATAGCTATTATCTCGTAATCTCCGAATGTTCTATAGACTTTTTCTATGTTATTGATCGAGCATACTTTATCCAGTATTGTTTTTTCTTTACCTGAGTCTACTTTGATGAAAATAATTCCTGCCAAGGACCGACGAACCATTACCTTGTTTTTATTTATTATTTATTGTTCATTTTTTCCTATAGTGTCTTAAAACTAAATATATTTCGTGGATCAATCTGGTATCCTCGATGGTCTATACTGGTTCAGCTAATACACTTTTAGCTGCGATACTCTTTATTCTTGCATCAATTATTTTTCTTAGGGGGAGACTATATGGTATCTTGACAGCTATTGGGTAGCTGCCAGGCATTCTTGCTATAACGTGGTTTCCTACTTGTTTCTCAACGTATAAGTATCTCATTAGAGTACCTGGAGGAAGTATTTTCTTCAACATTGGCTTATCTATATTGTTCATTATTTTCAGCCTATACTTAGTATATAGTCCTTGATGTTTTCTCAGTAATTTATATACGGTATTTTTCTTAAGCCATAGAGGAGTGTTTTCTAAAACAGTTACTTTCCGTATATTGATTCTTCGCACCAATAAGTTCTCTTGAAGAAGTCTGGATAGGTATTCATAATTCAATATATATGTTTCTTTTGTTTCTCCAGGTAATCCATATAATAGGTTTATCCCTGGTAATAAATGGGGTAATCCATTCCATCCCCTATGCGATCCTACTTGGTTTATTATGCGTATAGCTTCTATTGCTTCTTCTGGTGTCACCTTTAAGTTATTCATCTTAACTACTCTTGGATCAAATGATTCTATTCCGAGAGCTGCTACGTCTCCTGGTGTATGGTATTTTATGATTATTTTCATGGCTTCAATTGCTTTTGACTTGTTATGGATTATTGTTCCTGGGTTTACATTATCTATGTGGAGCACTCGAAGTCCTGGTGCATTATTTCTTATTCCTAGGAATAATTTTCTTAAAGCATCTGTATTAGGTTCGGGAAATTCTTTTGTTCCTGTATCTTTAGCCATATATGCTAGTATATCTGGTTGTTTCCCTAACCTATAATGACGAGCTCCAAAATTATAGAGTTGTTTTATTTCTCTTACAATATCTTCTGGTCTCCTGTAGAGAGGCTTACCATATCTCGGCTCTATGCAGAAACTACATCCACCTGTAATATACCTGGGGCATCCTCTGAAAGTCTCTATCTCTACTATGAGGTTCCATCCATAGTTTGGATGCTGCTTAATTATTCTTGACCCATATATGAAGGCTTGATTTGCCAGGTCATATGTTTCCCTCATCCTATATGGATCGGCTCTTTCTAATCCATATTTTGCTGACTCGTAGAAATATATCTCTGGATCACCTATGACTAGTTCGTCAAAATATTTCTTAAGCCTTATTCTCTCAACAGCTATTGTTCCACCTCCTCCTCCGAACCCATACCTAGCAGCTGGTCCAACCAGTATCTTGGTCTTATCTCTGAGTAGGAAACATAGTTTTTCTACTTCATTGAATCTTAGTGGTGTTCCTCCAATATATTTTCCTGGTACTTCGGGTCCTGCGATAAAGACTATCATGTCTGATTGAGTGGCTTCTTGGATGAACTTGTTTAGATTTGATCTCACTGTGTCTATTGTCCAATATTTTACATGTATAGTTTTATCAACAACCCATATAGCTCCAGCAATGAGTCTTGGGTAAGTATTAATATAGGGTGGAACACCTAACCCTGCCGGTTCATCTGTATATCCGTCTAGAATGATTACTTTCTTGAACAATACCTTGTACCCATGAGAAAAAAGCTTATGAGTAGGTAAAAAACTATTTGTGCTCACTACTTTTTTCTCCTTGTTCTCTAGATGCTTCTCTCCATGCTAGTCTCGTGTAGTAGAAGATTATCGGTATCAGCATTAGTGCAAAAGCCATACTAATACCCCATGCTAATATTGTTATTACTGATATCGTGTTAGTGAATTGTGAGAATATTCCACTAGCGCCTATTATTACAAATAATATGATCACTATTGATTCTATGAATGGGACTAGTCTCTTAAATGTAGGATATGATTGACTTAGTAGTGATCCCACGGTTCCTGCAACGTATATTCCTGTAATAATGATTAGTATGCCCATTATTAATGGATAAACTAGCGAGCCTTCAAGCATCATTATATTCAATGATATTGTTAGAATGACTGTTACCAGACCTAACAATATTAGATTTTCTCCTAAACTAGCTAGGGATGAGTACTTCTCTTTGAAGACAGCATGTAGGAATTTGCCGACATATTTTGCCAAAGCTATGCTGAGTATCAGCCCTAATGTCAACAGGGTTATACCGCCTATGAGTCTTGGCAGATAAATAGCTATCTGGTATATTAAATCTCCTGTTATTCCCCCGATGTTTACAAACTCCACGGCTGCAACGATGGATACGACAATAACGAACGCCTTAGTTAATCCTCCAATCAAGTTTGATAAATCGATATTCATTTCTGAAATAGCTCTCCCAATATCGGTTGACTTCAAGGGCTTCTCAACTATTGAGTCAATTATTTTGTTCACGATCTTTCCAACAGAGTCTCCAATCACGTAGCCTATAAATAACGTTATTGTTGCTGCAATGAAACCAGGTGCTGAGACAACTAAATAGTCTAGTAATTGAGTGTAATGAAACATTACATATACTGCCAGACTTATTACGAAAACTGTTAGTACAAGTGCTGACACGTCATATATTAGTGATACTGCTAATTCATGTTTTTCACGAAAAGCTCCTCCAAAGAACCTTGCTATATACTCTGCGAATATTAGTGACAACGGTATACCTATAGCCAGTATTGTGATCCCGGCCGTTATATTTAATACTGCAATAGCTATATTTGATGCTAAAACCCCAATATTACCCGTTAATTTCAATACATCAATAGCTGCTACTATTGATAAGACTATGATCAATATCATTATTAGTGTACCAATTAGTCCACCAAGATCTATTCCTGACTTTTTCAAAGACTTACCTATCCGTGTTGTTTCTAAGGGTTTTTCGAGAGATTTATTAACAATGATGACTGTTGCTTTCTTTGCCATTAGACCAACAAGATACCCAAATAAAACTATTACTATTGCTCCGATTAGTCTTGGCAAGTATTGGATCATTTGAGTAATAGCATTGTTCACAGCGTTCACTATCTCATTCCATGCATCATTCATGATTTATCACCTATTGAGACATTATTTATTTTTATAAAATACTCTGAACTCTATTTGTTAATATTATATCAAGAATGGTTTATATCTTATTTCTTTGAACTGTATAATTTTAGAAATCACTTTATTTTCAAAATTTCTAATTGTTCATAAATAAATTTAACTACTCTCGGCCCGAAGCCAGGAAGTTTCTCGAGAATTGATGGAGGTGTTTTAGCTAGGTCTTTTAGTGTTCTTATTCCGTGATTTATTAGTGTTCTTGCTCTAACTCTTCCAATTCCCTGGAGCTTTATGAGTTCTAGTGCGTCTTCCTTGACACCATATTCTAATCTAATACTTAGCTTGTCAAGTGCTTCCCCTAAACTCAATAAATTCATTGTTCGTGCAACTTTGCTTAAAGCACCAGCAATCCATGAAGCAGTATCTCTTGCAGAGTATATATCTCCAGGCCCTATTCCGTATTTTTCACTAATAGTATCTTCATCTACTTCATTGATCCAGTCATGCAGCATCCTGGCATGTACAAATGCTTGAGCCCATAACTTATACATATAGTAATTATAATATTCGCCCATGAAATTCTCTGGTTTAGGTATAATGTTGTCTTCTGCAAGAATAATTGCTTCATTCTCATAGTAGTCGACGAGCCTACTGTTAATATATGGTTTACTCCTCATATAGTCAGGAGTCATTGTTATGAGGAAGAGTAAATAGAGCTCTCTTGGTTTCTCTGGTAAGTTCTTTATGAACATATTGACAGATAAGGGATCTAAGTATGTCTTAGAAGTTATTACTCCGAGGCTAGTAGCGTAGAATTCTTTATCTCGAATGAATCTTATCATTTCCCACTGAGCTAGTTCGTCAAGTACTTTGTCAATTGTTAGTTTTAGATTTTCTAAATTTCCGTATTGCTTGTAGAAGAGCGTATTCTTATATATTTGCATGAGTTCGTTCATTTCATTAGCGTCTCCGGAAGCAATTAGTGACAAAGTGTGTATTCTAAGGCTTCTCTCGTTATTTAACTTACTATATATTGGTTCAGGAGGAGATCTAATATACTTCATTGCTTCTGAGTTATTATTTGCATCATAAATTATTGCTTCTCCGAAAGGATCAAATTTCGGCCTTCCCGCACGACCAGCCATTTGTTTATATTCATAAATAGGGATGTTGACTGTTTTTCTCCTTAATGGACTATATCTCTTAATAGATACCAATACTCTCCTCGCCGGTAAATTTACTCCTGCAGCAAGCGTCGGTGTTGCAAACACGATTCTGATAACCCTGTTCCTAAACCCTTCTTCAACAACTTTTCTAGCAATATTACTTAGTCCAGCATGATGATAAGCTACTCCTCTCTCTATCAAGTATTCTAGTTTTTCTCTCTCAACACGACTAGGAGATTCTTTCAATTTTTTAAGAAGCTCATCCACTTTTCTTTTATCTATGAGGTGTTGGAACAACCCCATGTGCTCTGTGAGCTTATACGCCCATTCCTCAGTTTTCCTTCTGTTATGAACAAATACGAGGACTTGAATCCCTGCCGAAATGCTTTGAAGAGCAATATTAAGGGCAGCGTTACCTATTTTATGTACTATTTTTTCTTCTCTTCCATCCATGAATAGTATTTTGTGTTTTTTACGATCATATATACCTTCAACTAGTTTAACAGGTCTATATGGGACGTCAACTAGTTCGGCATCAATCCACTTGGCCAGGTCTAGAGGATTACCTATAGTGGCTGATAAACCTATTACTTGTATATTTGTCCTAAGTAATCTTGCAATAATCATTTCTAAAATAGGGCCTCTTTCATCATCCCCTATCATGTGTAGTTCATCTATTACTACGGTACCTATCCTTCTCAGCCATGAAGGCTTGAGTCTCAATAGACTATCGAATCTCTCATATGTTGCAACAATAATATCGTATCTCCCTAAATACTCAGCTGGTGACTCGTAATCACCAGTACTTATTCCTATTCTAAAACCAAGTTTTTCAAGCTTTTTGAAATCATAGTATTTCTCGGAAGCTAGTGCTCTAAGGGGGACGAGGTATAACCCGATCTTTTTCTCGTAGGCTTTCTTAACTAAAGCCATTTCCCCTACTAGAGTTTTACCACTAGCCGTTGGAGCGACTACAACGAGGTTTTTGTCAGTAAATAGGCCTTTCTCAATAGCTTGTTTTTGGACCGGATTAAGTTTATCAATACCATTTCGTAGTAATGTTTCAATATATTCTCTAGACAGTCCATATTCTACAAGCTTCTCTACTTTCAATTCGTCGAAGCACCTTACCCTACTATAAAGATTAATACATTTTAAAATGTGTTATAAAATATCTAGACCGAGAAATTGCTTGTTTATAGGTAGTGAATAGTTATGTCGAGAAAGATCTTTCATGAACTAGTTAGTCTTGAAGAAGCCCTCAAGATTATAGATAAATATTATCCGCTAAAGCCGCTTGGTATCGAAGAAGTAGATTTGATCAATGCGTTGGGAAGAGTTCTTGCAACAGATATTTATTCTCCCATAGATCATCCACCTTTCGATAGAAGCGAAGTTGATGGATATGCTGTTAATAGCTTAGATGTAGCTGGAGCGGATGATCTTCATCCAGTGGATCTCAAGGTTAAAGGAAAAATATCAGCTGGTGAACATCCTTCTCAAAGTATTAGAAGAGGAGAAACTATTGAAATATCAACGGGGGCCATGATTCCTAGAGGAGCTGATTCTGTAGTAATGGTTGAATATACAAAGAGGATAAGTAACGATAGAGTAGTAATTTATAGATCTTCTTATCCTGGTGAAAATATAGCTACAACAGGTAGTGACGTATCTATGGGTGATCTTGTCGTATTAAAAGGTACATTAATAGATGGTAACCTGATCGGTTTCTTAGCAGGTCTGGGTATTCACAAGGTTAAAGTGTATAAGAAACCAAAGATAGCTGTTTACTCAACAGGTGACGAAGTAATACTGCCTGGAAATCCTCTAGAACCAGGAAAAGTATATGATGTAAATGGCTACTTGGTGACAAGCAAACTAAGGGAATTGGGAGCAGATGCTGTTTTTATGGGGAAATTACCGGATAACTATGAAGAAATTAAAAGAAAAATAATTGTGGCTCTTGATTGGGCAGATATCGTGATAACAAGTGGTGGAACAAGTGCTGGTTTTGGAGACTTAATATACAAGGTATTTGATAATCTTGGTGAGCCAGGAATAATAATACATGGTTTAAAAGTAAAACCTGGTAAACCAACAGTTGTATCAGTAGTGGGTAATAAGCTGTTGATCGGATTACCTGGTTTTCCGCTTTCGTGCTACATGATCTTTGACCAGTTGGTTGTGCCAATAATACAAAAACTACTCGGTATGAGGAATAAGAGATTACACATAGTTAAAGCAAAACTCCCATATCGTATAAAGAAACCCTTAGGTAAGACATGGTTATTACCAGTATCGATCATTAAGGGTGAAAAAGGCTTAGTAGCATATCCAGTCTCTCTAAAAAGTGGTAGCATTACTCCTCTAATAATGGGTGATGGATACTTAAAACTCCCTGAAACAAGTGATATGGTGCTTGAAGACACTGAGTGGGATGTTTATTTGTTTAGGGAGATAACTGAACTCCCAGAACTGGTCATCATAGGTAGTAATGATGTATTATTATATGAGCTCTTGAGAGCTACAAATATAGTCGATAGGACAAGGATAATACCGACTGGTAGTACAGGTGGTTTAATAGCTATTAAGAGAGGAGAAGCAGATATCGCTCCAATACACTTGTTAGATGAAGAAACCCTAGAATATAATATCCCGTTTATAAAGAAGTATGGATTAGAAGATAGAACAATCCTTCTTAGGGGATATATGAGAAGAATCGGATTAATTATTAGAAAAGGAAATCCGAAAGACATCAAGAATATAGAGGATTTCCTGCGAGAAGACGTAGTCATAGTGAATAGGACTAAGGGATCAGGTATAAGGGTATACTTGGATTATAAGCTTAAACAAATAGCATTTAAGAGGAATATGGTTTTCGAAGAATTAGTAAAGAAAATCAATGGATACACCTATGAAGTAAAGACCCATACAGCAGTAGCGGCAGCAGTAAAGCATGGTCGTGCTGACGTAGGTATAGGTGTTGAGGTTGCTGCGAAAATGTATGATCTAGACTTCATTCCTCTTACATGGGAAAACTACGACTTTTTAATCAACAAAACAAGTCAAAATAAAGAGCTTGTTCAACAATTTATACATGTATTAAGAGAAAATAAGGCGATACTGGAGGAACTTATTAAAAGACTTCCCGGATATAAGATACCTGAAAATATTGGGGAAATAATCTATCCTAAATAGTAATATTATCACTTGTTTGTTTTTTTCTCAGAATCTTGATTTTTAACTCTCTATAAAATATCCTATGTTGATCTATGTGATTATTTAAGAGATTATCTAGCTTGTATAGTTTAAACACTAAAAATAATGATAGAGATACTATGGATAGCAACGCTTCAAGAATATTAAATACACAGCCTTTATATTGCATTTCGAGATCCAACCCGGTTAGTTCTACAGTATTGTTAAAGATTTTGTTTTCAAGAACTATGTGTAAATTAAATTTCGATATACCAACGTAAAGAGTTAACACATCGATCGCTATAAATATAATGATAAATAATATTTTTAGCCAGCACAGGTCAATTAGTAGGGAAATATATGCTGGTATAAGCATAGCTGGAATATATTCTAATGGGAACTGGTTTACCCCAAGCAATACATTTATATTCTCAACAAGATCAATAGATTCTTCCTCTCTAATAATTCTCATTATATCGCCTAGTTGTGAGTGGAACAATTTGCTCATTTCTATATGGCTATTAATTCTGCTCAACAACGTACCTGTTAGTATAACTACACTAGTTGATCCAATAAAACCAGTAAGATATTCTAGAATAGATATATATGCTTTATTAAAGCTAATGAAATGATCAATAAATACTAGTAAAACATATATTATTAGAAATACTGAAGTAGCCCAATATACATCACTTAGTTTTTTATACGCTAAAAACCTCCTAGCAATGATGTCTAGTCCTTTTACTAGTTCATCTATTCTTGGTTTGCTCATTAAATACCGTTCCTCCATTAATAACTTTATTAATTTTATATAAGTATCTACTGATTTTTACAGATCTAGGTGAGACTTCGAAAACTTTTCCCTTATATATTACAAAGTGTCTACGAATAATATTATTTCTTCCTAGAATCTTAAAAACTTCTTCAATCATCCAGTGTAGTTGTGTGCAATGCATACTACCATCAACTGTTAATACAGAAACCTCTTTGTAGTCTCCTCTAGCAAGTATTCCAGCAAGCTTAAATCCCACCATATTAACATGTTCTGCTTCAATACAAACGCTGAGCACACCATATCCTTGTTTTACGAATTCCTCAATAATATCAGGGTGTTCAATCTCGAGACATCTACCTATAATCAGTAATTTCTCCTTATTTCTGAAGATTTTTGATTTTGCATTAACATCTATTAATCTAGGATATTTATACAACAATATTCACCCAGACAATTTCTTAACGAAAAACTATAATCCATCCTTGATCAATAATATATAATAGGTGTAAAAAGAGTTGCCGGAAGTTAGAACTGGTCCTATAAGATTGAGTGGTTATGCATTAAAACTTAGGAGAGTGGTGAATGCAGCACTAAGAGACTATTATAAACAAAAGAAGCTAGATGCCAAAGAAATCAATAATATAATAAGCGATATCAATGCAAAAATATACAATATTCTTGTTGAAAAGTTCGAAGTACCCAAAGATGCGGTAGTGAATATTATTCTCCAATATGAGGTCGAAGACAATAGATTTGTAATAAAAGATGTTAAGATCGAGGTATTTGACCTCAACGAGATATTGACAAGAAATGCAACAAATGAGATAAAAAAACTATTAGGTCAGGGTTCAGCTTAAAAAACAATAATTAATAGTAACAAAGCTCATTAGGAATTGGTGGTATTGTTAAATTGGATGAAATAATAGTTGGTATTGTACAAGATGAATTCAAGGCTGATCCTCGAAAAAATTATGAAAAGATAAAAGAGATCTTATCGAAACACTATAGAGAGGCAGATATTGTTTTACTGCCCGAATACTCGATGATCAACATATTAGCAGGTCTAAAACCATTAGATGTCTACAATAGGTCAGAATCATTAGAAGATAGTTCATTCATTGCAAGATTATCTGATCTAGCAAGTTCTCTAGATACGAATATTCTTGCTCATATAATAGAAAAAACCGACATAAAACCGAAAACCATGAGTACTAGTGTATTGATAGAGCCAAGTGGAAGAACTAGTAAAGTCTATAGTAAAATCCACTTATTCGATGCTTATGGATATAGAGAATCTGATTACTTCATACCTGGAAACTCTTTATCTAAGGGTATTTATCTAGGTAAATACCTATTCTATGTAGCCATATGCTTCGATCTCAGATTTCCAGAACTATTTAGGACTTATACAAGAAATAATGCCTACGGAGTATTTGTTCATTCAGGATGGGTTAAGGGATATTTAAAAGAAGAAATACTAGATATCCTTGGTAAAGCTAGAAGTCATGAAAACACCATGTATATCATATTATCTGATCATACTGGAGAACTATACGTTGGTAGAAGCGGTGTGTTCAACCCATATGGCTTTAGAGAAGTAGATATGGGGTTTAAACCGGGATATATTGAATGGGCTATAAAGCCTGAGGTTGTTGAAGAAGCTAGGAAAACTATTCCAGTAATTGATAAATCAAGGATTTTCTGGGATATTTTGTTCAAGAGATAACTTCTCTTCTTCTTGTTTAGGTGGTTTTCTCCAGACAATTATATCGATGAAACATATTATGAGCCAGAATATAAAGTAGTATAAATAATTGTTTTTGTGGTATACTATGTAGACATAAAGTGAAAGTAGTGAAGCAGTTAGTGTGGATATTACAGCAAATAATCCGAGGTAATAATATTTTCTCGGAGAGATCTTCACTTAGCAACACCTTTCTCATAATCTATTTTATCAGCAACTCTTTCGATATATTGAAGACTATTCTTAACTTTGTCAATGTATTCTTCAAAAAGACTTGAATTGTACCTAATAATACCGTCTATAATAGTGTAATCCACGTAGAATTCGCTTGATAAAATCAGTCTTGCTAGCACATTATCTTTCTTTAATGGTGTATGTTTAATAGGATCTATTCTTAGAAGGGTTATGTGAGCTGGATATCTGGGTTTTATTATTCCTCCTTTCACCCCAACGATCTTATAGTTGTTTAGAACTAGGTGTGAATAAACGTATTTAATAGATAATCTTGTGTCCCAGTAATTATGTCTATAGAATAAAGCAAGTTCTTTCATTTCATCTAGGATATTATATCTATCACCACTGCTACCATCGGTCCCTATTCCTAGAATAATTCCTTTTTCTAATGCCTCGTAGACTGGTGTGAATCCTGCTTCTGCTAAACGCATAGATGTATGAGGACATGTAACTATATATGATCTTTTCTCAGCAACATATTCTAGCTCGGTGCTAGTTAACCAGTTAGCATGCACTAGAATAGTATTTTTATCGAGTAGTTTTTTCTTATACATATATTCTACGGGCCAAAACCCTGTTTTCTTCTTTAACATGAATACTTCTTTCCTAGTTTCTGATACATGTATTTGTAAACGAATATTTTTTTCAAGAGAGAAGGCATGTGCTTCCAATAGTTCTTCTTCAGGTTGTGAGTATAGGCTATGAATGTTTACAATGGGTATATGATTTCGATATTTCCTTGCTTCTCTATAGAATTTCTCTATTTGTTGTCTTTTCTCCTTTTTATAAATGGGGCCTGTGGCTATGAATAAGCCGTATTCTTGGCAGGCTTTAAGAGTTTCTAGGGGATAGTAATACATATCTATGAATCCAACTATGCCGTTTACTAGCATTTCTAGACAAGCTAGTCTGCTAGCGTGGAAAACGAGTTCTTTGTTAATGAGTTTTCCCTCGATATCAGTAATTCGTGGTATCCACTCCCAGAACTCTGCATCTGGTAAAGAGCCTCTGAGGAAAATCATTGCTGCATGTGTATGTGCATTTATTAAACCTGGAATAACTATGTGTTTAGAAGCATCGATCACCATGTCTTTTTTATCTCCACATTTGTCGCCTATGCATTCGATCTTATTATCTTCTATGAATATATTCTTGTTTTCAAGTATGCTTATTCCATAATTCTCTAGTGGAGATACTATGAATCTAGCATTTCTTATCAATATTCCCATATTGTCACCATTCATTGTGAAGCTTCTTTTAATAGCTTTTTTATGTTTTCCAGTATATTCTTGTTTGACGATATTATTTCTATTCTTTCATTACTGATCTTGATAACTAGTCCTTCTAACGGGTTTCTTGGAGGATCTGGAAGATTATTTAATGGTTTATTCCTTCCTACATAAACCCATTTGATTGATCTTCGATTCTTTCTCTTAACGGGTATTATTTTATACCAGTATCTGCCAAAGTAATAATACTTTAATTTATCTCCACTACTATTCTTCTTAACAACTATATGTACTGGTTTTAAATAGAATCCATGCTTCTTTGCTTCATTATTGTATTCATATAACTTCATCATGTAATGTGATAGGTAACCATATATTTTTAATAATAGATGTTCTGGATCTAAATGCTTAATGTTTAAGACATTAGAAACCAATACGGTCAGCCCATGGGAGTTTAATCATCTGTTCATCCGGTTTACCTCTTCATCCCATATATCATAATGAATTTACTAGAATATTATTTATCTTTGTTTATCTCCTGTACCCCTTCTTTAACGGGTTGTAGTCCAAAAGCATTGTATCCAATTTTCTTGAATGCTTTAACTATTCTTTCAACGTGTTCTTTATCAATAATTCCATAAACAATTCCTCCTCTTCCTGCGCCACTTATTTTTGCTCCAAGTGCTCCGAGAGATAGGAGCTTATGAACTATAATTTCTGTTTCAAGGATCGAGACTCCTATTGCTACTAGCAGTCCATGGTTTATATTCATTAGTTCTCCTAGTTGTTTAAAGTTCTTGTTCCTAATATATTCTAGTGCCTTGTTTGTGATTATAGAGGCTACTTCATATATCTTTTCCATTATTTCAAGATTTCTATCATATCTTTCTAAGACGTCTTTGACAACAAAACCTGTGTCTCTCTTTACTCCGGTATCAACAACTATTAAGGAGTATTCTCTGGGCCACTCAATATTTAATGGTTTAATTTCTCCTTTTTTGTAATAGATTAATCCACCATATACGGCTATGGTGTTATCTATGCCACTAGGTTTTATATGTACTTTCTTTTCTGCTTCAAAAGCGATCTTGTTTACTAGTTCCTTACTTGGTTTATTATCGATAAATGATAATAATGCGTGAGTAAATGAAACAGCTGTTGCAGCAGATGAGCCCATTCCAGCAGCCATCGGTATTTCTGAATCTATTATTGCATTAAATCCCTTGAGTTTACCGTATTTCTCAGATACAAGTTGGTATATAGTTTTAAAAGATCGAGCCCATTTATCTATTTGGCTAGAGTCCAGATCTACTTTTTTACCTAGTTGGTGCGAGTATAGGTAGTGTTTGTTATCGTTTCTTTCCTCTATACATGTTTTAGCGTACAAGTTTACAGCAGTTACTAGTGCCGGGCATCCTTTAACAACGAAGTGTTCTCCAAATAATATTATTTTACCGGGTGCTATGCTGCATTTTTTCTTCAAAAGTCTGTCGCCTCATTAAATATCTTCTCTATGTTAACCAATTATCAATTGTGCGATCCCAATATATATGATTGAGCCGGTGAAATCAACTATGCTGGTTAGAAGTGGCACCATTACATTATCCGGGTCAAAACCGATCTTGAAGCATAAATATGCTAGTAATTGTATAAGAACCCATAGTATTGGGACAGATACTGATCCAGTTACTATTATTAAGAACAAATCTATCCAGAGAGGGAGAAGAGATTCTTTGCTTATAATGGTTGCTAGTGCATATCCTATTGAACCGACAACTGTTGTACCATATAACATTATAATGTACATGTAGGGAATATATTTTAACTTATCAAATCCTGGCTTTAGGCTTGTGAGTCCGAGATGATACATAACGTTTTGTCTAACAGCATACATGGAGGCGATAGAACCGCTTATTGCGTTAAATACTGGTGCAGTTAGTAATATGAATGGGTTTTTAACTAATAAATCGATATTGAATGCAAATACCGTTCCTGCACCAATGTCGAGTAAAAAGCAACTTATCAATATTAATTGGCTTTCTTGAAGTATTCTAAGTGTTTTAGTTGTTCTTATCCTAAATGCTGATATCAATACTATGATAACGACCGCTGAAGCTATTATAAATAGAAAATGCCTTAGGAAAATATCTATTGATTCAACAATGATAGCATAGCCCACAAGAACGGGAGTTGTTATCACGTCAGCGATCATCATGACTATAGGTAATAATAGACTCTCCGGATCATATCCTTTCCTGTAACTATATATCGAGAAATAAGATGAGAAAGGATACATTAGTAGAGAAACAAGAGCGATTGCAGGAATAACCGTTTCAAAAATTAATAAGAGGTCTCCTCCAATTATTAACCACGTAATAAAAACAATCAATACCCCGGAAAACATTTGGGTAAACAGAACGATCAAAATATTGCTTAGAACTATTCTATCCCTCATACTAGGTTTAATTAATCCAATGTGTAAACCACTATTAAGCCTGGATAGGAAACTTGAATAAATATTACCATGAAGATCCTTTAAAGGCGGATTTATTGCTAAAACCCATGGGTGTTTCTTTAAGAAGAACCTATATAATCCAAAAATAAACGTGGAAACGAATCCGCCTATAGATTGAATTGTTATACTGAAGACTTGTTGTTTTAAAGCTTTAATGGAAGCAATCTCGTATCCCTTTTCTTCACTCATTCGTTCACACCATACCAGCCTCCTCAACTCCTCATAGATAAAATGTTTTTCAAGTCTGTTGTTCTCATTGATTCTTTTACCATGTATATACAGTTGTTACATGATAAAATATTATTCTTGTTAACAGTTTAACAGTTATTGTTCATTTGTAAACACTAGTTTTAAAACTATGTATAAGCGTGTTATATAGTTGATAATCAGTGGTGGTGCTTATGGGTTATAACCTAAATCAAGACAGACAACCAAAGCAATTCACTTCTGTTTTTAAACTAATAAATGATGCTAGAGAAAGACTAAGTAAAACACGTCATAAAATAATTGTTCTTAGCGGTAAGGGTGGTGTTGGGAAAACCTTTGTATCCTCAATGTTAGCACTAGCCCTTGCTAGTGAAGGCTATAAAGTAGCTCTGCTTGACGCAGATATTCATGGTTCATCAATACCAACTGTTTTGGGGATGCATGGACATAGATTATATGCTAGTGAGAGAGGGATAGAGCCAACTCCCGGTCCTCTTGGCGTAAAAGTAGTAGCCACTAATCTAATGCTTGAATCTCCTGATGTACCAATAGTTTGGCGCGGACCCTTAGTATCTAAAGCCATAACAGAGTTACTAGCTAAGGTGAATTGGGGAGAAAATGACTTCTTAATAATAGATCTACCCCCGGGCACAGGAGATGAAGCCATAACCATTGTACAAGTAATAAACGACTTAGATGGAGCAATAGTAGTTACGGCTCCCAGCGTCTTATCAGAAGTAATTGTTGCTAAAGCAATTAATTTCGTCATAAATAATGATGTGAATTTATTAGGTCTAGTTGAGAACATGAGTTATTTTAAGTGCCCCAAGTGTGGATCAGTATATCAATTACTAGGGAAAAGTACAGGCGAAGAACTAGCAAAGAAATACAATACTGAATTACTGGCAAGAATCCCCCTAGATCCCTTCATAGGGGAAGCATTGGATAAAGGAGTACCATATTACATAGAATATCCAGAAGCAGATGCAGCAAAAGCTATTCATGAATTAGCAATAAGACTAATTAATAGACTTGAGAAAAACAACAAGTAATATACTTCCCATAATTCCCCTATTTTTCCTTTTCTTATGTATCTAATTTTCTGTTTCTTTGCATTAATTTATATATACCAGTTTAAACTGTTATTGTAGAGGGGGAAATGTCTTGGAATTCAATAATGGGAATGTCTATAAGAAACCCAATTGGATGATATTGAAGGAAGCTGCTGAAGAATTAGTAAGAATGGGTAAAACGTCATTTACCAGAAAAGAGCTCACAAAATACGCTAAAAAACTCGACCCAAGCAGGCCGGAGACCAGTCTTGACTTCGAAATAGATCTAGTCACTGTTAATAGTAATAGCAAAGATAGATATAGGGATCCTGATAAATTATTCCTGTTCAGAATAGCTAGAGGTAGATACACATTATATGATCCGGAAACTCATGGTCCCTTAGAAAAATACTTGGAACAACATAGGTTTATACCAACTAGGAAGTATGTATTGTCACAAGTAATAGAGGATCTTCAGACAAAGGGTTTCGAGGCACATGAGAACAGGTATCATCGTAAACCATTAGCACCAGATATTATTGCTAAAATGAATGGAAAGAAAATAGGTGTATGGGTTATAGACCCGTCAATAGACCCGTCTACACAGATGAAAGCATTGGCATATGCTATTGGTTCATCACTACTAAATACTGAATACAATGAACACATAATTACGGCCCCATCTAATTTAGTGAATAAGATCAAACAAAGCATGCTTAACAAGGTAATTGATAAGCTAAATATTAAAATAGCGATTCTGAAAGAGAAGAAACAATATGTCGTAGAATTATAGCTTAGTCTTCCTGTGTAGATAAAAGTTCTGTTTCAAGCTTCTTTCTAACAATCTCTCTAGCTTCATAAAGTACACGTTCAGCATCAACATCAGTTGTTGGTGCATTGAACTCTATATCTGGAATATTATAGTCGAGATCTTCTAGGTTTCTCAAAGACACTTCTAGGTTAGCAAAGACTAGTCCCAGATCTGGTATTGTTGACTCTGGTAATTTCTTTAATTCCTTTGTGATCGATAATACTTGGCTCGCTATCCCTCTAAAATTATGTATAGTCATAGCATATTCAAGGCTGAGAACAACTTTTTCTAAAACAAGTTTTAAATCAGCTAAACGTGAACTTATTTTATCTAGTTTAGCTATTTCAGCTGCGTATCTCTTAGCTAAAAATGTCTCACCTCTCATCTCTAGTTGAGCAGCTATTTCAAGCATTTTTCTCCTACGGGCATTTATTCTATCAATTAATGCCTCTATACGACTAATACCGTTTTTAGCATGATAAATAGCGTAAAGTGTTTCTTTATATGGGTTGATCTTTTTACGTCTAAATAGCAACGTCTCTACACCCTAGAAAATTATTGTTTATGGATACAGTTTTAAGAAAAAGGATTAATTAATCCACGCTTATTCTTCTATATTATTTGCTAGGCATAACAACCTGGTAAAGCACTATTACCTCGACCAAGGATGTATCTCCAGAAGATAATCCTTCGAATGGTCTTGCTATAACTATATATGGTTTAATATATGGATCGTTTACCAATGGTCTCTCAATAGGCATTAGTGTTCTAGTCGAAGTAACATATACTTCATACTTGATCCCTAGTCTTTCCCTAACGATATTATATTGGTAACTTAGTTCCGTAACTGAGCCAGTATACCATGCAAAGTAGTATGTATGGTTCTTATCCAGAGTATTAAGGTAGAGTATGCCGTCAACTAATAATTTATATATTAGTGGCAGGTTCTCGGGATCATCGAATCTCGGTGATATGAATACATTGTTTTGTCCAGCAACGTAAAGATATAAGTAATTGCCTGGATCTCTACCTCCGATCCTTATCATCCAGATACTCTTTGGTATATCTATCATACCCACTATACCACCTATTCTCGTTACAACTGGTACTACAAGGTATGTATTATTTTCTCTCCTGACAAACCGGAAGACATCAAATACCATTATATATGTCTTATTGAATGGAACCTTGAGTTTCTTCATTAAATTAACTGCTTCAGTACTATTTTTAGCCGTTAGTATTTTTGCAAGAATAGATATCTGAGTACCATTCAAAGTAGCACCGTCAGCAACTGTCGCTCTATGAGTATTTACTGATATTGGGTATCCATAATCCCACCAAGCTATGATGACAGAATCCTTGCTTAAATTCTTATTAATGTAATCAATTAATCTATACCAAGCATCGTTTCTTGCACCAACAGGGGCATAACCAGACATTATGGAATAAATCATTTTGCTATGATTATCGTATGTATAAGCAGCACTGAATCCTAAATTAATTAGTACGAATATTAATAATATTCCCGCAAGTGTTCTGAACTCTGATTTTGTGCTAACTCTTATTCTACCCCTCCTCCATAAGATCACTTCTTCTCTGCTCGGTATAGCTTTTGAAGCAAGATACCCAGTAAAGACTCCTGCTACTAATAACCCGAACGCGGCCGCTGTAGCTTCAAAATATGTAGCATTCATGTAAGCATAAAAGGCTATTAGGAATGCAATAGCCAGGTATACTCTGTCAGGCTCTCCCTTATATAGTAGATAAATCGCTCCAAGTATAGCCATAAACAATGGTGAAGCAAAGAATAACCATGTTAATCCAGTACCCCATGTTGTCAGGATCCCAATCGGTCCATTTGCTTGAAGTGCTGGTTGATGCTCTTCGATACTCTGTACTAGAGGAGGAGCATTAATAAAATGTAGTCCGAGCGCCCATGCATATCTTGCTCCAATATGAATTATACCTGTTGATATAAGAACTACTCCTACAATTGCAGTAAATACTAATAATATGAAATACCTTGCTGGTGTTAGTAATGGTTTACGTAATCCTATTTTTTTATGCTCTGTATATAGGATATAGAAGAGTATCGGGAATATGAGTAATCCTATCAGCATTGCGCCAATAGATAGTCTAAACGGATAGAAGCCCATAATATGCATTATATTGGGTGATAATCCTACAAATAATAACGATAATACAATGATTAACAAATTATATTTCATGAATCTATTATCAATATCCTTAGCCCCAAACAACGGATATATTAATAGGAATAATATAAAGCTGCCAAATACGTATACGAATCCTCCCCAGAACCAACCAACGGAAGCCATTGTAAGAGAAGATAGAATAGCATATTTTAACAATGTTATATTGTCTGTTCTACTTCTTAACGACTTTGTTAGTTTTGAATAGAAGTAGATGAATAAGAATATGAATCCTATGGCTATTCCCTCTTTTTCTACGAATCCTACAATATTTCTATCACTAGCTGCTGGAACTACTGCATAGATAAATACAGAAAGAATTGCTGCAAATGTGTTTCCTCTACTTATCTCGTTTGCTGCTAAGTAGATAGCTACCATCGCGATCGCGGCAAATACGAGAGGTTGGAGAATAATCCATTCTTTAATATTTAATCCTGTAAAGGATACTAAGTAATAAGTTGCTGCAGTCCATATAGGTGTTCCAGGATAGCTTGATGTAATAAAATCTCTTCCCCATGGATACCAGAATATGTGTGTTGCTGGGTTTTGTTTAGTCAAAGTATACCATGACGCTAGTCCATGCGTGTAGGTATAGTTTGCTTGCCAGTATTCTATCCATGGATCGTTTGCGTGGAGCTCTAGTCCATACTTAAAAGCTGGTAATGCACGTAGATATAGTCCAAACCCGATCAGAATTATTAAGATGATTATTTTTAAATAGGTTTTAAGTACAGGTTTTTTGTCGAGGAATCTGTAGATCTTATCAGTAAACTTGTAGAGTTGCCTCGCCATTCCACGTACACCATTGTCATTAAAGCTATTAGGATAAATTATTTACTAAGCATTTAAAAATCTAATTTAGTACATGTACTGGTGAGGTAATAATTTAGTTTATGGAATAAGCAATGCTAGTATTGCTTTTTGTACATGTTTACGGTTCTCGG
>JAGGVR010000142.1 GCA_021157925.1 Staphylothermus sp. | reverse complement strand
TCTAGTTTCGGATGCACAGTAAATGTTGTGGTGTCAATTGTTCCGGTTATAGTATCTGTTACGCTAGGGGCTCCAGTGTTGTCTGTTGTAGCAGCTACAACGTGTTCTCCACAGGTTGCATGTGGTATCACTATGTTTACTACCCAGTTTGTAGCTGGTACTGTGAAGTTTGCTACTAATGCATAGTGTGTTGAGTTTATCTTGAACCATATGTTGATGCGGTCGCCTACATGGTCGTTGAAGTAGTAACCGTATACTAATACAATGTCTCCTACATAGCCTTCATCTGGTACTACTTCAATGAATGGAACTATTTGTACATATACTAAGAACCAATATACTACGCCATGATTGTCTTTGACGGTAAGGTTGTAAACGCCGCTGTGTGGTACATATGGGACTGTTACTGTTATGTAATCAATACCTCCTGTCTCGTTTAATGCAACATCGCTTGCCATAACGTATGTACCATTTAATGATACTTCTATTGTTCCCTTGTATGGGAAGTTAATTACTGTTACGTTGTATTCATGGCCTGTCTCCAGGATTACTGAGCCGGAGTAGTCTGTAGCATGAGCACGTTCTAAGAAGTCGATATAAACGGTTCTTGGCGGCTGGGAGAATGTGAATGTAGCATATACTGTTCCGTCGGTGGCGTTGATAATGTTTACGTCAAATGGTGCGGCTGAATCGGTATAGCGTAGTTCTAGGTCTGGTGCTTTAAAGGTTACTTCGAACCCTGTCCAGTTCCATTCTGGATTGATGTTTGTTGCTGGCTCTGTATATATTTGTGTTTCAACCTTTGCTACGAATTCGCCTGTTATTGTTAGATAATCTATATCTATTGTAATGTTGTATTCTTCTCCTACAGGTGTAGCGTATCCTCCAGCAGTTACTGGTTCGTCTGGCACGGCTTCTTCGTCACCAGTATTTACATCGGTATATGCGTAGAATGCTGAGGTGAAGTTTAATCTATTGGTTGATACTGCCACATCGGAGGATGGTATAGTAGCTCTGAATCTGGGATCTACATCTGTTATTTTGATCCAGTAAAGGACTCCTGCTTCGAAGAGGCCTGGTAGTTTTGTTATGTTTACCCACTTGTTACCAACATTTACTGTTATATGGTCTCCCAGTACTTTGTTAAATGGTGCATATACTGGTACTTGTACTGAGGTGGCTGTTGTGCTTACTACGTCTCCTACGTATATTGGTCCTATAAATACAGCATCTGGTGGTTCAATGGTCGCGCCTCCCGTCTTTGAGAACCATATCCATATTTGGGCTCCAGATATTTCCATAGCTTTTAGATCGATAGCTAGGTATTGTCCACTGCCTAGTATAGCAGGTACTTGTAGAGGATCACCGTATTGATCAGTTGTTCCATTAAAGAAATATACGACGGGTCTTTCGGTTATCGTTGCTCTAGCTACATTGCCTATGAATGCTATTGGTGTTACTATTGATAATACAATTAATAATGCATAGATTATACTTGATATCTTCTTATAATTCATATATAATTCACCCTACCAATACGGGTTTTATCGTCGTTAATCATATTTATAATCTAGGAATTTAAACAGTTTTCACTATTATAATACGTCCGTAATACCCCCCCGATCCCGGGATAATCCAGGGGGATCAATATAAAGAATAGATTATTATAGATATTAATTAGTCTTATAATTTAAAAACAAATAAATAATAAATAATGTTTCTTTGCATTTATTGACTTAAGAGCTTCCACGGATTAACCCATATGTAGAATACATTGCCTCTATACTGTCCCTCTAGAGGTATTATTGTGTATATGTAATTATTTTCTAGTCTTATTATGCTTGTTGTACTGTATATTCCTATGAATGTGTTATTTTTAAATATTGCAGATAAGTATAGTGGTGTTATTTCTGTTCCATTAGTTATTAATCCATATTTTTCTAATATGGGGTTTTGATAATTATTTATTATTATTACTTTGTCTGGAGGTAGCCAGTTTATAAATACCATGTACTGGGGCAGATTTGGCAAGTTTTGAGGTATATATAAGATGTATATTTCTGGGACTCTTGCGCTAATGTTATACTTGTTGTATCCTGGAAGGAGATAGTTCACATATCTTAATCCTGTATTTTGATCTCCTGGTCTTATGTATGGTGATTCAAAATTTTTAGTACTAGATAAGCTTATGACATCGTACGATACGTAGTTTAGATAAATATTTGCCCAATATGATTTATTGGGATTAACAACGTATAGGTAGTTTGGAGTACTGAATGAATCAGTAAGTACTATTGTTCTAGAATTTGTTCTACTAGGCCAGGCATCGTCCATTGGAACACTAATGATTTTACTTCTTAACCCCGTCCAATCATAATGTATTTCATTTGATGAACTATTGCTTTCTAGATACAGATCATTTGAACCTAGTCTTATATATACTGGATAATCCAAAGCTATGAATTCATAGTACCTTTCTCCTGAGTATTGAAAACTTAGCTTGAGCCATACATAGTCTCTTGTTCCAGTATATTCTAATGTGATCTGTGTTATTGGGTAAAGTTTTACTATGAATGTTACATTGTAATAATTATCATTTATGGTTTTAATCCCGTATCCTATCCATTTAACACTTATGGTTTCTGTATCTCCTAGTGATAATCTATCTAAGTATTTACTAGTTCCGTCTGAATACTCGATATATGCATCGACATATCTGAGATCACTGGCAAAAACTCCTTTTATGTCTTTGATTAGTTTGTTATTTGAAGAGTCTTCCAGCATTATTGTTATTGTACCTGAAGATAATTGTTTATAGCCAGTGTCTATTACTGTATTACTCCAATTATAGTCTCCAACAATCTCTGGTAATAAATAATAGATATGGTTTCCATCACTTATAATTAAGGATTTATTAAACGTCCATCCTACTGTAGGATTTATGATGAATTCATTATTATTACTTGTTTGAGTAGTTTGCAGAATTTCTTTGTCAATATATAGTGATGTATTGTCGTTAATCATTGAAGGGTCTGTTCGTGGATCGTAATATAAGACTATACCATTATCAAGTACTATGCCAACTTTTACAGGATCACCATCATACTGGTCTACTACTTTAAGCATTGTGGTATTGTATACAATTTCATCTACTTTCTTAAAGATAATTGTTCCATTAAGATACTCTACTATCATATATGCTATTTTGAATGGTTTGAGAGCATGTATTTCTAAATACAGTGTATTATTTACTAGTTTAATCTCCATAAGGGGTCTATTAGCAAATACTTCGAGCTTCTTTGTAAGCTCATCCATATTATTTGATACTTCATTACTCATTGTTGATAACGTTGCCCAAAAGCTCATCATGAGTAAGAAAATCATTAATGATGCAACATATGCGCCATATACAGTGCTAAGGGCTTTCATGCCTTAATCACCACTTGGCCGCTTGTTGTATTCAGAAGTAAGTATGTTTTACAACCTTGTACACGGAAGATCGCTTTAGACGGAATAGTATAAGATTTTATCCATGTATTGTTTTCAGATAATACATAGACAGGTGTTTTCAAGTGAATTGTCTGGCCATAATTGTAATAGTAACTGGTATTATTGATACAATCAATTAATGAGACTTTATAAGTTGCAGTATTATTGGTGCTTGTTTTTTCGAATATTGAAAGTCGAGATGTATAAAACTTATTTACGATCGATAAACCTACTACTACTATGACTAATAATATTAAGCTAGCAAGATATTGAGACATGCTCTTCAATATACTCACCAGTATCGAGTAGGAGATGTAAATAAAGAAGAGAGGGATTAGTGACACTATTTTGTTTAGTTCATTATTTCTTTATCTTGTAAAAGACAATTATGATCGATGCAATTATAATCACGTTCGTAATTATATATAGGAGTAGTTGTTCCCAGTTATTAGCCCCACTTGACAAGGTATAACTTGAAAGAAATAATTTATCACCGAATAAACCACTGGCTAGCAACATGTTTTCATTACATGTCCCAATAAGTATGGATGTTGATAGATCAGGATTCCCTATTAAAATAGTTTTTAGAACTGAGTAACTCTTATCTAGAACATATATTGCTCCATAGACTGATCCATATTTAGTATTATATGCGCTTCCCATTACAAGTAAATAATCTCCACATTTCGAGATAGAATTTAATTTTTTAATAGGTTCTTGTTGTAGAGATTTTAAGAATATGCTTGTTGTAGATAATTCCTTTAAGTTTATTGAAGTTATATAATATTTATTACTTATATAATATAATACGTATATATCATCTCCGTTGAACATATTGTTTAATACAATTCCATCTATTGACTGTTTGTAAATTACGTCTCCTCCAGAATTTAGTATGTATATTCTTTGTCCATCCACAGTGCTATTTCCGAGAACAACTACTTTATAATTATCAGCGTAGATTATCCGTGTTATTATATCATTGTCTTTAGTTCCCCACACGCTAACATTGCTTAATTCATTGGTTTCAATATTATATTTTCCTAAATAATATTGTAGTCTGTATCCTGCTTTATATCGTGTTCCAGCTAATAGGAAAATATTAGTATTTAAGAGTGTAGTATCATATATGCCTATGATCTTACTTGTTGTTAACTCGTACTTCTTATCTATAGCTCCATTTTCATCAATAATTAGTATTATTAAGTGATGCCGATTACTTATCAAAACTGGTACATATGTATAGTGGTCACGTATTTCAAGTCTTAATGGAAATAGTGTGACATTATCACTGGGCGACCATGTTTTTCCCCAATTAACTTTCCCGCTTAATGAAACGTTATAAATAATTAATTCATTACCTACAATATTCATTGCTAGAACCATGATTGTTTGACCAGCTATTTTAATGTCGAGTGGAACCATGTCTTTTCCAAGCAAAAGTCTCCAGTTTTCATTAATAATTAAAGATTGGGTAGATGCTAAGGATATAAACATATAGTTCGAGATAATAAGTAACACTACTAAGATTGCTAAAACAAGAGTATTTCTATACCTTATATCCTTAATCACGAGTAATACACCTAAAACCCCAATAATATATTAAATACATTAATTACTCAAACCTTCTTAACATTAAGGATTCTCTCTCACCAAGATAAACATTATCTGTTTCCAGCTCTTCCTCATTATATAGGTCGTAATAATATGTATTGTTATTCAGCTTTATTAGAGAAGGATGCTTTCCCAAATTTATATTATGTAAGTATTTTTTCTTTTCACCATCTTTTAATAAATAATATGTTTTCATTAATGATTTCTTAATAAAAGAAACCTGTTTGAAGAGCTTTATGTTCTCTATATAGTTTTACTAGTTTCTTAACATGCGCTAGTAAATATAGATCCCATCTATTCTTATCCCAGATCATTGGTCTTCTATTATCGGGATCAGGGCCTCCCCTAATCCTATTTCGACACCATAACATATAGCTGGTGATCCAGGTAATACGAAGAGTAATACGAACAATATTTTCAGCGTTTTTTGATCACCTTTACTATTGTTTTTATTCTTGGAGTATCAAGTATTCCTAAAGAGTGATAAAGTGACACTGTTTGATAATGAGGTAACGAACTATATATTGATATATTGAATTCAATGCTTCCACGAGTTCTTTTAATGATTCTCTACGTTCAATTAATGTCCACAAAACATGTTTTCGACAATAATAATACATGAATGTGTCAAAATATTCTTTAATAATATACTGGGTTATCTGATAGTTCTCCTAAGAATAAAGTATTTTCAGGTATATTGTTTTAAGCCACCAATGGAGTATTCCTAATCCAACATCTATTCTAAAACCATCGACACCATGATCAATCCAGTACTTGAGCACATTTTCAAGATATTTTAATGTTTCTATGTTATCATGATTTATTTTAGGCATTGTAGGGACATTGAAAAATCCCTCATAATCATTCCCAGTGGTGAAACAATACCATTCCCTATACTTTTGAACTCCTCTAATAGCTCTTATGAAGTACTCGAAACATGAACCTGTATGGTGAAGAGGAACGTCGATAATAATTCTTATATCATTTTTATGAACAAGTTCTACGAGTTCTTTGAAGTCATTTAAATCGCCAAGGTAGGGATCAATTGTATAGTAATCACATATATTGTATCTATGATAACTCAATGCATGAAAATTGGTGTCAAATACAGTGTTTCAACGCCTAGGTCTTTAATATGAGCAAATTTATTAATGATCCCTCTTAAGTCTCCGCCATAGTGTCCCCCTTCTCTAGGCACGGTTCTCCTTATCTTTTCTCGGGATCGTTCGTGGGTCCCCATTTCGAAACTATCTACAAATACAAATATTTGATAATAAACTGTCTCTATCCACCATTTTGGCTCATTCGCTGTTTTGATAGTCTTCTTATCGACAACAATATAGGAGGGGTTCTCGCCTACTCCTTCTTCACCATATTCTAAAGTCCTATTTCCGTACTCTAAGATGAATTCACAAGTTAGTGTGCGTGGCAGATCATTGCTTTTACATGGTATTCATACGTTATATTGATTCCATATCCATATTTTGTGTCTGGTTTATATTCGTAATCATTAGGTAGTAGTATAGGATTCTCTAATTCCTTAACTATTCTAAGCCGGATTATCAAGTAATCATTAAAATATGTATAAAAGAAGAGTCTTTTCATCATGAACTATGTTTTCAAGAGGGTTTTTCGGAGACTTTACAATTATTTTTGATAAACATTTTTTATCAGTATCATAAAAAAGGCCTATGCATCCAGTATCTTTGTTTTCGGGATCCATGATATTTTCTAAGTCTTTTCAAGTACAAACCCATACAAGTATTCTCCAAGTCATAGTTTTAATACAGTATATTCTCTATCACCTATTTTTCTTAATCGAATGAAACCGAGGAACCAATTAGTGAATTTACTAATCAAGTATATTCTTCTAACATTTTTGGGCCAGTACCTGCTTATTTCAACAATATATTTTCCCTTTCTACCTTTGCCTATGGTTTCTCTCCCCAATACTCGATACAAGTTAATTTTTTCCTCCTTTCTCTCTGCAAATACTCGTTGGTATGTATAGTTACTTACTAGGGTAGTAAAAAATTAAACTCGGGGACTCTATAAACTAGATTATACATGTAATAGTGTATGAATAGGTGTGATTATGAATTCATGGAATCATAAGTTATTAACAATTATACTATTGATTATAATTACATGGTCCTTTATGTCTTCTTTGTCAACGATTAGTGCTCAAAGAAAATATCCTTTATATGTGTCTTTTGTATGGCATTATCATCAGCCATGGTATTATAATGAGAACGAATCAGCATTCATATTACCATGGGTTAGAATGCATAGTATTGGTAACTACTACAAGATGGCGTATATTCTCAGCAAGTACCCGGATATTAAAGTTACTTTTACTTTCAGCGGGTCTCTATTAGAACAATTAATTGATTATATTGAGAAAGACCTAATGGATTATAGACAAATCCTATCATGGAAAATAGCTAAGGGCGAAAAACTCAGTAATAAAGAAATATATGATATGCTTAAAATGCCTGGAGGATTCTTCGACATAAACTGGAATAGATTCGTTAATAAGATACCAAGATATAAGGTCCTAAGAGACAAAGCTCAGGAAATCTTCAGAGTATGCAGTGAAGCAGCTAAATCCGATGAAGAACTATACGCATGTGTTACCAATAGATTTGTTGGTCCACATAACGAGTATTATCAAAGAGTAATAGATCTTGCAGTAATGTTTAATCTATACTGGATCGATCCATTGGTTGCAAAAGAAGAATATCCGGACATTTATAATTTAATGAAAAAAGGATATGAAACACCAACTCCCAAATACACAGTTGATGACTTAAAACTTGTACTAGAGACACAGCTCGATATAATGAAGAAGATAATTCCATTATATAGACAACTAGCTCGTGAAAATAGGATAGAGCTCATACCAGTACCTTATAGTCACCCACTAGCACCTATAATAACTGATTTCGGCTGGATCGATGACATAGAACTACATGTAGAGAAAAGCATCACGTTGTTCAAACAAGTATTCAACTATACACCTAAAGGAATATGGCCGGCTGAACAAGCTGTTAATGAATATGTTTTAGAAGCATTTACTAATGTAAATATTGCTTGGACAATTACTGATCAATCACTCCTAAGCAAAGCAGGGATAAGCACGTCATCACCTCCTTATCTCAATGCATGGTATATACAATATAGCAATAACAGGATCTATGTGGTCTTTAGAAATACTGAGCTAAGTAATCTAATAAGTTTTGAATACAGTAAACAATCAGCATCAAGCGCAGTAGAAGACTTATGTAATAGGATTGTCAACATAGCCAATAGTATTAATGATGATAAACCTCATTTACTAGTAATAGCTCTAGATGGAGAAAATCCATGGGAAAACTATGAGGAATTCGGTGACCTATTCCTAGAAACATTATACCAGAAACTCGGAGAACTACAAAAGGAGAACATAATTAAAACAATTACTCCAGGAGAATTCATCGACATGTATAATAACTATGCTTCACCCCTGCCACTGAAAACATATGAGTACTTATCATTGAAAAACATAGACATATCAGACATGCCTAGAGACAACTATGGGGATGCATATACTAAGTTACCGAGAAAAAGTGTAAAAGCACATATTCCCGAGGGATCATGGGGAGGCGGAGAACTCTCTATATGGATAGGGGATAGACAAGAAAATACTGCTTGGATGTGGTTGAAGAAAGCACGTGAAGACGTACTTAGAGCGCTTAATTCTTCAACGATATTGGATGCATACAAGAAGTCACCTAAAAGCATCGAGTACTTATTAAAAGCTGAGGCTAGCGACTGGTTCTGGTGGTATGGATGGGATGGCGGAGGATCTCCGGAAACATTTGACCCATTATTTAAAGCATATCTAGGAAGAGCTTATGAATACGCTGGATTGAAGCCGCCGAGCTACCTATATGCAAGCTTCTACCCAGATGGAGAGTCTAAGGGATGGCTTAACTCCTATATACCTAAACCCCTAGATGAATCAATAAAGATTGATGGTGAACTAGACAATGCATGGAGCCAACAAATAAGTGATGAAAAAGGCTTAAACATAACAGTTGGATCTACATACGTGAGGTCAACATACCTAGGTGTTGACGGGTATGGATTATATGCTGTATTTATTCCTTGGAACAAAGAAGCTCTAAGCAATGATAATGTAAAGATAGCAATATATTTATCATCACCACGCCGTAGCCTAAGCCCATATCATCCAGGATATAATGTATTCATAAGAAACTCCACAATGGATCCAGGACATGCTATTGCTTTTGAGATCCTTATAGATCCTGTTAAAGGAACTGGATATGTGAATGCGGCAGATGGTAATGGAGGATACATTAACCTTTACCCTGTCAAGGTGGGTATAAGTGATGTAGTAGAAGTATATGTTCCATGGAGTTACTTAGGTCTACTAACAGGTGATCTAGTATATCTATCAATAGTTGTTTATGAGAACTTTGAACCAATAGAATATTCTACAAGACTTGGCTACACTTATAGATTAAAAATACCACCTCCACCAACAGCTGGAGCCCTTGGAAAAGTTGTCTTCGAAATGAAAGACCCTGAAGGAGATGATGATGGGCCGGGAGGATATCAGTACCCATTAAATAGTGTATTCCAGCCAGGAGTATTTGATATACTGGAATTCAAAGTAGTAGACCAAGGCGATAAAGTAGCATTTGAAATCAAAGTTAAGAACTTAGGAGATAATCCATGGGGCGGACCAAATGGATTCTGTTTACAATATGTTCACATCTATATACACACAACAACAGATCTCCCTGGAAGAACGGACACCTATGGGTTAAACGTGAATATATCAGAAAATAGTCAATGGCATATAGCATTGCTTCTAGCTCCTGGATGGGATACGGAACCGGTTCCAACAGGACAAAGAGCTGCAATATACTATTACAATGATACTGTTGTTGTACAAGACGATTACTTCAAAGTATATGCTGATGAGACGACAAATACGATTAAAGCTGTTGTGGACAAGGAGCTTTTGACCGACATAGAAAATATTGATAAATGGAAATATGTTGTTGTTCTAACAAGCTATGATGGATATGGTCCTCAGAAAATAAGACCAATAAATCCACAACCAACAGAGTGGACTCTTGGCGCTCCAGGATATGAGTTAGCAATATTGGCTGGAATATTACCCAAGATCATGGATCTGCTTGCGCCAACAAAGGAACTACAATATGGCATGCTGAAAAGCTTTGATATCGAAAACAAGAAACTAGCCGTCCTCGAAGGTATTGGCAAGGAAGCCGCCACGACGCCTACGAACGTAACACAAACGGTCACTACAACAATCTACGAGACAAGTACAATAACCAGTACAGTCGAGAAAACTTCAACCACAATAATAACTAGTACACAACAAGTAACGACTACACATACATCAATATCCACAACTACAGTAACAACAACTCCAAGTGAAATGTTAGCTCTCTATATGCTCATAGGACTAATACTTGGCGTCCTAGTAGGTTATTTAGCTACTTGGGTGCTTCGCAGAAAAAGTTGAAGATAGATCAAAAGCCTATAAATTCTCCAAATATTTTTACTTTATAACCACATCTTGGACATTTATGTTCCGGTGTTAAGTTCCAGCTTATTACTCTATAATTCCTCCTAATTATTAACTTCTTACCACATTTTGGACATCTAGTGTCTTGGTATTCTTCCTGTAAGATATTCCCTATGTAAACATATTTTATCCCAGCCTTCTTAGCCTTATTATATACATTAAATAGTTTTGTAAAAGGTGTTGATTTTTCATAATACTTGAACGCGGGATAATATCTGTTCACATGTAGTGGTACATCTTCACCTAAGTATTTAATATGATTATCTATGATCCATTCAAAACACTCTTCCCAGTCATTGGCTCCAGTCACCATCAAATATACTATTTCCACATGACCGCCATTATTTAATATGTATTTTGCATTTCTTAAAACAATGGTCGGGTCTGCTGATAAGTATTTATGATATGTTTCGGGGCATCCTTTAATATCAATGCTGAAACCAGTATATCCAGCTTCTAATAATGCTTTAAGAGTTTTTAATGACATATACCCATTGGTAACCACTGTTAAATATAGGTTTTTACCTCTCGAAGCTAAGCCTATATCGACTAAGTATTCTGGCTGAATCGTTGGTTCATTAAAGCTAGCACATAAACCATGTACACCGGTTTTAATGGCATACTCCACAAGCTTGTCGGGTTCGATAATTAGTGAGTCCTCTACTAAGGGC
>JAGGVR010000009.1 GCA_021157925.1 Staphylothermus sp. | reverse complement strand
TTCAGAGTTTTCTCCAAGAAGCCCTAAGCGTTGTTCTATTTTCTTAATCTCATCCTCTTCAAGAGGCATCATAACGGTTTTATCACTTATAATAGCTGAAACACCCTCAGGGTCAAGGAGCATAATAGTATACTTAATGTGTCCGTCCCTTGCTTTTCTTAACAAATCTAGTTTCTCTATACATTCTTTTTCAGGAGCATCGGGTTCGCTACATAAGAATTCTGTTTTCTCAATGATATCCATAATAAGCCCTTCAATCGTAGTTATAAACCCCATAGCTGCTGGCCCAGGATAAATCTCTACTCCAAGCTCTGGTATTATAATAGCAGCTGTAGATGATCTGATCAATATAGCGTTTTCATCACCCGGTTTTTCAACGGTATAAACTATTTTACGGGGACCCTTGCTCTCAGCTAATCTAACATCACTCCAATTGTAACCACAACGATCACATCTACCACTAGATATTATTACTTTGCCAACAAGAGGCATATCATATAAGTGTTCTTCTACTTTAAGTTCTCTACCACAAATTGGGCATTTAACATTATATTCCAAGATCTTCTGAATATATTCCATATATAATCCCTGCTTCTAACCAGTATTACTGCACGCACTTAATTATAATGCATGTATATAATAAATTAGTTTTGACCAGCGAGGTATAGGTAAAATTGCCGTATTTAAGAGTAATAAGATTATTTGATCCATGGAAAAGTCCTTTATGTACTTGTCCGAGAAAATATAGTTTACACCCATATACTGGGTGCAGTCATTTCTGCTTATACTGTTATGCTACTTCATACATAGGTAGAAGGCCAAGTACCCCTAAAAACATGTTTCTAAGAAACCTTCGATCAGATTTAAAGAGGATCAATAAGAACTTAGTTGTTGAGATGAGTACTAGTAGTGACCCATATCCTCCTGTAGAGGAGTGGTTATTATTAACAAGGAAAACACTAGAGTTACTTGTTGAACACAAGATTAAGACACTAATAACAACTAAGGGATCGATCGTTGTCAGAGACATAGATCTATTGTTAATGACGCCATCTGCCGTAATGATAACAATAACTACATTAGACAATAGAATAGCTAGGATCCTAGAACCAAGTGCTCCAACACCAGATAAGCGAGTAAAAGCTGTAGAACAACTAGCTAAATCGAAAATACCTGTAGGTGTGAGAATTGACCCTATCATCCCTGGAATCAATGATGATTTCTATTCAATAAGAGAACTAATTGATCAAGTTATTGATGCTGGTGCAAAACACCTAGTAGTCTCAACTTATAAGGCTAGATGGGATAACTTGAAAAGAATGATTGAGGCTTTCCCAGAGTATTCAGAGTATTGGCAAAAACTATACATTATAGACGGAAAACGTATTCACGGGTACATGTATTTAGATAGAAGACTTCGCGAAAAGATCTTGAAACCTATCATAGACTATGCACGATCAAAGAAAATAACAATAGCCACTTGTAGAGAAGGACTGGGGCCAGAATATTTTAAAGCACCAAGCTGTGACGGAACACATTTGATAAAATTTCATCCTAGAATGAAATAATGTACCCCGCCCGACCGACCTCCTTCATATCCATCCCCCATAAGGGGTCTCTGGAGGTGTGAGGAGGCGGGGCCTGTTTTATTCTCTGTCATATTCGGCTTAAATAATTAATTTATGAATACAATTTGATACACTATGTATAGTTTAAAATGATATTCGGAGGAGCTGGTTATGAATATATTGAATAGAGAGGAACTCCTAAAGTCTGGGGATATTAAAGCTAAGGAAATTGCCTTAGAAATATTGCTAGAAGCTTTGAAAAGCTCTGATCCCTATGTTGCTGTTAAAAAATCATTGACCAGAAGAAATAAGAAAATTATTGTACATGGAAGAACTTTCGAGCTTCAAGGAAAATTATATGTTTTAGGTTTTGGAAAAGCTTCTTGCAGTATGGCTAAAGCTGTTGAAGAAATTCTAGGCGATTTAATTGTGGAGGGACTCGTTATTACAAAATATGGGTATAGGCTTCCCTTAAAGAAGATCAAAGTCATAGAAGCTGGACACCCAATACCAGATGAAAACTCTCTTCGAGGAGCCCAACAAGCTCTTGAAATGGTATCAAAAATAGGTCCGAAAGATATCTTAATTGTTTTAATTAGTGGTGGAGGATCATCATTATTCGTTATACCTGAAGATGGAATTAGTCTACAGGACAAAATCAAAGTTAATAATCTCCTACTTAAAAGTGGGGCTCGAATACATGAGATAGATATTGTTAGAAAACACCTATCCAAGGTCAAAGGTGGAAAACTAGCTAAAAAAAGTAAAAGGCACATTAATTGCACTTATTCTCTCAGATGTAGTTGGTGATAAACTAGAAATAATTGCTTCTGGACCAACTGTAAAAGATCCTTCTACGTTCTATGATGCCTATAAAATACTGACTAGGTATGATCTATGGGATAAAATACCAGAAAGTGTTAGAAACCATATATTACTAGGGATTAAGGGATTAAGAGAAGAAACCTTGAAAGAAGACTTACCTAATGTCTATAATTTTATAATTGGAGGGGTATCTTTAGCATGTGAGTCAGCTGCCAAGAAGGCTAGAGAACTTGGTTTAGAACCATATATATTGACAACAGCACTTGAAGGAGAAGCAAAGGATACTGGACTTGTTCTCGGCTCTATAATCGATGAAATATATCATCATGACAGACCTTTCAAGAAACCATGTGTAATAATATGTGGTGGCGAAACAACGGTAACTATTAGAGGAGAGGCTGGTAAAGGAGGCCCTAACCAGGAAGTAGTCTTAAGTATAACGCGCAAAATTAGAGGATTAAGAAATACCGCTTTTCTCTCAATAGATACGGGTGGGACCGATGGACCGACAGATGCTGCTGGAGGACTAGTTGATTCATACACCTATGATGAATTAATGAATAAGAATATTGACATTGAAGAATATTTATCAAAACACGATGCATATAATGCTCTTAGAAATGTTAATGCACTGGTATTTACTGGTCCAACCAATACTAATGTCAACTCAATAATGATCGGGGTAATACTAGGAATACAACTGTCCATTGAAAACAATGTCCAAAATTTTAATACTTAGATAAACTATGTGAAGTAATTGTACTAAGCAGATTACAAAAGAGATGATTTTGCCTTGGTTGAAGGCTTAGCTCGTAACGCTATGATCGAAATAGCTACTTTCATAATGAGATCTATAGAGATTATTAGTGAAGAAGAAAAGAACAAGATGATCGAGGCACTAGTAGACGCCTATAATAGAGGAGCACGTATTCTAGTAATGGGTGCTGGAAGAAGTGGTTTAGTTGGCAAAGCCTTCGCTATGAGACTCCTACACCTTGGGTTTCAAGTATATGTATTAGGCGAGACAATAGTACCCAGAATCAAAGAAGGAGACGCAGTAATAGCCATATCTGGTTCTGGACGCACAAGACTTATCGTTACAGCTGCGGAAGCAGCTAAACATGTTGGTGCAAAAGTAATTGCCTTAACAACTTATCCAGACAGCCCATTAGGTAAACTAGCTGATATAGTAGTTAGAGTACCTGGAAGAACAAAGATAGCCAAGGAGGAAGACTATTTCGCCAGGCAGATCCTTGGAATACATGAGCCCCTAGCCCCTCTAGGCACATTGTTTGAAGATACTTCTCTCGTTTTCCTAGATAGTGTAGTAGTTGAACTCATGAATAAGTTGGGAAAAACAGAGGAAGACCTTAGAAACGCACATGCAAATATAGAGCTGTGAATAAACTATGTATTTTTCATTGATCACTTCTCAAATAATCATTGTTCACTTCTGAAAATACAATTGTAAATACTAGAACAGCTAAATATTTGAAACAGGTGAATAAAATGACTGAAGAGCACGGAAAAACCCAAATAAGCGAGATAGAAGAACTAGACGCAGTAGCAAAATTCATTGACAAGCTAAAGGATTCACTAAAAGACATACTAGACATGTTACTAGAAACAATAAGCGGCAAAAAGATCGGTGAGGACGTAGCTCAATTCTACGAATCATTAAAAGCGCGCGGATTACCGGATGAAATCGCTATAAAGCTCACAGAAGAGTACTTTAGAAAAAGAATCGAAACCATACCATCACTAAATGAATTATTCAAACAATTTACTGAGAGGAGAGGACTTTCAAAGCCCGATGTAAAAATATTATTTGAAAAAGAAAAACAAGAAAAAGAAAAGAAATAAAAACAACTATAATGAAGTAGATTTTCATTATAACATTTTTTTCTTGATATATTAAACATTATGATAAGATCTGTTCGAGGCATAAGATATGTCCACTAATATTGAGAAACGTCTAGAAAGGATAGAGAATCTTTTAACTAGCTTACTTACAAGATTAGCAATTCTTGAGGAAAAGCTTAGAATAATGGGTTATGATTCGTCAGAATTAAAAACTGCTTATCACTTAATGTCTATTTTAAGCATTCCACCTATTTTGGCACTAGAGGCCTCTAGAAGATTTTATTCAGTTTTATCTAGTCATAAAGAATTCCTTGATGACATAAGTAAATGTATAATCGAGGTATTATCAACATGCGAAGAATTAAGTATTTCAGAAATTACTAGACGTGTGAAATCACTTAGAGGCAAGTCATCTAGGAGAATTATAGCTGAGAAATTAAAAATACTAGAAAATTTTGGAATAGTAACTAGTAAGGCATATCCAAATAAGAAGTTGTATATGCTCACAAAGTGTTTAAGTGAGAAATATGAGAAATAGACAAATCGAAAAACTAAGATATTATTTTATGCTTTTCGATATTATTTTGGGAATAGTATCTAGCTCAATTGTTTATTTATTCTACCTCTACATATACGTTATAATTAAGTTAACGTATTACACGATCGTTTTAAGACTTGTACTTATAAAGCATAGATTACCTAGGAAATTAAGGAAAAAAATTGTATGGATGTATGAAGAAAAACTAACTAAACTACTTTCTCTTGATCTTTTCGAAAATATTCCATTAACTAATTTCTCTAGAAAACGAAAATACATAAAATGATCAATTGATTGCTCGGCTAATATGATAAAATGATATATAGATATATATAATAACAACTTATCCTAATTAATGAAACGACTATTAATGAACCTATGTGTTAGGAGGGCTAAGTATTATGTATGACGATTATGCTGTATATGTTGAAAACTTGGTAAAGATATATGGGAAGGGTAGTGTTGGAGTAGATGGGTTGAGTTTCACGGTAAAACCTGGTGAAATATATGGATTAATAGGGCCGAACGGTAGTGGTAAAACAACGACTCTTAGAGTATTAGCAACACTGATAAAGCCCACGAGTGGTAAGGCGTATATTTTTGGTGTAGATGTTACTAAAGAACCATTAAAGATAAGGAGAATGATCAATTACTTACCCGAAGAAGCCGGGGCTTATAGAGATTTAACTGGAATGGATTTTATTAGATTTATGCTTGCACTACGATTTAAAGGAGAAGAACTCGAAAAAGCTATTGATGAAGCTGTTCAAATATCAGATCTAGGCCTTAAACTATTCAAACCAATTAGAGGATATAGCAAGGGTATGAAAAGAATACTTGCATTGAGTGTAGTACTAGCTTCTAAGCCTAAATTACTAATTCTTGACGAACCCACTACGGGACTAGATGTTGAAAGGAGTCTATATGTTAGGAATCTTATAAAGAAATATAATCAAGAATATGGTGTCACAGTATTACTTAGTAGCCATAACATGTTGGAAGTAGAATACTTATGCCATAGAGTAGGGATGATCTATAAGGGCAGAATCATTGCCGAAGGCAATATTGAGGAACTCAAGGCTAAAACCAATAGTAGAAATCTCGAAGAAGTATTCATAAAAGTAACAAAGGAGGTTAGATACTAGTGGCTTTTAAACATATTCTTATTAGAGAAATTAAAGCGTTCATCAAGAATCCCGCATTTATACTAATGATCGTTTTAATGATAGTATTCTACGGTGGATTAGGACAATTATTCAGTCATGCTAGTCAGGAAGCTGTGAAAGAAGCGATGACTCAGAACATAGGCGTTATTCTTTTAGACAAAAACGATTTAGCAAGAGAAATAATAAGTTATGCTAATAAAACGTTAGGAGGAAGGGCACATTGTGTATCTTCTATAAGTGAGGGATTGAACAAATATGGCATAGTAATAATCATTCCCGAAAACTTTACAGAGTCACTATTATTAAACAAGACATCTACAATCCTATTGAACTCGACAGTAGTCATAAATAAGTTTTCATTCACAGTATCTGCAAAAACAGGAATAGTAGAAGCATTTATAGATGCTGTTCAGGACGCCTATAGAGATATAATGATTTCAAAGCATGGTCTCAAACCGAGTCTTCTAAGCAAAAGAGTAATTACTAACACAATTGTGAGGGTAGGAAAGAACTATATGCCCATAACGGAGTTTAACACCATAGTGAGTATTGGTATGAGTTTTCTAATGTTATTAGCCATAGTTATTGCAATGAATGCCTCAAATGCTGTAAGCTTCATGGCTATGGAGAAGGTAGAGAAGGCTTTTGAGCTCTTATTGGCTCAACCTATACCCAGACGAACAATTGTATTAGGAAAGCTTGTCGCTTCAGTCATTGCATCGATCATTATGGGTGCAGCTTATATTTTTGG
>JAGGVR010000128.1 GCA_021157925.1 Staphylothermus sp. | reverse complement strand
TTCATACACGAAGTGTATTAATTTCTCAGCTTCGTCTTTATGACCTAGAAGATAAAGTGTTGCTTTCACCTGTTTTTGTTCACGTGTTTGCTCAACAGCGATCACATTGTATACTCTCTTAGCACCATATTCTTTAAACTTATAGATAGAGTATGCTACGTCTCTTGTAGTGTATAAGCTTGTTCCGTCGCTTCTCTGAATGATGAATTTACCTGGTTTATCTTTACCGAATAGTTCTGAGATGAACTTGTGCTCGATTGATGCTTGGTCAAGGTCTAGGAGGAGTGCTCCTTCCTCTCTTCTAGCATAGGGTAGTTTTTCTACATCTTCTATAACTTTTCTAGCCAGGGACCTTATCTTATGACTGCTTTCCCAATCGAATGAATCGAACCATATACCTAGTTTACCGAGAGTTTCTTTGAATCCTTCCAATGTCATAGCTGAAACTTCTCTGAATAATTTTCCGATCTCTTCGTCTCCGTTCTCGTATCTTCTCATGTATTCTCTAATTGTTTCATTGGCTAGTTCTGGATCTGTTATTTCTCTTGATAATACAGCATATATTTCCGGGTAGATACTTGATAACTTGTCTTCTGACGCTGTATAGTTTGATAACTCGGAGAATAGTTCGTTGTATTTCCTCCTTAGTTCTCTTATTTTATCATAACTATTTTTCAGTTCTTTCCAGACTTTACCATATCCCTTGCTTGTTAGTTCTTTTTCTACTTTTTCCAAGGTATTGGTTATCTCGGATAATACTTCTCCGAGATCGTGTTTGTAATTGAATTTCTTTAATAAGTTCTTTGTTGTTTCAAATAATTCTATTAGTGAATATAGGTCTATTTTGTATAATTCGTTTATGGTTTTCTCGTGTAGGGTTGTGAGTTCTTTTTCTAGTTCGTCTTCAATATTCTTGATCTCTTTCCTAAGCTTTTGTTTTTGAATCAGTATGTTTGTTAAGGCATATATTGCTCCCATCCAATGATCAATCTTAATGTTTGTTGGCGGTTTTATTCCATTTTTCTTGACTATGTTGTAGCCATATACTAGGACAGCTACTTGTCTACCCATATCGTTTACGTAGAAGTGTTCTCTAACATTAAAGCCAAGATAACTTAGTAGTCTTGCATAAGTATTTCCAATAACAGCATTCCTACCACTTCCAATGTGGAGCGGGTGTATTGGGTTAGCGCTTGTGTGCTCAACTATTACTTTCTCGCCATTACCAATGCTTTCCAAGTAACTCTTTATTTTTCCAGCTAATACTCCATCTACTATTTGTTTGAATAACTCGATATAATCTATATAGAAGTTTAAATACCCGTTTACGAATACAGCGTTTTTCACAAAACATTTATTCATATATCTTTTTTCCTTCATAAACTTGATCAAAGAATTACCGATATTATCCCATTCTTGTCTAGGAACTTTATTCTTATGCAAAAGAAAATGAAGCGCAACACCATAATCTCCTACGGATGGATCAGGGGTTTTTGATATTTTAAGTCTTTTCTCTTCAAAATACTTCTTTACATCCTCTTTATTTATTCCAAATACTTCAGAGACTGCATCACTAACAGCTTCTTGTAAACAAACAAATATTGAGGCAAACCCTCTCTCCAAGACTCTTAAACACCTATTCTTTATTCTCATTAGTATTAGTTTTCTCTTGAGAATATAATTAATTATACCAAATAAGATTTTTGAATAGCAATATGTACTGCTTAAGATAATTAATTTACTAACAATAAGCTAAGTATTTATATTAATGATATTTTATCTATAAGAACTCGTCGTATTGGTGAACATTATACGGATTTAATGAGAAAATACTATGAAATCATAACAAAGCTTATGGAGGACATTATTCGAGACGAAGGGGAAAAATCAGTAAAGCTAGTGAGATAATAGCTAAATCACTAGTAAATGATGACATAATACATGTTTTTGGAGCCGGTCACTCATCAATAACTGGTGAAGAACTCTTTTACAGAGCTGGCGGCTTAGTACTTGTATATCCCTTGCTTGGCAGCGATATTAATTTGTCTAGTGGCGCGTTTAGATCAACGATGATGGAGAATGTCAAGGAATATGGTGAATTAATAGTCAAGGATCTCGATGTATCCGGAAATGATGTCGTGATAATTGTTTCAACAAGTGGTGTGAACCAGTTCCCAGTAGAAGTAGCTATTTATTCGAAGCAAGTTGATGCTAAAACTATAGGGATTACTTCTATTATACAATACAGTAAATCATTAGAACCGAAAATAGCTTCAAGAAACACTTATTCGAAGTAGTTAGTATAGCTATTAATAACCATGTTCCAAGAGGAGACGCTGTACTAGAAATCGAAGGGGTTGAAATATAGGTTTCTCCAGTATCAACGATACTGAATAGCTTCATAGTAAATTCTATAGTAGGAAGTGTTGTAGAGAAAATGACTTCTAGGAACATTAAGCCACCTATATGGATAAGTGCTCATCTCCCCGGAGCCATGGAGTGAAATAGAAACCTTGCGCTAAAGTATAGGTCACAAATACCTTATCTAAGATAAGTGTTTCTCAGAACAACAAGTCTAGTTAAACTTTATAGTCGTAATCCATACTTTGTAGAAGGAGATATAAGGCGTGATACCTTGGAACAAATCGATAGGGTTCTGAGAGGAGATAAAAAACATTACGTATCTCTAATAGATCAATGGTGAAGGTTTTTAATATTCACTATGTTGTGATAGCTTTTGCTAGTCCTGGTGGAGTATCTATTGGGTGCCCATATCTTACTCCTAGATGGTAAGCTAATAGTTGTAAGGGTATTATTGTAGTCATTGGGGATAATACTCTTGGTGTTGAGATAACATTGATTACTTCTCCGTATCCTTGCCCGTCTTGTGAAACTGTTATTAATAGTCCTTGTCTCGAAATTATTTCTTTAGCAACTTTATTGTATAGCTCTACAGCTTGCTCTTCCACAGGCTTAATCACTATAACGGGATAGTTCTTCTTCACCAAAACCATTGGTCCATGTCTTAATTCGCCAAGCTGTACTCCTTCAGAATGAATTATTGATGCTTCTTTTAGCTTGAGAGCTGCTTCTAAAGCAATTGGGTAATTAATGCCGCTTCCAACTACATATAGGTCTTTCCAACCATATAGTTTTTCCGAGAGAAGCTTCGCTTTCTCCGAATATCTTGATATTTCTCTTCTCAATACTTCGGCATGATTTCTTATGCTCTTAACTAGTTCTTCGTACTCGTTCCGACTCATATTACCAGAATATAGTCCTGTGTATCCACTTAACATCGCCATCGCTACTAGTGTTGAAACAAAAGTCTTTGTAGCTGGAACAGCGATTTCGGGCCCAGCACCTATTGGTAAGTAGACATTTGACTCTAGTGTTAGACGAGAACCAACAACATTGGTCACACCCACTATTACTGCTCCTCTTTGTTTAGCTAATTTAACACTATTAATAACGTCGCTTGTTTCACCACTCTGGCTGATTGCTATAAGAACTGTTCCTGTTGAAACATTTTCTAGTGCATAGTATGGGAATTCAGCTGAGCTTACAACATTGACGTTTAAACCAGCCATTTCAGCAAAGTAGTATGATGCAACATATCCTGCATGAAGACTTGTTCCATTAGCTATGATGTAGACATTTTTAGCACCATATATTATCATGGAGGCTAGCCTAAGATATTTCTCCATTATTGAGTAGGTTGTCCTAATAATAGCATCTGGTATTTCCATGATTTCCTTCAACATGTAGTGTGGGTAACCTGCTTTACCAACAACTTCTACAGGGTACTTTACTCTTTTGCGCATCAATTGATTAAGTGGTATTTGTTGTCCAGAAGCTATATCGTAAATCCTTATTTCTTCTAGACCTATTTCTGCAACACTATTTTCATTCAATATAATCGCTTCATCAGCAAAACCATATAGGCTTGGAATATCACTTGACAAATAAACACAGTCTTCACCATGTTTTAACCCAATAACAAGTGGTTGACCCTTATGAATAACATATAGCTTCTTAATACCACTAATGAGTGACGCTATTGCAAAAGTTCCATTAAGTATACGTGAGTAAGTTATAAGTTGTTTTACTATGTTCTCGGCCCCCTGCTCAACAGCTTCTTCTATGATATGAGCATATATCTCCATATCCGTCCTAGATGTAAATATGTGCCCTCTCATACTGAGTTCTTTCTTCACCTCTTCATAGTTCTCAATGAAACCATCTCCTACAACTGCGACCTTGTTCTTACAATCACTCAAAGGATGAGTGTTCTCAATAACAGGCCATCCGCGACTGGCATATCTTGTATGCCCTAAGACAATATCCGAAGGTATATTTACAAAATCTATTTTCTTAGCAACTTCTTCTAAATGACCAGGAGCCTTCCTAATTACTAACTTACCTTCCTTATCAAGATAAGCATATCCGGCTCCATCATATCCTCTATATAGTAGCCTTCTCAAACCCTCCAACAACGCCCCTTTAGGAACAGTGTCTCTATAAATTATACCAAATATACCTCCCACATACCCCCACCAATAATAAGGCTATTCATCAACATTATATTATCCATATAAGTTATAACTGTGGCTTACTTACAATGCTTCAAACGATTATTACATAACTACTTAAAATTTTCCAAACAAATAGATACACACTAGTGTACCCTATCGCTCTTTTAAAAAGGTGAATAAGCATTGGCTGACATTACGATAGTTGATGGAAAGATCCTTACCCCCCATTACTATATAGAAAATGGATACATTGTTATTAAGAACGGGGAAATCGTAGACTTAGGGATAGGAGAGCCCAGAGAAAAAACTGGAACAATAATTAATATTAAAAATAATTTTGTTGTACCAGGATTCATAGATACACACACTCATGGATATAAGGGAGTAGATGCAAGTTATTCCCCAGCACCTGACATACTTAAATGGGCTAAAGAAATAACTCGTCATGGAACAACAGCTATCCTACCATCAACAGTGAGTCTATCACATGAACAGATAATTAGAGCATGTAAAAATATCGTAGAAGCAATGAACAGGTGGGATCCAGTATATGGAGCTAGGATGCTTGGAATACATCTTGAGGGACCCTATATAAGTAAGGAAAAGAAAGGAGCACAAAACCCAGAATATATTAGAAAAGCAAATATTGAAGAGGTAGAAGAGTATATTAAAGTTTCTCGGAACAATATTGTTCAGATAACTTTGGCTCCCGAAATTAATGGAGCATTGGATCTAATAAAGTATCTCAGCCGGAAAGACATTGTTGTATCACTTGGACACTCGGTTTCTGATTATGAAACAGCAGCAAAAGCGATACTACTTGGTGCTAGGAAGGCCACACATCTCTATAATGCTATGCCATCAATTCATCATCGTAAACCAGGACTAGTAATAGCGCTTTTAAGGCATAGCAGTGTGTTTTTAGAACTAATCAGTGACTACATACATGTATCTCCAGAAATGGTTTTATTTACAATTGAATATGTTGGGAACAACAGAGTGGTATTAATAACGGATAGTATTAGTGCTACAATGTTACCGGATGGAGAATATTCTTTGGGAGGACTAAGAGTTGAAGTAAAAGATGGAATTCCAAGAATAGCGGGTACAAATACATTGGCAGGATCGACACTTACCATGGATAAAGCTGTCAAGAATCTCGTAAGAAAAGGTATAAGCTTAAAAGACGCCGTCACCATGGCGACGATCACGCCTGCTAAAAGCATAGGTGTTTATCAAAAACTAAGAATAGGCGAGATCAAACCAGGATTCAAAGGAGACCTAGTAGTACTTAACAAGGAAAACCTCGAAGTCGAATACACTATAGTGAACGGAACGATCGTATATGAAAGACAATAAAGAAAGATAATGAGAATATAATACGCTGATCCGAATCAGCCCCGCGACCGTCCACATGTTTCTTTTTCGGTCTAGGATGCCTTCATCACGTCTCCTTCTTTATTTTCTCAACAACTCTAATATACTCTATCCATGTATCAGGATATTGTCCTTTGTCATCTTTCTCATATTTTTTAACCATATCCCAGATGTTTAGGAGTGCTAAAGATACACCCATCAAAGCCTCCATTTCAACCCCTGTTTTAGCAGTTGTCTTAACTCTGACTCTAACCTTGATCTTGTCCTCACCAATAAACTCGTATTCAGTCTTAACATTAGTAATGGGTATATTGTGACATAGAGGGATTAATTCAGGGGTTTTCTTAACTGCTTGAATAGCAACAATGCTAGATATCATTAATACGTCTCCTTTCTCGACTTTCCCCTCTTTTATCCGTTTAATTGTTTCTGGTTTAAGTCTTATTACACCTTCAGCAACAGCCTCTCTATATACAATTTTCTTACTAGTTATATCTACCATGGACAAAGAATAACACCTCACATAATACGGGTTGGCATTAATGAAACTACTTCTCATCTAAGATATATACAATTATTTTTAGCCTTGAAAAACGGTTCTCTAAGCTCTACAGCCTTCTTTAATGCTTTTTCAAAACCTTTCTCGTCTCTATTCTTGATTTCTCTCCAAGCATCAACTAATTGATCATTCCGGAACAAACATGTTTTAATCTTCCCATCCGGAGTCATTCTTATACGAGTACATCTCATACATAATTCGGGGTTACACCAACCTTTAATCACTGTTATTTTAATCCCGCTAGACATTATGTAGACTGGGCGTGTCTGGAATTCTCTTACTTTTTTCGCCACACTCTCTTTTTCAAGATATTCAATAATCTTATCTAGTGGAAGATGTAGTTTATAGTATTCATTCTTTGAAAGCCCCAATGGTATTAATTCGATAATATTTAGATCAATGCCTTTGGATTCTGCAAAATTAATTATATCAATGAATTCATTAGAATTATATGTTAGTACAACATAGTCTAGCTTTAATTTTATTCCATAATTTAGGGCTGTATCTATTCCCTCTAAGACTCTTTCTAAATTCCCTCTAGTTATTTTTCTAAAAATATCATTTTTCAAAGAATGTAAACTAACATTAATATGATCAATTTTCTCTTCAGCAAGTCTCCTGGCATAAATACTCAGTAATGAACCATTTGTTGTTATTGATACTGTTCCACCCGCTTTTCGAATATTATGAACAATTTCAACAATATCATTTCTAATAAGTGGTTCGCCGCCAGTTAACTTATAGTATTTAATATCATTTTTAACGGATACTTTAGCAACGAATCCCCAATCATCAGCTGTTAGTTCTCTATGCTCCATACCGTTAATTCCTTCTCTGTGACAAAATATGCATGAATGATTACATCTTAGAGTAACGCTTATTCTCATCTGATCTACGGGTCTACCGTATCTATCTATAAACAATTAACTAAACACCTAGACCTATTTTATTAGTCAATAAAGTTAATAATAATTTCTTAGCATTGTTAAAACAAAGTTATTGGACAATTACTTTTACTTACTCTTTAAAGTTTCTGGTTTTCTAAGCAATGGTTTTTCCTGTTCATAGTTCTTTCCTATTCTTAATGCTTCCTCGGCTTTCCCGAGTTCTTTGCCCAAATAGAATGCATGACTTATTAATGATATCAATTTTTCTCTCAGAATTATTCTCCTAATAGCTTCCTCAGTTTTACCTTTTATAAGGATTCTTCCTTTTCTACCAATGTATAATGTCTCAATGTATTCTTCGCGATGATTTACCTTGATCTTAAATATTCCCAGGGGATCCAGTTTGTATTTATAGGGTTCATTAATCTCATCTTCTGCTATTATCACTTTATCAACCATGCCTAGATCAATATCATAGTATTCCTTATCCTTGACATACAATAGATCTAATCCAAGATCTCTTGGCTCCGTCCCTAAATAAGTAGAAAGAGTGATCAAATCTTTTGAAACCATGACTTCCCTTAGGCTCCAGAAAAGTTTTTCCTCGAACTCGGCTACTATCACTAAACTTATTCCTGCTTCTCTGAATAACTCCATTAAGAAAGCGTGTAGAGAATGACTATCGATATCAAAGAGGGATGATATGCTTGTTATCCATGTTGATATTACTGCTTTATTATAGTGTTTTATCCCATATAGTGTTTTGAGTATATTCTTTGTACTAGGAATAACTAGATTATATATAATATTTGCCGATTCTCCCCAATCCCCCATAATTTTCTCTATTTCTGCAGGATCACTTATATTTACTTGTAAAATATAGTCTAAACCCATATAGTCGCGGATCTGGCTAGGCGATAATCCATATAATATCTTTGCCCTATCACCGATATCTTCAACCTTAATCAAATCAGTTGGAATTGCTAAAATGTAATTGTCTAGCTCAATATAGTTTTGTATGAATTCAAACGAGTCACTAGGTATATATAGTATGTGAGGCCTATATTTTTGAATATATTTCTTAATCCATCTCCCCATCCATTTATGGTCAAGATAAAATCCAACTATAAAGGGCGGTGGATTAAATGGAATAACAAGATCTCCTACTTTGACTCCCTTCGAGATCCTCGCATAGTATGAATAAGCTTTATCGAGAAGTATTGCTAGATTTTTCTTAATTACTTCATCACCCGAGATACTAGGGGAAAATTTTTCTAGTCCAATTAGGAACATTGTTTTTAGCAAAGAGATCCTTGTTGGAGACTTAATTATTTTGACTCCTATTTCTTCGGATAATCTTCTGAGATCATGTTTTACAGTTCCAGGTATAACTACATAGTCATAACTAGATAAGTCGAGTTTTATTAAATGATGTTTCAAGAATTCTCTTGTAGCTAGAGCTATGACGTCTATAGGTAGATCCTTGATGGTTATGTCATATTCTCTACCAAGTTGCTGTTCTATTTCTTTCACGGCTTCTAGAAGCATCGGATAAGCTTTTCTACTGGTAATGATTAAAACCTTTTTCATTATATCATCACTTATTTAATTAATTTCCTCAATACCTTTGTAATTAATTCCTCAACTGGGATATAATCGTAATTAAACCCGAAGTGTCTTGAACCAAAGAGTTCTAATCCTATAGGAGTTCTCCATATGCTAGGAGCTTTTGCTGCTATCCCTAGTACATGCATACCCGGCTTTATCTTAGAATTAATAACAGGTGTTCCATCCTTCTCTAAGAGGATGAAGAGGTCGGGAGGCATAACTATTGGTTGGACGTCTAGCCGTAGTGTTTTTATGTGTTTCTTTGTGATGGGTTATGTTTTTTATTCTTGTCTGGTCTACATCATATTTAGATGTGTCGTCGTCTAGGGTCGGCGGTGAACGCCTCCTCGAGGACGGATGAAAACAGACCGACCGAGAAGGAACAAGAATGAACCAATGACCAAAACATATAAAAACACATAAAGAGGCGAACCCATACCATTATATGTTCGTTTTTTATCCATGATTTGAGAGTGTGACCCTTATACTTTCTAATTCCCTCTAGGATTATTTCTCCCGTTAAGAATCCATTTTATCCTCAAGCGTGGTCTTCTTAACTATTCCCTCGAATATGATCCAGCCGTTAAGTACCTTGATTATTCTTTCTACGGGATCATATCCTTTATTTCTAGCTTCGATAACTTCGTTTCCTAGCTTCATACATAGAGAAATAGTGTTCTTAATAATTGCTTTACTTGCTAGCTCATAACTCATTGGTGTATCAGCTATTACTGTTGTTCCATTACTTCGTGTTGATAGTATCCTCGCTAAATACTCGTAGTCATCAATACTTGCATACTCTTTTACAAATACTACATTTCCTGTATCAGTAACTATTTAACTATTATGGAGCGGGATAATTTTCCTCCAAATACAAGTACACTGCATTGGTGAAGTTCAAGAACAGCTCTCCCCGCAAGATCACCATCGATGACGGGGAGATTGAGTCTAGAGGCTATCTTCATAACAATAGGAGTATTCGGCCCACCCAGTTCTACGGGAATTAGTGCGCCTATTTCCTCTCCTAGAAACTCCGAATACTTTTCAAAAGCATAAATTATGGGATCATTTATTGTGTTCTTAATACTTGTGACTTTTTCTTTTGAAGCCATTGATCCTATAAAGTACATTGTCACTATTAGTTTATCCCTAGGAGCTTCACCAATATCTATGACTTCAACATATTCTTCACGATCAATTATCTCCTTCAAAATCTTTAATCCTGTTTCTGGACTTCCCCCCACCTCCTGTACCCATAATCGTTGATCCAAGAACTAGTTTTTCAGCATCATACAATGATTTAATCTTAAACACTCTATCTCCCCCATGAAAAAACATGTAGTTAGAATGATAAAACATGTATAGAAGTAATTTAAGTAATAGGGAAACAGATACAACTTTATTTAAAAGTATTATAAAAAACCAATGTTAGTTAGTTTAGGATGAAATAAGCTCGTTTAGTTTCTTATAGAATCTATTCCACCATTCATATGCTGCCTTCTCCTTATTTATCGCGAATCTTGAAGCCCACTCTTCATTTCCGTATTCTTTGGCTGCATTAGCTAGGTAGTCTATGATCTTCTTCGATTCCCAGAATGTTGGTTTAGCGCTTGCTAGGTCTTGATACTCCATGATTCTTCTGTATAATGCTTTATATCTTTCATCTAAGTTTTTAATCCCATAGAATCTTTCAAGGATCTTGTCCAGTGTTTTCTCGAGCCATCCACGATGGAATCTACAGAAGCCTCCATTGTCGCTCCACATTTCTTTGATCGCTCTCGTGAAGCTTTTTTCAGCGTATTGTTCTGGGTCTAGGAATGTTCCCTTGTATAATGTCCAGTATCTTCCCAAGACTGGGAGGGGTGCAACCATGCCTGGTGTCCAATAATAGTTTGGCGTTATGTGACCCTCCTCTCCGAATGAAGCATATACTAGTAGGTCGGAGAACCTTGTCCCTATGCTTCGTATTCTGTCTTCGTAGAGTATATCTAGTATTTTAGCTGCTGATCTGAGTCCTTTTTCTCCAATTAGTTTCAATACTGGGTTCTTACCCCATGCAAGGTTCTCGAGAATCTGAACAGCCAGTTCTGCATTGATCCTGCTATCTTCTAATTTGAACTCGTGCGGGTCGAATACTGGTTTTCTGGCTAGTCCAACTTCTTCTGGTCTAAGCAATCCTTTCTCTAACGCATCAAATACGAAGCCAACAACTTGTCCTGTCTCAATAGCGTCAAATCCATATGCATCTGCTAGTTCTACTGCTTTCTGGGCCTCATGTATATCAAATATTCCAATGAAGGGCCCGAATCCTTCATACGGTTCATAATCTGATTTGTATTTACCTAGTCTGATTTTCTTACATGCCAGTGGGCATGGCTCTCCACATGTTTTCCACGATTTTGTTTCTATAGCTTCTTTGTTGAATGGTTCCCATATATACTTCATTATTAATTCGTGAAGCTTTTCTCTAAGCTCAACGGGTAGATAGATCATGTTCCAATTGAACATAGGAGTATATATCTTTAGTGATGGATAGTTTCCTCCAAGAGTCCCACCAGTATTGAGCTTCGGGTTAAATCTATATTTTGTACCAGCTTCTATAACCATTGTAATATATGGTTTGCCAGCGATCTCCGTGAATAACTTGTTTATTTTACTGGTATCGATTAGCTCCGGCGCGAACCTCTTAGATCTATCATATTTTCCTCCATATACGATGGCTACTACTCCATGAGCTCTATAAAGTACGCTACCGGGTCCTCCCCTGGCAGCATATTCTTCACTGCCCCAATCAATTTTGCCCTTAACCAATGTTATTGATGCTAATGCTCCTAGACTGGTGTATTTTGCTGCTGGACCTGTTAGAATTGATCTACCGTTTGTTTCTTCATAGAATTCTTTGAATTGCTCAGAGAGGTATTCTTGTAAAGCATATACTCCTTTGAGCCCCTTAAATTCTCTCCATATATTAATCACTTCTGTCTCGCTTATCTCGTGAAACTCAACTCCTACATTCCCGTCTCCGGGATCATATATCTTTAATATTAGTGGTTTTGATGACTTTCCTTCTATGACGAAAGCATCAGCATTTATATTGAATTGATAAGCAGCTCCACCCATAGCAGCTACGTGTATTCCTCTAGTTAGTGGGCTTCTGAAAACAACTACCAGTCTATGTCCTCCATAGAGCTTAGAGCCTGCTAGTAAACCAGCACCTATGACTAAGGCATTATCCGGATCATATACTGGCTTTTTCCACGAGGCATATCTTTCTAAATGAAGCTTCACACCTAGCTCGATGGGGCCCATGACTTCCTCTATGTTGTAGTCTTCTATCCAGTACCTTTTCTTGGCTACATCAATGAATAATACCCTATATTTCCTGTCTGCCGCTGACATATTTATCACTCCTCTTCAGAATCAATATGCTCAAGTCATGATATATGAATTATGAATAGAATTATTTATCCTTAGCGATTGTTTAAACATGACGTTAGGATATGATGTATAGCTATATAGAAATTTTTAATCAAATGATTAAAGAAAACTCATGAAAATTTTTATTTAGATACTGGAACTCTATAATCAACATACCAGTCAATAATTGCCTCATTGCTTAAAGTATAGATCCATCCAAATAAATACAATCTATATTTTCCAACTCCTCCTATGCTCGATATGTTCATTTTAATAATTGTTGTATTTGAGGTCTTCATCAAGGGCCAGCTTAATTTAGCTCCTGTTTCCTCGTTTTCAAAAACAATTTTCAGAGAATAATCACTGATACCTCTCATAGACAAATTTACTAACAATAACACTTTTTCAGATGGATTTGTTATTTTTATCTTTCCTATATAGTAACCTGGATACTCTAATGCGCTGAGAAGACCTTCAAGACTTGATCCTGTATAGAGCTTTACTCCATTATGGGTAAAGACGTAGTATTTATTAGCTATTAGGTTGTCAAATACTAGTCTATCATGATATACTGATATTCTTATAGAATTCTGTATTGTTTGTCTGACATTTTCACTGTATGGATTATATATTTTCGGCGTAGTTGTTCTAGTGGTTGTTGTAGTTGTGTAGATTTGTGCACTTGTTTTTGATTTTTGAATTCCTAGATAGAATGCTGTGACCCCCACTATTATTACTAATAGGATCATTAGAATCAATAATTGTTTACCATACCTAGCCATATTTGTCACCAAATATTCACAAATATTGGATTAAAAGAATGATGTTTATTAACTCTTCCAAAACGATCATGTTATAAGACCGATAAGATAAGTGATCAACATACCGATATATGCTACAGACATCATTATCAATATGTTTAATAAAGCAATTTTCCAGCTCCTTGTTTCCGAGTATATGACTGCCAATGTTGCAAGGCATGGAACATAGAGTATTGAGAATACAGTTATAGCTGCTATCTGAGGATCGGTTAGCCCAAGTAATCTAATAGCTTCTCTTGCACTATCTGCTCCAGTAACTATTGTTAATGATTCAATAACTGCTTCTTTAGCTATGAACCCTACGAGTAAAGCAAATGTGATTATCCATTCAGCATCGCCCGACAAGTTTATCGGGGATAAGAGAGGTGCTAACACCCTAGCAATTCCTGCAGCTATGCTTTGAGAAACATCATCTGTATAGCTTAGTCCTGGCGTATAACTTGTCATGAACCATATTATGATACCTAAGAAGAATATTATAGTTCCTGCTTTTATCAGGAAATGCTTCGTGGAATCCCATACATGCCACCAAACAACTTTTGGTATAGGTTTATGTACGGGTGGTAATTCTAAGAGAATTTCTGGCTCTACAATGTTTCCCTTCCTTTTATCATATTCGTAAAGCAATCTATTGATTATTGAGAATGCTATGAAAGCCATTAAGTACCCATATAGTATTAGTAGTGCACCATTAAACCCTGTTAAAGCTGATGCAAATGCTAATACTATGACCAGTCTTGCTTGGCAGGGTATAAATGGAAGAGTTATTATAAGCCTAATCCTCTCCCTAAAACTCGGAATGGCTCTTGTAGCCATTATTGCAGGGACATTACATCCAAGCCCTAGGGTCATAGGGAATATGGCGTGTCCAGAAACACCGATTTTAACAAGTAATCCATGCATACCTACAGCTATTCTTGGTGCAAGACCGCTGTCTTCGAGTATGGCTAACATTAATGCTACGATCATTATGAGTGGTAGGAAAACTAAGACCGCTCCAACTCCTCCAATAATACCATCTATTAATAAGTGGGAGAACGTTGATTCACCCATTACGTTGTATAAGTAATCGCTCAAACCCGAGAATACTTTTTCCATTAATCCACCAATACTGTATTCTTCTACAGCTTCAGCTAGATCATGATAACCAAGATCCGAGAGTATGATATTGAGAGGAAAACCGGTATTTATAGTAAATGCTATAACGAATATAGCTAATAGTATTAGTATACTTATTGTTGGTCCAAGAACTGGGTGATAAAAGTATTTCGTAAGAATTGTTTTACGAGAAGGTTCAATAGATGCTCTAATAACTATTCCTTTTAATAGTACATTGATATATTCAAATCTTCTAGTTGGGAATAGTTCTGATGGTTCTCTATTGTATATTTTCTTAATTTCTTCCCTAATTCTAATAATTTCATTCAGTGCTTCTTCTCCGAGCTTTCTTTTTACAAGATCCTCTATTTCCGGATCTCCCTCTAGTAGTCTTATAGCCATCCATCTCTTAGGAAAACCTATTTTTGAGGTATCAAGTTTTCTAAGAATGCTCATCACTGACTCGATGAACGTATTTAGTTCTTTATAATCAACTTTTAATGGTGCCTTTCTCCCCCTTCTACCCTCAGCTACATCGATTATTGCGTCTAAGAGATCCCCGATACCGATCATTGATACTGATGAAACAGGTACTACGGGCACCCCTAGCTTGTGTTCTAATGCCTTATAATTTATGTGTATTCCATGAGCATGTACAGCATCATACTTAGTAATAGCCACTACTACTTTCGGTGTTATTTCAAGTGTTTGTACAAGGAGATACATTGTTCTCTCAAGATTAAGCCCATCAACAAGCACTAAGACAACATCTGGTTGCTTGCTAAGGATATATTTCCTAGCAATTCTCTCCTCCACAGTTGTTGTCGAAAAACCATATATTCCAGGAAGATCAACAAACTTTATGATGCGCCCTCTGTGGGTTCTTTCACCCTCATGTATCTCCACAGTTACTCCAGGCCAGTTAGCTACATGTACTTTTTTACCTGTTAATATGTTGAATAGTGTAGATTTACCCACATTGGGCTGGCCAAGTACTCCTACTTCTATATATTTTTTCAAGATCACACCCCTTATTTTTCTGAGCTTACGAGTATAAGGGATTATTATAAGGAGCTCTTGTTTGTGTTTATTTTGTTTAAAGTGGTTGTACGATTATTCTTCTAGCAATACCTCTTCCTATTGCTATTTCCACTCCCATGACGCGTATTATTAGTGGTCCTCTTCCATAGTTTACTAATACTTCAACAATTGCTCCGGGAGTTAGTCCCATTTGATACATTCTATATGTCCATCCTCCGCCACCTATATATCCGATTATTTTTGCTTTTCTTCCTGGTGGCAGCATTTCTAGTGTTGTCTGCATCATTGCTCATCACCAATTGTTAGGTTATCCTAACACATCTCTCATAATATTAATATAATCAAATAAACCATAAAAAACCTAGCGTGAAATACAAGAAAGACAAACAGGAACAAATAAAATGTAGTAAAGTGGTGCTAACAGAAATTGGGGTTTTTAGATAATCTTAAATGGCTCATAGACCAATATGGAATTCTAGGAGTATTTATAGTATCTCTGCTCGGAAACGCGATACCTTATTCGACAATTCCTTATTTAATCTTTGTAATCATATATGCGGGTATATTAAAGGATCCATTAATGGATATATGGATAGCTCTGGCGGGAGGACTAGGTGCAACTGTGGGAAAACTTATTGTATATTATTTTGGGTTTGGACTGAGAAGAATTCTTCCAGATCAAACATTACGGAACATGGAGTTTTTCACAAAATTATTCAAAAACTCAGCCTTCATAGCAGTATTACTATTTGCAGCTTTGCCTCTTCCAGACGATATACTTTATGTCCCCCTTGGAGCAATGAAGTATGATTTAAAGAGATACTTTATTGCACTCTTAATAGGAAAAACAATAATCACCTTTCTAGCTGTATACTTCGGAAGTTCCGTTGCATGGCTATTTGAATCAACAACGTCTTATCCGGAATATGTCACCGTCCCAGTCCTATTAGTCTTAACACTCTATCTAACTTATCTAGTAGCAAAAATAGACTGGATTAAACTAGCTGAAATAACGCAAAAAGAGGGTCTACTACAAGGAATAAAGTACTTACTAGTACAAGTAGCACTATATACAGTCCACATATTCATTAAACCAATAAAGAAAATCCTCGAGAAAACAACCAATTAATGAGTTAATATATAAATTATACCTTACACTTTAAATGTAATTGAGGGATGAAGAAGAACCCGGGAAAATAGCCCCGCTAGAGGGGCGATGGCATGTCCTAGCCAGTAAGCGGGCACGGACCTCCACAAGATCATATAGATTCCAGATATGATTGCCCAATTAATGATATCTTTACTCCTTTCCGTTTCTCCAATTCTCTTATAATTGGTACAGATATTTCTATAAGCTTTGAACAGTCGTAATCACAATACAGTGTAATAACGAGCTTATCGCCTAGTATGCTATGCTCCGTTACTACAACTCTTTGATCACGATAATAATCAAGAATCATTGATAAGTACATTAATAATACATGATCATCTAGATCATTCAACTTAATACTACCCGAAGAAACGTTCTCTAAAAGCACTGTAGCATCGTCAACAATCTTTTCATTGATCGGTTTACCCAAATACTTTTCAAAGAGATTGATCTTGTTCTTATTTTCACGTAAAATCTCGTAGAGAAAGCTAGTTAATATAAGGTTATCATGTTGAATACTAATATCTAGTGCTTCAGCTAATTCTATCGATAACTGTATGATTTTAGATACATGTTTCAAGCTATTCTCATCCATAAAAGCTCTATGAGATTTCACTATAGTATCCAGTATTGATTTACTTGCATTTTTATAAAGAGTATAATAGTCTTCAAGAATCCTCCACTGACCAAAAACTTCAACAGCACCAACAACCTTGCTCCTAATAGTATTTATTGCATCGAGGAGAGACTTACCAGAATAAATTAAATAAGCCGCTGTAACCGTTCCACTTCTACCAATACCTCCCATACAATGTACAAAAACTTTCCCGCCTCTCTTATTCAATATATTGTCTATAAACAGAGAGATGTCGTAAAGAACTAAGAGTTCCACAGGATGCAAGTCAGGAGTAGGCGCATAATATACTTCTAAACCATAGCTACTTAATAATTCGAGATAATAATCAGGTCCTCCAGGAATCTCATGAGGCATTACAAGTACAACAAACGCATCAAATACTTCAGCATAATCACTAATCAATGAATAGCTTGGAAAAGATCCCTGTGCCAATTTATTATCTATAATCCACACATAGATCAAAATAATACACCTAACTAAAGTAATAATCCTCCAAAATAATATGACCTATTCAAGAATAGATGTATGATGTGTTTAAAAAAGGATTATTTTTATTCTTTATCCTTTCCTGCTTACAGATTTTAGTGTTAATCCTCCCAAGATAATAGTCAATAAATATAAGACACCAATCATTGCCTCTACTATTACTGCATTGTTCTTTAATTGACTATATTGATCATCCACGTGTGTTATTATTTTGCTTGATTCGTCTTCTATCTTTAAGGATAAGTCTGACTTCAGCGAGTAAAGTGATTCTGTTATGCTTGTAGTTATCTCGTTTTTCGCCGAATCAATAGCTGTTGATAAATTGTCTTGTAACTGCGTGATCTCTTTCTTCACGTCATCGCTTAACTGGTCTATTCTAATGAAGAGTTTTCCTACACTCGTATTAATCACCATGACCTTATCGTTTACTTCTTCTATAACGCCCTTGACCTCACCAAGCTTTGTATCGATTACAGCTATTTCATCTCCTATAATCTTGATATCATTTATCATATCACTTAGTCTATTTGATAATGTAGTGTTTAGGAGCAGTACAAGATTTCTTAGATCTTCCGCCGAGGTTTTAATCAATGATCCTAGTTCATAGAGATCGTCTATCACTACCAATACTTTTCCATTATACCCCTTTAGTGATAATAATTGCGTATCGTTGGCTGCTTCAACTGTTATCTTATATACTCCTTTCTCGTCTGCTTTAAATATTAATAGATATGTTCCTTCACTGAGTTTCTTCAGATCATAGCTTACATCGCTTCCACTAGGACTTGTTACCTGAATGCTCAGCTTAGTGTCTCTAAATTCACCATTATACAACGTTACTATGATCGCTGATACGTCTTCTCCGGTCTTCACTATTGAAGGAGCTATTAGCTTGACATTTATTTCACCAGTTGAATATACTGTTATGTTTCCAGACAATAGCTTCAATAACTGGCCTATATCTGGCGAGTAATAATAAGTTGATGGCATACTTAGAAACACTGTATATGTTCCTGGCATTAGATATGGCAGTGCTAATGTCCAGTTTAAGAATCCGCTCGTAGTATTGATCGGTACTCTTGATATAAATCTACCACCAATATATAGGTCTAGTGAGGACACATATCCTAATAGGTCTAAGCCGTATCCTAGAATATTAACTACACCGCCCATAGCCACTCTTTCTGGAGATATGATTAAACCAGCAGATGTTGCTAGTAGTCTTGCTTCACCCCATCCAGGAATTATGAATTTAATCAGAACTTTTCCGCTCTTCATGGGTGTGAAGAATTCCTCATATAGACCTATGCCGTTCTTTATTGAAGTTTTATTTGTTGATACTAGGATGTGAGTGGTCAAACTATAAGGTGTTCCAATAATCTTATTGACAACTACTCCAACATCTGAGGTACCCATGCCCAATAATTGGATTCTTCCAATACTATTTGGTCTATATAGCGGTACCTGTCCCATACCGAAGGAGAATATTATTTCTGCATCTAAGTAGCCTACCGGGTTTATATTATCTATTTTTAGTATGGCTGCTTTCTCAATTTTTTCATTTGGCACAGGTAACGCTAGGAACGGGTCCCCAAGCAATGATAGCTTCATGATCTCTGATAATATTATCTCGTAATCAAATGATGAACCAGAGAACCACCTTGTATTCATTAGGTAATAGGCTATTCCATTGGCTACGACCTCTCCAAGAGTAGTGTTTATACCCATTACT
>JAGGVR010000097.1 GCA_021157925.1 Staphylothermus sp. | reverse complement strand
TGATCATAGGTGGAGCTATTAGAGGAGCAGGTAATACGAGAATACCACTATTTATTAATGCTGGGTGCCTTTACTTTACACGAATAATACCATCACTGATACTAGTAAACTATCTCGGAGTACTTGGTCCCTGGCTATCAATGTTCATAGATGTCTACATAAGAGGAATTATATTCCTAATTGTATACACAAAATACTTTGATAAATTAGTTAGAAAAATAGTGTAAGACAAGCAGATTCAATCATAGTAAGTTATTTCTGACTCCATAAGCATATTTTGAAAAAGGAGATGAGGAAGTTACGCACTCGTAAACCCCGAATAAACAGGGGGATGTAATAGCCCACTCCGCCGATCCATTATTCGATGATGAAAATTGGTCTTTGGGGAAGCCCCTTTAAATGGGGCGATGCTTGAGGGAACGAATGCTGATGAGAAAACTTGTGATATAAGATATTTTCTCCTATTCACATAATATGTTGAAATAAATCATTATTTTCTTGGGTGAATAAGCACTATGTACGATACATGGACTGGGCAAGTAAAGATAAGAATAGGGAAACACATGTTAGGAGGCCTTCCTGGAGAAAACCCTGCCTGGTTAATAGGCTCTATTTTCTACCTGGGAGACAAGATCCTCTTAAATGAAAAAGGGGAATTTGATAAACAACAGGTTAAGAAGAAGATTGAGGAAGCCATCAATATAGCTAGTGACCATGGATTAGTATTTGGTCTAGACGTAGTTTTGCCAAGTATGGAAAGCGTGGAGAATATCATGTCCTTTGTCTCAGAATATGATATCCCATTATTCCTAGACTCGCCCGATCCGATGATAAGGGCTAAGAGCTACATAGTCGCCGAAACTCTAGGAATTAGTAAAAGAGTTATCGCGAATGGGCTATACATAGATAGCCCCGAAGAAGAAATCGAAGCAATACGAAATAGTGGGATAGAAACAGCTGTTATAATGGCTTTCGATCCGAAAGACCCGCTGAGATCCATGGATCCCGAAAATAGGCTCTCCTTAATTAATGAAAAGCTATTGCCTCTTGCAGAGAAAGCAGGTGTTAAGAACATCCTAGTAGATGCCGTCGTAATAGATCCCGCAAGTATTGCTCTAAGCGGAGAAACCGTGTACTTAGTCAAAAAACTCTATGGATACCCCGCGGGATGCGCACCAGCTAATGCTCTCGGACCCATTAGTAAGAAGAAAGTAGGAGTAGAACAAATGCATGTCATTCACGGAACAGTAGCTTCTTTCCTAAGAATAATGGGGAGTGACTACATAATGTATGGACCAGTTAGTAGAATAAAATACATTGCTCCATCAGTTGCACTAGTTGATTCTCTTCTAGGATATATTTGGAAAAGACAAGGCACTAAAATAGGCAGAGACCATCCATTAAGAAAATACTTTAAAAACATACAGAGGATTTTTGCTAAGAGTTAAAATGGAGTTCTTTAACCCATACATCCATATAATTGGGTTCATCAGCTAGATTAATATGGTATAATTTTCCTCGTATTTCATTATATTTCGAGTAGTAATCCCTATTCAAAGCTATAATCTTTAACCCTAACAAGACAAGGTTGCCACTAATAACTATTCTCTCTTCATCCTTTAGAGGAACCATGCCCAATACAATAAGATCCTTAGGTGATAGAGCAGAACCAAAACTTCCAGAAATGATAACGTATTTCAAATCCTCTCTATTAACACCTGCTTTGTTCAATAATATTCTCCAAGCAGACTTAACAGCTGCATACGCTTTTTGAAACTCACGAAGATCTCTTTGAGTAAACAAAACATTGTTCTTATGATCAATTATAAAGGCTTTACCGGAGTCGGTGTTAGCGTAGCCTTTGACAAACCTCCCGCTCTTATTGATGAAGCCTTTAGCATATAAAGAAGCTACGAGCGATAAAATGCCAGCTCCAAGTAATCCCTGAGGAGAACCAATATATGAATAACTAAATACAGGTTTTTCATCAACAATTTCTTTTATCCATACACGAGTTATACCTCCAAATGCAATATGTGATCCCCTGGAAATAAACCCTTCAAAAGCTGGTCCTGCAGGTGTACTTGTTACATATATTTTGTCTTCAGTCACCAACATAACTTCAGTATTTGTCCCCAGATCTATTATTAGGTAAGGCTTTGACATATTCATATAAAGTGAAGCAATTAATTCGCTATATGCATCGCCCCCCACAAATCCCTCGATAATAGGGGCTACAAGTGTTGGATAAGAACCCGTATATATTATGAAGGGGCCGTATAGTACTGGTTTATACGGTTTGACAGCTAAAGACTTAATACTTAGACCAAGATATATGTGTTCCATTACGCTGTTTCCAGCTAATAGTATAAAGCACACATTGTATTCTCTAGCCAGTTTCTCGATACCAGTATGGAGATCATTCATCATTTCAACAAGCTTACCGGGATCATCGAGTATATAAGACATACGTGTTATTATGTCAGAACCATATCTTACTAATGGATTAATTAATACGTCTTCAATAATCATATTACCTTTTAAATCAATAACTTGATAAGCTATCTTAGTAGTACCCAGATCGACCAAAAGGATCTTCCTTACTTTAACAGGAGAAGTCATAATTATTTTCTCATTAAACAATAATGTATGAAGAGAATTAGGATGTTCTTGTTTATACAAGAAAGTCTCTTTCTGTATCTCTTTATAACTATGTATTTCTTTGATCAAAGGATCTGGATTCTTAATAGGAATGTTCAATGTATATATAACAGGTTTTATCTCAGAGATCTTCGGAACTTCAACAATTAAATCATCATATACGGTGACACGGCACGCTAATCTCCAAGGCTTCTTTATCCCATGTATTTTTTCATAAATAGTTAACTCATTGGTTTCTCCAGCAAGAATTTTAACACGACATAAACCACATAAACCTCTACCACCACATGGCAGAGGAAGTATTCCATTAGATGAGAGAAGCTTTCCTAGATTATCTCCTCTACAACCACTTAGCTCTCCCCATCCCTTTACTAATACTTTTATTTTCCTACACTTATTCATGTGCTTCATCCTTTTCAGCCGATAACTTGTTCACGAGCTTGACTGCTTCGATAGCATTAGCAGACCATCCATCAGCACCGATTTTTTCAGCAAACTCCTTTGTAGTAGCTGCTCCTCCAACTATAATTTTTACCTTGTCTCTAAGACCAGCTTTCTCAATATCTCTGATTATTTCACACATGTACCTAGCTGTGGTTGTCAATAATGCACTCATAGCTACTATATCTGGCTTATACTTCTCAATAGCTTCTATAAATGTTTTTGAATCAACATCTACGCCAAGATCAATTACTTCGTGACCAGCCGCTTGCAACATAACGGCAACAAGTGTTTTTCCAATATCATGTATATCTCCCTTAACAGTACCAATTACAATCCTCATCTTTTTTCTACCGCGCATTTTAGCACTTTCACTTTTAATAAGAGGTTCAAGAATCTTCATCGCTTCCTTGAAGATCTCTGCAGCTTCCATTAGTTCAGCAATAAAGTATTCTCCATCCTCGTATAGCTTCCCTATTTCTTCCATAGCCTCACTTAAGGGGCCAAGAACTATCTCTATGGCACTCACATTTTTCTCTAGCAACTTCTTGACAAGATTCAAGACACACTCTTTATCTAGATCTACAAGACATTCCTTAAGTTTATTCATTAATTCCTTAACTTCTTCATTCATACCTAGTCACAACCCACATCCTATAATCTCCAAACAAGATATTCACAAGTATATAATCATAATACTTTTAGGGAAGGGAAAAACCTATCTATTATAAAAAACGTGGTGCACAACATGAGAACAAGTCATGTTGGTAGCTTTCCATTAGAAGATAGCATCGATAATATTAAGAAAATACTCGTTGATCTATGGGAAATAGGACTAGACGCTCCACCTTATCCACAGCTAAGGAGCTTCATAGATATTTATTTAGAGCCTTTAGTAAAAGAAAAAATCCTTATTTCAAAAAACGGGTTCTACTTCGTAAAAGATCTTAAAGACATTGAGAATATTATTGATCATAAACCGCATATACCTGAAGCAGAATACACGATCAAATATATACGTGAGAATAAGCTCGGCTTTAAATGGTTGAGAGCCCCAGTGACAGGAGTATTTACACTTGCTTCAAGAATATATGTTCAACGAGACATTTCTATGGGATTAACAGCGACACTTATAAACAAGCCTGAATACTTAGACTCGATTATCAAGTATGTTAGAAACCATTTAGAGTATCTTAAGGGACTAGGATACAATATATTATTCGTTGATGAACCAACACTAGGAGTAATTGTTGGCAAAAGAAGGATATTGTACGGATATAACGAAGACATAATCAGAGATATCTATGACGAATTATTCTATGATCTAGGTGAGGAGAACGGCATACATGTCTGTGGTAGAATATCTCCTAAACTATTCGAAATACTAACAACAACCAAGAGGATCAAATACTTCAATTTCGAATTCCACGATAATCCTAGAAACATTGAGTCCATAGATAAATCTCTCTTAGTAGAAAACAATAAATACATAGCACCTGGAGTGGCTAGTGCTAAAAAACCAGTAGTTGAATCAGTACAAGAAATTATGAATGTATTGAAAAAACTGATAGAAAAAATAGATTATAGAATAGACTTGGTTTCAGCTGATTGTGGTTTTGGAGGACTTATTGACGAAACAAATGATCCTGCTAAGTCATATAATATTGGTTTAGAAAAGCTGAAGAACATAGTAAAAGCTGTTAAGATAATAAAAGAAGCATCTTAAACAGCATATTTCATCAATACATTTATTCCTCGAACAGGATCTAGTGGAGACGAAAGTATTATACCATCAACAATACTTCTTAATTTTAACAATGTCTCGTAGAGTTCCTCAGGGTAAACAAATGGCTGTCCCAATTTCTTGAACAACTTGAGATTCTTACCTATTCCTAACAATATAAAAACGTATATTTTAGAACCATTTTTCCCAGCAGCTTTACTAACTTCTCTTAAGGTATCAAATTTATGATCTGAGTAGTTCAGCACGTAGTAAAAATCAGCTTTCATGGAAACTCTATCAATTATTCTTTCTAATGGGTAATTCAAACTAAGTAATAATCCGATAGGAAAATCATAGCCCTTCTTCTTGAGTAATATTAATGCTTCTTCACTCCCGATGTCATTCACAATTACTCCTTCAACAGGTTTATCTCCTCTTAAAAGTAATAAACCACGTAATTCAAACTCCTTAACAGCATTAGCTATTGAAAGCAGAGCCAATCTATTCAGATCATAAAGCCTTACATGAGGAATAGATTCAACACTGTAAACAGCTTTAAGATATATACTTGTAGCAATACTTGATATCCCCGGATAACCACCAGGCCCCTCAGGTAAAGTATAATAATCAAAGAAATCTTTACTACTCGAAACTATTTTCACAATATCTTCTTTTTTGAAGGGTACAAGTTCGAATACATACTCCAAAATCCTCCACCCGAAAAATACCTCTAAAGTAGATTTGGTACGACTTAGTTTTACACATGTCTAACACTTGTTTAGAATAAATAATTTACTCCCAAGGAGCAAGTAGGACTTATGTACTTATCCGCCAGAAACAGGAGGAATAATGGAAACAATATCATTATCATGAAGAATTTGATCTTGTTTACCCGGTTTACCATTGATCAGTACTATTATATTATTGTTTTTATCAAAAACATTCGCTAAGAACTTCCTCAATGTTGGTCTCTTTTCTATTATTTTGTCTACAAGCTCTTTCAATGTAACCTCACTTTGAAATATGAACACATCTTTATCCGTAGAAGCCTTGTCCCGCAACCATAAAAGATATCTAACTATTATTTGTGGCAATTCTTTTTGCCTCCTTTACGTTTCCTAGTTCCTTACAAAAAGCCTCTGGAACTTCTTTATTGATATCAATTATGATTATTTCATCAAAGCATCCCGGGATCTTGTCTAGTATTTCGCGAATAGCCCTCAGCATTGCCTTGGCTGCTTCGCTCGAAGATAATCCTCCTACGCCGGTACCCATGCCTGGAAACGCTATCTTTGATATAGTGAGATCTATGCCTTTGATCAATGCTGCTCTTGTAGCTTTGTATGCGTTTTCACTACTTATCCTCATAGCGGGTCTCTTCATTGTGGGGGAATGTATAATGTACTTCGCTTTAAGTCTCCCAGCTGGTGTTACGACGGCTTTGCCTATTTCTACTGGAGCACGTTTCCTTGCTTCTTTTTCGATCTCCTCTCCGCCTTTTCTCTTCAAAACACCGGCAACGCCTCCTCCCATAATCATTAAGCTGTTAGCAGGATTTACGATAGCGTCTACCTCTATAGAAGTGATATCGCCGACAATGCACTTTATTCTCGTTCCTTTATAGATAGACTCACACAAGTTTTTCATAAGATCATCCATTCACTGTTATTTTTCTTCTCTTCTTTTAGTCTTTGTTCAAAATATTTCTTTAATTCTTCCTCATTCATACTCCTATACTTTTCTACTAAGTATTGTCTCTTATCAGGGTTCTTAATGAAATAGTATATCGAATAACTGCATATAGGCTCAATAAACCAATTATTCTTAATAGCTAATTCTACAGCATAATCCATTAATTTCCTAGCGATCCCTTTCCCACGATGTTGAGGAGGAGTATATGTTTCTAATAGCTTCATCACATTTCCTTCAACAATATACCTTATAAATGCCTTCGAATTATCTGGCAATCTAGCATATATTACTCTTGAGGTATGTTTTATTTCAATATTATTAGACACGATTTAGCACCATGAATATTTCCTAAGTTAAAAGTAGCTTAATAAAATATTTCTCGGAATTAGGCTAGCAACAAAATCATTGAAAGAACGAATAATACGGATACTAGACCTAGTATCATATATATTATTTCGATAGAACCTATTTTCTTAGAGATCTTGATCTTTGTCTTAACAAAGTATTCTTTTTCTTTTCTCTCTTTAACCCATAATGCCTCAGGAGTGTACACAGTAACTCCTTTATCTTCTTCGACACACTCTATATGTTCTAGACACTCCTTTATTACATCTACATATTTCCTCAAAATCTTATGCCTCGGATCAGTATTTATTATTTCAATGATCTCCCCGGTATAGCATGAGAAACGTGAAAGCTTCTTTCTCAGCTTAGGGTGTTTGAGGATTTCTCTAATAATACTAGCTGTACTACATTCTTCATTATCTCTACATATTTCCTCGAGTTCGTGGGCTACTGTTCCAAGTTTTATCAAGAATCCATCAATGCTATGAATATATGAAAGAGCAGAACCTAGTTCGTCAACATATTTTTCAATATAGAAACCATTAGTACCGCTCAATATCTAATCACTCACCAACTCCGCTTTTGCAGCACCCAATAGATAAGCATATACTGCCAAGTGTCTTCTCGCTACTCTGTGCCATTCTGTTCTAACAGCATAACTGTACATTTGACTCATATAAGCAATAGCTACATCATAGTTTTGTCTCAACCACTTAATCTTTTTCGTAAGTTCATGAGAATTCCTAACTGGAACTGTCATACGTGGAGCGTGTTGATATAGTTCTATCAGTCTAGGTGCTCGTGTACCAATTATTGGTTTTAAACCTCCCATTGATAGATGAAGGATCCCGGAGACAGAGTAAGAAGCTGGTCTATCTCTATAAGGGAGAACTACAGCATCAACAAGCGCTACTAGTTTCAGGATCTCCTCGTTCGTTAAGTATCTTTCTATTAATAATAGATTTGGTCCGTTTTTAACCATATCTTCAACTTCTCTCCTTAAATTATGATCCCTTACTTCCCCAGCAACAATAACTGTATAATCGCTATTAGTCATTAAGGGCTTAATAGCTTTGATCAATAGATCTAATCCCTTATCCTGCCTAATAAATCCAGGAACTCCTATTATGAAACCAAGTAATTGTTCCTCCCTAATACCAAGAGACTCAGCTAGTTTGAACCTAGGCATCCACAAGTATGGATTGAGAAATGTTCCATGAGGAATTCTGATAATCCTGGAAGGATCTATTCCTTGGTGTATTAACTCGAATTCTTGGAGAGGACTATGAACTATAACCATATCAAATTTATTTAGTTGTCTTTGAAACTCTAGTGTTCCACTCCTCAATGTATAGGGGTGATCAACTGTATGCATGGTAATAACTACTTTCCTAACTAGTCTTTCTCTCCTAGCTTCTTCAACTGCTTCAACAATACCATTGTGTTTTCCGAATATTCCGTATTCATGTTGAATATGTAAAACATCCACACCATCTATACGAGTCAAATTATTTAAAAGCTCTCTATAACTCGGTTCTTCATGTTCAAAACTAGGATAAACATAAACTTGTGCTAACTCATCAAATCTTTCTCCACCACCACGTTTATCTGAGAGTATGAATGCTTTGATCTTTGGATACAAACTCTTTAAAGCAATAACAAGCATTCTAGTATATTCTCCAACACCACAATGAGTAGGCGGATAAGTACTTGCAAAAGCTATTTTAAGAACCAATTCACAAAATCCCCTCTCATCATTTTGACAAATAATATGTTTAAGGGATTTGATATATTTTCATTAAATACTACAGTAATAATCAGGTAAACAAACAGTTTCCAACGAAATACAAACAAACAACAACTATGTGGTGGATAATGAGCGGGGAATGGCAAAGATTCGTATATGCAACAATATATGCTGTTAGAGAAGGACTCGTCATAAAGCCTGTACAAGAAGCTATTAGAAAAGCAATAAGGAGGTATAAATTAGAGAGTACAAAGTATGATAAGAAAATATCCGGGATAGTCTATAACGTGTTTAGAAACCAAGGTCTATTAGAGAAGATCATATATGATTTATCAGGAGTAAACATTAATGACTTACCAAGAGAGCTTAAAGCTCCACTCTATGTTTTAGCTTATGTTTCACAACTCGATGATAAATCAAGTAAAACAATTAAGAGAACATTTAAGAGATATATAACAAGATACATCTTCACATATACTAAGGAAAAAGAATTACTAAGTAGGATTAATGAAACAATAAAAACAATTTGTTGCGAGAAGAAATGGAAACCCCGAACCTTTGAGGATAAAGTACTCCAAAGATACAAGATCTCGCCTCAACTATATAATGCACTAGAAAAAGCATTGAGAGAACTCCAGGAGAATATAGAGGAATTTCTTGATAAGACCATGAAAGTAGAACATAGGGTGTTCCGAGTAAATAAGCTGAAAGCATCGGTAGATGCTATAATTAATTACTTATCCAGCTTTGGATATATCGTAGAAAGGGGAAAGTATAGTCCGCAAGCAATTAGAGTTAAGGGTTCTCTAGGAAAAGAAGTGATCAAACTGGTAGAAACAGGTATATTGGTACCACAAGACGAATCAAGCATGGTAGCAGTAGAAATACTATCACCAAGATCGGGCAGTAAGATAGCTGACCTATGCGCTGCTCCTGGCGGGAAAACCACCTACTTAGCTGAAATAACTAATCTCAAGTCAGAAATCCATAGCTTTGAAATATATAAAGACCGGGCAAAGAGGCTAAGGCTTCTACTAGAAAGAACAGGAACAAATAGTGTCGTACGTATTTATGTCGAGGACGCTAGAAAAGCTCCGCTAATACTTGGAAATGAAACAATGGATTACGTACTAGTTGATCCCCCATGTAGTTCTACTGGGGCATTGGCGAGAAACCCTGATGTGAGGTGGAGGTATAGGCAAGAAGATGCTGAAAAACTCTCTCTTCTACAATACGAAATACTAGTTGCTGGCTGGAAAATATTGAAGAAAAAAGGAAGACTACTCTATACTGTTTGTAGCGTCCTACCATTGGAGGGGGAATATGTTATCAAGAAGTTTATAGAGGAACACAGGGACGCTAAACTAATTGATTTAGGAAAACCTTTTAAGAAATCACCTATTCTTCCACAAACCATGCGTGCATGGCCACACATACACAGAACAGTAGGCTTCTATTATGCCTTACTAGAAAAAGATCCATGAAACGATCGGCGTGTGATTAAGTGGATTAGGGAAGGTAAGGTTAGAGCTGTTAATATTCATGGTAGATGGTATATTCCAGAATCAGAATATGAGAGGTTAACCAAGGGACTCTATATTGATTTGAAGAGGATTGCTATTTATGCCAGAGTTAGTGACAATACACAGAAGGATGACCTAGATAGACAAATATCTTCTCTAAAAGATTATGTTAGGAAGTATTTTCCGCAAGCTGAATACATAGTTGTCAAGGATGTTGCTAGTGGTCTTAAAGAAGATAGGAGAGGATTAAGAAAACTCATAGAGATGGCTAGGAAGAGACAAATAGATGCTGTAGTAGTAGCTTACAGGGATAGGTTAACAAGATTCGGATTCACCTACCTCAAGGAACTCTTTGAAGCATATGGTGTAAGAATAATAGTAGCATTCCAAGAACCACCGAAAGACTACTACCAAGAACTAGTTGAGGATCTAATAATGATTGCTACTAGTTTTGCTGGTAGAATCTATGGCAAACGGAGTAGGAAGTATAAGAAGGTAGTGAAGGCAGTTGAACAAGCAGTTAAAGACCCTTAAAAGAACAGTAGTCCTAGAAGGATGGATTAATAGATATGGCAGGCAAGCACTTAGAGAGATTGCTGAAGCTTATAAGAGTATGCTTCAAGAGATGGTAGAATACGCTGTAGAAAACAAAGCATCACAAGCTACTCTACACAAGGTCTTCTACCGCAAGTTTAGGGAGAAGTATCCTTGGCTACCTACAAGAGTCATTAAGGGATGCTACAGAGACGCTGTTAGGAGAGCTAAGTCATTTAGAGAACTGAAGAAGAAAGGGATAGCTAAGACTAATAAGCCAGTAGTAAGGAAGGTAACGGTAACATACTCTGATTCACAGGATTGGAAACTAAAAGATGGAGTTATCGAGGTAAGGACTCATAGAGGATGGATAAAGATACATTATAGGGGTCATAAGCAATTGCTTGGGTGCCTCTATAATGGATGGAGGCTTTCTAGTGAGTTAAGATTTAAACTAAATGGTAGGAAGACTATTATATACCTAACGTTTACGAAGAACTTTGAGGTCGTATATAATCCAGATAATGTTGTAGCAGTTGATGTTAATGAGAATAATGCTACGCTGGCTGTATTCAGGGATAAGAAGCTATGTGATGTATATAGGATAGAGACTATTCTCGGAAGACTTGTCATCTCCTATGCCGAAAGGAGGAAGAGAATAACCAGAGGTAAATCCACGAAAACCAGGAGTGTAAAGAAAGCTCTTAAGAAGCTTAAGGAGAAGGAGAGGAAGCAAGACATAATCTACAAAACTGCTAGAATCATTGAAGAGCTTGCGATGCAGTATAATGCGGTTGTAGTTGTTGGGAATGTTCGTAGAGGTAAAAGAAAACTAGTTGAGAAAACTAGAAAAAGTGCTTTGAGGCATAGGATACATCAATGGAGTATATCGTCTCTCATAAAGGTGTTAAACAATAAACCGATACATGTAGTTGAGGTATCAGAAGCATATACTTCCTCTATAGATCCGTTCACGAGTAAACCTATCCATAAGTTTATTCCCTCGATGATCCGCTTTGCGGTGAGAGGAAGAAAAAGGGTAAGAGTGGTTAAAATCCAGCTAAGACTAGCCAAGCTAGGTAATGGACTAGTCTTAGACAGGGATGTTATCGGAGCAATCAATATTGGACTAAAATATCTATCCTCAGATGGGAGCCCCATGGCGTTGGGCTCGACTGAGCCCCATGAGGTGCGGGTGAAGCTAATGAGCCCGCACCAAGGACTAACTCCCCTCACGGAATTAAAAGTATTGAAAAATAACTAGAAGCACCGTGAGGGGAGAAACGCCGGCTTTCTCATCCCGTGTATCTAAGCCTAGGTGTTGTTCATCACCAAATCTATTCAGTACCGGCTGTTCTCAGCACCACGTGTTCTGGAATAACTATATTTTTACGCCGCTATATTATTATAATCTGGTGGTTTGATGATTTGTTGCCCGCATTGCCGAGCCTACAATAAGGCAATGAGGAGTTGGGCCCTTGAATGACTTCCTTATAAAGTTATTAACACCGTTTATTATAGTATTGATAATCATACAGCTAAGCCTCGGAATATGTATAGTATATGGAACAGAACAAGTTCATACACATAAAAAATACATAATAAACGGGGAGTATCTAGGATATATTACTTTTGAAGCAAGCGGTAAATACGCAGAAAAATACTTGTCAAAGAATAATACCTTAAAAGACTATGTTAAACTCAATATATTCTACTTCATTGAAGTAAATATAATACTATACCAAAACAGTATCTATTATGAAGTCTCGTACAAGTTAACGGATTTCAATATAAAAGCAGACAACATAGATGAAAACATAACAAAAGAAATAAAGGAAAAACTTGTAAATGAAATCAATAAAACTGTTCACGAATACGCCGATAGGGTTGATCTAAGTATTCTACTAAATATTTCAAATGATGAAGTAACTTTTCAGAAAATATACCTTTTACCACAAAACATAACAGGGATAACAATCTTTGACAATGTATATTGTTACGAGATAAGAAGAGCTATAAAAACCGAAGAAGAAAACACAACATACACAGACATAATGAGCCAGTACAGAGAAGTCCTAACGTACACCCCCTTATACTTCTATAGGACAATATATGTAGGTTCACTCTTTCCAGAAACAGATTATTATAAG
>JAGGVR010000123.1 GCA_021157925.1 Staphylothermus sp. | reverse complement strand
GTGGTGCGGGGGGTGGGATTTGAACCCACGCAGGCCTACGCCATCGGGTCCTGAGCCCGACCCCTTTGACCAGGCTCGGGCACCCCCGCACCATTATTTCTTATTGGGATAATCTTGGTTATTATTGTTTTACGTTGATTTTATTACAGTGTTATTATGATAAGTATATATGGTGAATTAGCTTTGGAGTATATAGTCATTCCTGGAACAAATGAGAAAATTTCTAGAATAGGGCTTGGTACTTGGCAATTCAGCGAAGCTTGGGGGGTACTGGAATATAATCTTGCAAAGCAAATAATTGCAAAAGCTCTGGAGTCAGGAATTAATTTCTTTGATACGGCAATGGTCTATGGTAATGGTATGAGTGAGGAATTTCTTGGTAAGGCTTTGAGAGAGCTTGGCGTTAAGAGAGAAGAAGTATTTATCGCTACAAAGATACCTGGGCAATTTCTAGACCCATATGATGTATTTAGATCCGTTGATAAGTCTTTGAAGAGATTAGGTGTGAGTTATGTTGACTTAATGCAGCTACACTGGCCTCCTTGCTGGCATAATCACCCAACATGTCCTTACATGAGAGCTCTTGAGAGACTCGTAGAGCTCGGTAAAATTAGATACTTAGGTGTTAGTAACTACCCAATAGCATTGATTGAGGAAGCTAGGAGTTGTTTATCTAGGACAGATATCAAGTTTATGCAGTACAGATATAACTTGATCGAGAGACAAGCTGAAATAGAACTCATACCATATGCCGAGAAGAACAACATGATATTCCTACCATGGAGTCCTCTCGCCAAAGGAGCTCTTACAGGAAAATATACTATAGAAAATCTTCCAAAATTCACCGACGTAAGAGAAACAGAGCCCATTTTCCACCCAGAAAACTTCAAACAAATACAACCATTAATAGGTGAACTATTAAGAATGAGCAATAAATATGGAAAAACACCCGCACAAGTATCTCTTAACTGGATAATGATGTATAGCAAGAATATATTACCAATTCCCGGTGCAAAGAAACCTGAACAAGTAGTTGATAACGCTGGAAGTGTTGATTGGAGACTTAGTTATGAAGACTGGAGAATATTAGATGAGATAAGTAAGAAGATAAGAATCTCTTATGCAGTAGGTTACTTATCTTAAAAGCCCTTTTCACTCAGAATAAATAATATAAGAGCAGCTAGAGCAGTCGCTGGCACGTTCGATGGGATTTCCTCCAATTTAATGGTTTTAACATCAATTAATTCTTTTTTACTAGGCTCTTGATCTCCGCCACTAATTATGAATGCTGCTTTTTCTGTTATAATATCGGTGATTTTTCTTGTCTCGCCATAATCCGTAATATAGTATATGTTCTTTAAACCAAGCACCTCTCTAAGATCATTTATCTCAGGTAAAACGATCAACGGTTTTCCTGTTCTATACGCAAGCCTATGGGCTTCTGGAACGCCTATTTGTGCAGCAGCTCCTATAGGCTTAATTATCACAGGTACAGCATTGTTCCATGCGTAAACTGTCTTCAAGAAATCAATTATTCTTTGAACACTTGTAGGAGCATAGAGTACTAAGTATATCTTCTCCATCTACACTACACCTCATCAAATACTTCAAGAACATACTCGGCTATAGCTTTTGCTAAAGGAACAGGTACAGCTTCTCCGATCATATTATATTGTTCATCTCTACCTCCAAAGAATACAAATGTATCCGGAAAACCCATTAATCGAGCTTGTTCTCTGACGGTTAAGAACCTATTCTCGAATGGATGTATAAATCTCGAACTACCTAAAACTGTTGGCGCCAGTTTATATGGATCTAATCTTATCAAGTTAGGTAACTTACGTCTTGCACCTTCATAATATATGAGAGCATTTCCCCATTTCAAACGGGTTATTCTTTTAAGCTTCTTAACTGGGAGAGGTGGCGGGGGTTCATGGTTTGGTGGGAAACCTTTTCCGGGCTCTGGTAGATCTCTTAGAACATCGATAACTCTTATTTTTCTAGATATTTTCTTTGGTTTTAATCGTATGTTTGATATAAATACTCTTACTCTATGACTAGGAGAACCATAGTCTTCTGCTTTGAGAACATTGAAATAGATCTTGTTATAACCTATTCTACGGAATTCTGCTTTGAGAGCTCGTTCTAATCCATTATCCATTATAGCAGGAACGTTTTCCATTATGAAGATCCTTGGTTTTATTATCCCGACTAAGCGTATATAGTGAAGCGTTAATTGACCTATAGGGTCTTTATATAATCTATCAATAGGATTTTTCTCACGCCTAGGATTAGCTCCTGTAAAAGGTTCGCAAGGAGGGCTTCCAATTACTATATCTATGCTTGATAAGTCGCCGAGAATTTCTTTTAGTGTATATTTTGTTATTTCTTTTATGTCTTCTAATAATACTGTTGCAGATGGAAAATTAGCTTTAAATGTCTGGGCAGCGGGACGGAAATTATCTATTGCCAAAACAAGCTCATATTTACCTACTAAGTGAAACCCCTCAGAAAACCCACCAGCTCCACAGAATAAGTCTATGTATTTTATTCTACTCATCTCTATAGTGCCCCTAGTTTTGAGAGCTCTTCATCTATTTCTCTTATTTTTTCTTCGAGGAAATTTATTATGCCAGAGTTATCGAATTCTATGAGCTGGCCACCATCATAGGGACATGTGAATTCGTAATCAAATGCTTCGTCCAGTGTATATCTCCTGCCACACACCGAGCACAAGAGAAAAGTGTTTTCTCTTTCATAATTTAACCGTATTTGTAGTTTTTCACGTGTTTTCTTAAGCCTATTGATAAGGATTCCCTCGGTCTGGTCTAGGTTTAGTATCCATAAATGATATGTTTTATCACCTATCTTTCCCGTTTTGTAACCCAGTATTGCTTCATCTGCTAGTTTTTGGAGAATTTTCCGGGCTTCATTAGACTTTATACCTATTTCTTTTCCAAGGGTTTCTTCAGCAACTACTCCATTCGACTCAACAATATATTCAAGAACTTTCCTAGCTGTCGGTCCATGCATTTTCTCGACGATATCCATGAGTGCTGATAAGAAGTATTTTTCTCTATCGCTTAGTTTTAGTTTCTTCTCCGCTTTTTTCTCTTTTTTCCTCCTTCTTGGCAATAGTTATCACCTTTTTACCTCTCGGCGAGGGCACTATTATTAATTTCGCGTTTGGGAATGATAAATATAGTTCTTTTCCTTGATAATACCTGTCCAGAAATATTGCTAATGCTGCTACTTCTGAGTGTGGCTGGTGACCAATAGCTATATTATAATCAGCGTGTTCATAAAAAAATGGTGGTACTTTTTCTGCACCAACAACTACTAGTATGTCTCTTTCAAGGCCTCTTATTTCATCTATTACATCATCTATGTGTAAGCCATACATTGTTAAATGTACTACTATTCCGCCTTTCTTTTTCCAGTTTAGGACGTATTTTCTAGAATCAACACCCATTTCAACGTGTAGTTTTCCACCCCATCTATCTTCCACTTTCCTAATAGTTTCCATTATTTTCTCATCCACTATGTCTCCAAGTATGAATCCATGCGCACCGAAAGCTCTAGCTACTAGTGCTACGTGAGAAGTTATTCTCTTATCTCTCTCAGGTCTATGCCCATATCTTAGCACATATATTTTTGTCAATATTCTTCCCTGCTATTACTTGTTTTATATACCATAGTAATTTCTCTACATTGATCTTCTTGGTTGCAGAAATAGGTATGATTACTTCATTGTTTTCCAAATGCTTTAAGATAATATTGATTTTTTCGTTAATGCCGTCAATAAGATCTATTTTATTTAGTGCCAGTACTACGGGTTTTCCATGAATACCTATTTTTTCCAGTATTTTTCTCGTCTCTACTATTTCTTTAATAACCTGGTTTATATTCTTAGAGAAATCCACCACATGGATAATGATGTTTGCATCGATAATTTCCTCAAGTGTTGCATAGAATGACTCTATTATTTCTGGAGGTAGGTCTCTAATGAACCCAACTGTATCTGTGAATATTACTTTGTGACCTAGTATCTCTACTGCTCTAGATTTTGGAGAGAGGGTTGTGAATGGTTCTGGTCCTACGGGTTTGTTTAGGCGTGTTAGTGTGTTGAATAAAGTTGTTTTTCCAGCACATGTGTATCCAACTATTGCTACGTGTATGTAGCCTAGTTCTCTTCTCTTCTGCCTCCTCAAAGCTCTTGTTTTTCTTAATTCTTCGAGTTCCCTCCTTATCCTAGCTTCTCTCTTCCTCGTCATGGTATAGTATTTCTCGTATCCATATCTACCAGCACCTAAGAATCCGTGGAGTTCTTTTAGTTTAGCGTATCTGATTGCTTCCTTTATTAATGGTAATTGGTGTTTTAATCTCGCGAGCTCTATTTGTAATTTTGCCTCCTTACTACCTGCGTGGAGTGCGAAGATTTCTAATATTAATAATACTCTGTCGAGAACTTCTTTCTTCGTTTCACGCATTACATTAATTATCTGTGAAGGTTTGACTTTATCCATGATCACTATTTTGTTTGATTCATTGTTTTTTATTTCTTCGAGTTTGTTCAAGGATATATAATACTTTGGATTAGGTTTCCTGATAATATATACTTTATTGATATCACTATACACAGTCTTTACGAGTGTTAGTTCTTCTTCTAGGAATTTCTTGTACTTACTAGGTATGATTACATCAATTAATTCAGTCATATTACTTGTTCCCTTTTAATGAATGAATGTTTACTTTTTATTCTTTTTTATTTTTATAAAATCTCCTATGGTGAAGTAGTCCTCGCTTCTTGAAGAATATGTCTCAGTATATTCATCAACTATTGGCTCAAGCAATGTTATTCCTAAGATTTTCTCAAGTCTGCGTGCAAGTTCTATACTGGGTTTAAGTCTGCCAGCTTCTATTCTTTTAATCACATTCTCTTTTTCTCTTACCTTCTGTGCTAGTACTGCTTGACTCCACCCGAGTCTTTGACGTGCTCTACGTATTTTCTCTGCATAATCTTCCACTATATCATATGATTCTTCTAGTAGCCTTCTACTTATTCTAGTTCTAACCCATTTGTTACTCACGGTTTTTCTTTGTTTAGGTTTTGTTGCCGCAGTTGGTATTGTCTTTACCTTTCCTTGTTTTACTAGTCTATTATAACATTGAGGACATACTCTTAGTATAGCATTATCTAGCACTACTGTTCTACATAGTCTTTCGTCACTTACTTCTCTCCCACATATTTCACAATAACAAGGCATCGGTTATATTTCACCTAATCAATTATTTTACACAAAATACTATTGACTACTATGGTTTTTAGGGGTAATAATTATTAGATATTCATAGTTGGAGATGATGTTTATGAGCAGTGATGTTAGGAAATACTATGAGGCTAGAATAGACGAAGATGATTACATAAGATTATTAGAATCAAAAATAAAGTACCTGGAGACTGAGAAAGAAAAACTCCTAATGAAAATAAGGTATTATAAATCAGAAATAGAGAAGCTATTATCACCGCCCCTTATAGAGGCTGTTGTCCTAAGCATACTTGATGATGGACGCGTAGTAGTTAAGAGTAGTACAGGCCCTAACCTCATAGTTAATGTTCTAGGAACAGTTCCCAGAGACAAGATCAGACCTGGGCAACACGTTGCTTTAAATCAAAGAGGTTCTACAATCGTGGATGTGCTTCCAGAATACGAGGATCCATATGTCAAGTCCATGGAGGTTATTGAAAGACCCAATGTAACATTTGACGACATTGGTGGGTTGAAAGAGCAGATAAGAGAACTAATTGAAGTCGTAGAGCTCCCACTTAAGAACCCAGAGTTATTTGAGGAGATAGGAATAGAGCCTCCCAAGGGAGTCTTATTATATGGTCCTCCAGGATGCGGCAAAACATTGCTGGCAAAAGCTGTTGCTAGAGAATCAGGAGCTACATTTATAAGCATTGTAGGTAGCGAGTTAGTCCAAAAATTTATTGGTGAAGGAGCAAGGATTGTACGTGAAGTGTTTAAGTATGCAAGGAAAAAAGCCCCCGCAATAGTTTTTATCGATGAAATAGATGCCATAGCCGCTAGGAGGCTTGACATAGGAACTAGTGGTGAAAGAGAAGTTCAGCGCACACTTATGCAATTATTAGCTGAGATTGATGGGTTTAAACCATTAGATAAGGTAAAGATAATAGCAGCAACTAATAGGATCGATATACTTGACCCAGCAATTCTGAGACCGGGTAGATTTGACAGGTTAATTGAAGTACCTCTGCCAGACTTAAAGGGTAGATACGAGATCTTCAAGGTACATACTAGGAGAATGAAGCTAGCAGAAGATGTTGACCTATATGAATTAGCAAGAATAACAGAAGGAGCTACAGGAGCAGAGATTAAAGCAATCGTTACAGAAGCAGGATATAATGCTATTAGGAATAATAGGAGAAAAGTAAACATGAATGACTTCTTAGAAGCAGTACATAAAGTTATGAGCAAAAAGAGCATTAGAGAGAAAAACATAGACATTCTAGGAAGCAAGAAGAAGGAGTCCTTAACATCATATATGTTCTAAAGCTTCTTTTACCAATATCATTGTTAAACTCTTTCTCTCATCATGTATTCTGAGGGATTAATATTGTATAGGAGAAGAGCATCTACTGAAGAACTTGAAGAGCTAAGATGGGTAGCTAATCTACAATTCGATGGATATGGTGTTGAACTTATCCCTGATGATATAATCTTAGTCATTAGTCCCTCAACTGGAAAGATCAGATACTTACTACATGATAATAAGCTGTATTTATCTCTCAGAGCAGGTGATCATAGATTTTTATTACATATTCCATCAGCAAAGGTATTAAACAAAGTAGCGAAGCATCCGAGGTTCAGGGTATACGTTAATAATAATTACGCTGAGTTTATAAAGAGTGGTGGAAATGTATTTAGTAAGCACGTAGTCATGGCTGATCCCGAAATTCGTCCGGGAGATGAAGTAGTTGTCGTTGATGAGAACGGTGAATTAATAGGTGTTGGAAGAGCTATTAGGCCTGGATGGGAAATGATATATTATAATTGGGGCGAGGCTGTAAGAATTAGGGAAGGTGTATTGGAGGAGTTTAGAAGTGGTAAGAGAAATTAAATTATTTTTATTAAAAGATATTCCACGAGAAGAACTAAGTGGTGCATATTTTATAACTGGTTATCAAGGCTTCGGAATGGTTGGTTACCTCGCTAGTAGACATGTAGCTCTAGAACTTGGTCTTGAAAGAATAGGTTTTATACGGACAAAGTATTTCCCAGAAGCTACTTTTTATAAGAAAGGCATAGGCTTAGTTTTCCCCTTTGAACTATACTATGGCAAAGTAGGGGATAAGAAGCTCATTATATTAGTGAATCATAGCGTGCCACATGTTCGTGAGAGAACCAATTATGCTGAGTTCATAGCAAAGTTCCTTAAAGAGATCAATGCATCGTTCTCCATATTAGTTGGTGGATTAGATCCAGCTATTAAGGAGAGAGAAGATGAAAAATATAGGTGGATACCCATAAATAATCCAGAAATAGTACTTGATGCACCTATTCTGGAAGATAAACATGTTATTGGCCCATTAGCATTAACAATGATGTTTATAGAAGCATATAAGATCCCCGGTGTAGCTGTTTTCGCCTATACAGAATTATACAGACCCGATCCTCGAGCTAGTGCTGTAGCTGTTAATGTAATCGGAGAAATACTTGGCACAAGTATTAGTACTAAGAAACTATTAGAGGAAGCTAGTGTTATAGAGGCGGTGGAGGAGAAGAAAGAGGAGATAATGAAAGCTATGGAGGGAGAAATTAGGTCCGAAAAGAAAGAACATCCAATGTATATGTAGTTTTGGTTCTAAGCCACTTAATGATTTTATGTGTTAGTAAGTAATACTTTTCTTCAACTGGTTGGACTATTATTATTTTCTTCGGTCTCAATTTATTGATTGCTTGTAATATTTCCTTCGACGCTTTAGTAATTACTTCTTCGTCAATTATGCCTACTTCATGCTGGAAGTATGGATAAGTATTAGCTAATTGTGGTGGAAAAACTCCTAGGTAGGGATGGTAGAATAATATAGTGTACTCAGGATATTTCCTTTTTGCTTCAACGTATTCTATTTGTTGATTATATGGTTTCTTATATGCTGGTATTAATAATATGTTCTCGGGCTTCTTATTAGATAACATATCGTAGACTTTTCTTTTTATTCTAATTAGTCTTGGATTGTGATGAGAATCTTTGTCTATTAATAATAATGCATGTGTTGTTCCCTTGGTTTCTGGATTGTATTTTTCAAGGTATCTAGCATACTTCTTCACAATTTCGAATGCTTTCCTCAGTGTAGGGTGTGATTTGCTCTTGTATTCAAGATATTCCCATAGCCTCCCTTCTTTTATTGCTTGTTTTACGTTGTTGATTTCTCTCCTAAGCATATAGAGGTTATGTAGTGCTAAATATTCTACTCTTTTCTTTCTCGGCATCTCTAGTAATTCTTTTACTGTATATTTGCTACATACTGGGCAATTGCATGGAAGATAGTGTAGTTCTTCTAGTTTTTTCGTACCTGTTTCGGTCATGTACCTATTGTCTCTAGCATATAGTATGTAGCTGGCTGAGTCGAATAGGTCTCCACCTAATGCTACGAGGAAGGGTATTATCATTGGATGGCCTACACCAAATACGTGGAGGGGTTTGTGTGGCGGTAGGTGTAATCTTGCAAATCCTACTAAGTCAAGGATTTTATCATACTCGTATTTTTCTAGGAGAACAGTTGGTGATCCGAAAGCGTTGATGTGATAAGGTAGTCTCCAAGCGGTTGATGTTGATATTAGTAATAAGTCTTTATATGGTGATCCTTGTACTGGGAAAACCCATAATTGGTCCGAGTCCATTATATATGGTAATGCCTCTACGGCTCGTTTGTTTGTTTCAAAAAGTGCTTGTCTTGCTTCTTCCCAAGACATTTTTGTTCCTGTGGGAATATCAAGTATGACAGCAATATCTGTCCCTATCTCTTTTTCATATTCTACAATAGTCTTGTTATCTACTTCAACGTCTCCATATATGAGTACTTGGTATCCACCCGAGTCAGTCATTATTGTGTTATTCCATTTTAGGGAATTGTGTATTTTCTTTGGTAAGCCCTTGTTTCTTCTATAGAAGAGGTATGCATTAGTTATTATTCCGTTGAATCCTAGACTACGTATAGTTTCGAGTGATGGTTGTTGACGAATAGGGTCTATGACTGGAAAAAGATAAGGAGTTTCAATTATCCCGTGTTTTGTTCTTAGTTTTCCTATTCTACCAGCTAGGTCATAGTCTCTTGTATCAAAGTATTCCAATCTTATTTATCCCTTGAACAATTTCTTTCTTTCTTCAATGTATTTCTGGAAGAACTCATATAGTGTTTGTGCTAATGGACCTGTTCCCTCTACGCCTTTTTCTGATACTTTGTATCTACCTTGTACAATTACTACTCTTGCTTCTGGGATCACTTTTACTAGGTGGTCTGGAAGCCTCATCTCTTTGATAATAAATTCTCTGAAATCGTCCGGGTCAAATAATGGAATCTCGGTCGTCAAGATCTCCGATACTCTGTCTCCTTTAATTATTACCTTCGGGTATTTTGTACCATTATTGTCTACAGCGTTTTCTAGTAATAGGTTAAGAGATGGATGATCGAAGCCAATTAGTGTTCCCTCATAATATCTTCCATCTGCTAATATTACTTTTACTTTCTTATCAACAAGCCCAGCTAATTCAGCTGCTAATCTTCTGGATGCATCGACTAAAGCCATACCTAATCACCTTTTTATCTGGTGAAACATATATCTAGTAAGAGATATATTGGGATTACTCCTCAATAAAGAGTTTGTTAATAATAAGTTTTGAAGTGGTGCACGAGATATGCCGAAATACGAGTGTAGGGTAAATGATATAGAGCAACTAAGATTGCCGCAGCTCTATAGGGTTAAGACAAGTTGTAATGATGTGGAAATAGTTTTTGAAATGCATGAAAAAATAATGATGATCAACAAGGGGGAAGAATTAAGCGTTCTAATAACTAGTAGTAAAGAGAAATGCTTAGAGAATGATTTTTGTGGAAAAGGCCATGTTGTAAGTGTTACTAAGCTTGAAGACGTATATAGAGTTGTTATATCTATTGCTGGAATACTTGTTGTATTATTCTTAAAACAGAGACCTAGACAACCATATTCCGTGATGAACGAGGTATATGTTGGTATCTCGAAGAAATAAAAATATATCAAGTTACTATATAAGTTTTTCATCATACTACAGTATTTATTTCCTCTAATATTATAGGGGGATGAATTGGTTGAACATTATACTTTTATAAGGATCTTTAAGGAAATGAATGCGGAAAATGATAGTGTCGATAAGGAATTAAAGAAAGTAATAGAGTTTATTAAGCAGAGATCTTCTGTTAAGAAGAACGTATCCTATTATACAATAACTTACATAGATAGAGGGGATGTGGACGGGCTCATAGTTATTAAATCTAAGGACGAGAAATCAGTAAGGCTGGAGGCAGAGATCATTAAAGACTATATAGTGTCAAGTATGGAGCACTTATCTGCTAAAATCATAGATAAACCAAGAAAACATGAATTAATAAAAATACCTAGGTCATCGCGTTTTTTCGTAGAAGAAACAGCGTTGAACTAGTTGTCAAGTATTTTATCAAGCCCATTGTCAAGTACCCTAAGCAGGAGCTTTTAGTGAGCTTAGATAACGGTAAATGTATTGAGTTAGGAGATATAATTAATTCCATACTTCCTAGGAAAGCATGTATTCCAATAAATATGCTTACACATCACACCTTAGTCTTGGGTTCCACTGGCTCAGGTAAAACTCACACAGTCTCGGTAATAATTAATAGAATTATTGAGAGATTTGATGAGGTAAAAACAGTTATTTTTGACTGGCATGGAGAATACTCATATTTATTGAAGAGAAAGAGAAGACTTGTACCATATGATTTACCTGTTGGAATTACTAATCTTATTGAAAAAGACTTGTACAGTTTTATAGATATTCTTGCTGATGTATTAGAATTAACAAATTCACAAATATATATTCTTGAGAAAGTCCTTCGACAATTATTAAGACGTGGAGGAGTAAGCCTTAGCGACATTTATACTATTCTTGAAAACTTTGTTGATGAATCCGGCTGGATGAGGGAAAGTAGATTATCTTTGCTCAGAAAAATGTCCCCTCTAGTAAGAACGAGTTATTCCAAATTGTTTAGTAACAGCGATATTGAAGACCTTATACATCGCTTAAACTATGAGTCTTTGCCACTGGTTATTGATGTATCAGTTATTAAGGATCCTTTTATAAGGAAAATCTATATTTCCTTCGTACTGAACATGATATTTGATATCTTCGTAAATGATAAGAATAAGAAACCAAAGTATAAGTTATTAATTGTGCTTGAAGAAGCCCAAAACATTCTTTCAAAGAATAATCCAGTTAGAATTGTTTCTAGGATGTTATCTGAGATCAGGAAGTTTGGTGTTGGATTAATTATTATATCTCAGTCTCCTTCATCTCTTATAGAGAATGTTATGGTGAACACTAATACTAAAATAATTCATTCTCTAAAGGCTGGTGCTGATATAGAACTAGTTAATAAATCGATCTATTTACCACCAGAATACTTAAGAGTAATACCTTATTTAGAGCCAGGAGAAGCTATTCTGTATACACGTGGTTTTAAAAAACCATTGATTGTACGGATTGATAAAGAGTGATTTCTAGTTTAAAAAGAAGTATTTACTCTTTACTCTTCTTCCTCTTCTCCTGGCTTCTTGCCTGATTCTTCTGGTTTCTCGATCTTGCTGGCAGCTATTACGTCGTCTATTCTCAAGATTATTGTTGCTGCTTCTGTTCCAGCTTTAATAGCGTTTGCCTTAACGCTTACAGGCTCGATTACGCCTAGCTCCATCATGTTGGCTAGGTCTCCTGCGAATACGTTTATACCGATCCATTTACCATCGTCTTTTTCGTGTGATGCTCTAAGCTTCATTATTATCTCTATTGGGTCTAGTCCAGCGTTTTCTGCGAGTGACATTACTAATCCTTCTAATGATTTAGCGAATGCTTCTATTGCTAGTTGTTCTTTACCACCTACTGTTTTAGCGAATTTTCTCAGATGCTTAGCTAGTTCTACTTCAACAGCTCCTCCACCAGCCACGATCTTTCCATCACGTATGGCGTCTGCGACGGCTGCTAGGCTGTCTCTTAGACTCCTCTCTGCTTCATCTACTAATCTTTCGAGTCCGCCACGTATCACTATGCTTACGGCTTTGGGGTTCTTGCAGCCTTCTACGAATACCATTTTGTCTTCTCCAACTTTCCTTTCTTCCACTAGTTCTGCGTATCCTAGATCCTCAGGTTTCAAGTCATCAATGTTGCTGACTATTCTTGCACCAGTTGCTCTTTCTAGTTTTTCCATGTCGCTTCTCTTTACTCTTCTTACTGCTAGAATGCCCTTCTTTGCTAGGAAGTGCTGTGCAACCTCATCAATACCCTTCTGACAAATAACAACATTAGCACCAG
>JAGGVR010000011.1 GCA_021157925.1 Staphylothermus sp. | reverse complement strand
TCTAGGGAATAACCCCCTTTATCACATATTATATCAGGTTTTTTACTTACCGCTTCACTTATTGATAACCAGAAATCGTTGATGGATTCATGTGGTCCAGTATATAGTATCTTGTATCCCTTCTTAGACATAATTTTAATCATTTCATCGCTATACCTGATATTCATCGCCACATGGATCTTATCATTATGTTTTATAGCTAGTAATAATACTTTAGATAAATGCCTACTTCCACCATATATGGGTTCTCCGACAGCTTTTACAGTATTTCCTATCCTTATTATCCTTCCAGACAAGCCTATGATATCATGTATGTCTTTTGGTTTTTCTGGTGCAAATACAATATTTGACCCTACCTCTGGTATTAGTGGTGTTAGATCGTATTTGGATAATATCATTGAGATAAATGATCTGTAGTATTCAATATATGGGTCAATTAATGACTTGTTTGAACAGTATTCTCCTAAATATTCCTTACTTCTACATATATATTCTATAGCTAATTCGTTTACAATACTGCTCATTAAGAGCATGAGTTTTGTTTTGTCCTCTTTGAGCGCGGTATATATTATTATGTCTAAGTAGTGCTTGATCTTATTTGGGTCAAAACCATATGAAACAAGTAATCCATAATAGTAATTCTTGGGTTTACTAAGATATTTATGGACTTGTGGCTGAGTGATCTCTAGAAGACGGGAGATCCTTCTCTGACTAAAACCTTTCTCTGATAACTCATGAGAAATAATACCCTTTAGTGGAGGAATTATTATTCTAGCAGCTATCTCTTGAAGTAGCAACCTCCCTCAACTATAGTTCTAGATTCTCTTCATATTTTTTTAGCGTTAGCGGTTTTTCAACTTTACTAGTCTTTTGCTTCAGTCCTGTTTCTATTTTTGAAGCAATCATTTCAGCTAGTGATATGATCTCTTCTAATACAAGGATTTCTTCATTAAAGATGTCTTCATATGCCATCATTTCTTCGAGTATAGTCACTATCTGGTCTAATTCATTAAATACTATTTCTCTAAACACTTTCTTATCAATGGCATTTAAGGTATTTTTGAAAGACAGTCTTCTCAATGTTGTGAGAATCCTAGATGGTTCTAGGCTCTTATACTTGATTAGTAATAGTCTAAGTTTTGGCTCATTAACTTCGGTACTGCCTGAGTATTCTAATAGGGCTCTCCTAGTAGTTTCTAAGTCAACAAATGTCCACCATTTCTGATTACTACTAGAATATGATTTTTCTATAATTCCATATTCTTTCTCGAGTATTCTCAAAAGATTTGCTGGGTTATAGTTTATGCCTAGTTTTCTTAGCTTAAATACGAGGTATTTAAAACTAAAATCTCCAAGTCTGTGATCAATATTTGGGTCAAGGGCTATTTCAAGAGCTGTTTTTAAAACTATAAAACCCTTATCGCCATAATTGCTTAGAAACTCTAGAACTCTATACTTTATAGTAGTGTCTATTTTCACTACAAACCCCACTTTTATTCTCGATAATTAGGTATATATTAAGTCTTTGAGATAATTTTAAATACTGATACCATGATTCCAAGTAATATTACTGTATTACCGAGATCCATTATAGGTTAAATGAAGGTATTTGAGTATGAACAAGATTATTCTAGAAGTTAAGGATCTGCACAAGATTTATGATAATCGTGCACATGCGGTGAAAGGGATTTCGTTTAGTGTTTTTGAAGGAGAAATCTTTGGTTTGATCGGTCCTAACGGGGCTGGTAAAACAACTACTTTAAGAATGATCGCCGGTTTGTTGAAGCCTACTAAGGGTATAATATTGTTAGAGGGAATGAATGTTTTATCTGATCAAGAAAAAATTAAGAGTTTAATAGGGTATCTCCCGGAGGAGGCTGAGGTGTATCCGAGGCTAACGGGAATGGAGCATATACGTTTCTATGCCAAGCTCTATGGTCAAGATAATATTGATGAAATGGTTGACTATGCTGTAAGAATCAGTGGGCTTGGAGAAAAATTGAGGGAAAAAGCAGGGGCTTATAGTAAAGGTATGAAAAGGAGATTATTATTAGCAATAGCATTAATGCGTAAGCCCAGGCTTGCAATATTAGATGAACCGACTAGCGGATTAGATGTTTATGCCTCTGTTAAAGTTAGAAAGCTTATAAAGGAATATGTTAAAGAAACAGGCTCGGCTGTAATACTCAGCAGTCATAATATGTTAGAAGTAGAATATCTGTGTAACAGGGTAGCGTTCATACATAATGGTAAAATAATAACAACTGGTTCTCCTCATGAACTAGTCGAGAAATACGGAGTCGAAAATCTTGAAGAAGCATTTGTAAAAGCTCTCGAGGAACAAAAGCAATGAAAACAAGGCTCAATTATTTAAAAACACTAATTTGGAAAGAATTGCTAGATCTATCGAGAGATAAAAAAACAATATTTACAAGCATACTTCTCCCACTCGTGATGCTTCCGCTTATTGGTTTGCTTAGCCTGGCCCTTGTATCGGAACAGCCTGTGAGAATTGCGGTGATAGATCTTGATAATAATACTTATACCGATCCATATCTTAATATAACATTTTCTTCTAAATGGGTATTGAGTAACATAACATATTATTTGAAGAAATATGGGTACATCGTTAATATAAGCCATAGTACCGATATATTATATGATCCCAATATTGATCTTGTAGTAGTAATACCGAAAGGATTCAGCAAAAATGCTACAAGTTTAGATAACATAGCACGAGTCATAATTTATAAGAAAGCAGGTGTACAAGCAGCAACAAGAGCTGAATCCACTATAAATAGTGTCCTCTACTACTTATCATATAAGTTATCAAATGAGAAAATATCTTCAATTGCTCGCTTATTAAATATAACAATAATCCCGGATACTATTAGAAACCCTGTTCAATCAAAGACAGAAATAGTAACCATTCATGGAACACCTGCTCAGCCCGAAGTCGAGATGAAAAACATGTTTGCAAGGATCTTAGTACTTGGTCTAAGCTTCGTTATAGCCCCCGCGACTTCTTTTGTTATTGACGGCATTATAGGGGAAAGAGAAAGGAAAACAATTGAAATGCTACTAGCAAGTCCAGCACCCGTAACAAGTATAATATATTCAAAAATGATAGCTGCCACTGTCCTTGGATTAATAACTGCGATTGCTGATGCTTTAGGCCTCGTAGCTTATATGTTCCTCTTTAGTCTTGCTACAGGTATACCATTTGGTCTAGTAATTGATCCGATGATTCTCTTGGTTCATTCAATAACTGCTTTCTTCACAATCTTGTCAACGATAACAATATCTCTACCATTTATTACTAGAACAAGAGGAATAAGAACGGCTTCAAACATAGCTAGCATAGTTACAACGATCGGAATAGTATTTTTCTTTACAGGCTTTATGATTGACTATATACGTTTACCCCCAAGTATTCTTTATCCCTTGTACTTAGTACCATTTACACACAGTATACTGGTTATTCAATCATACATTGTAGGATATTACCTAAGAGCAATACTGCACGGATTAGTATTAGCAATAAGTAGCATGATCCTATTATTCCTTGCTGCAAAAACAATAAGCACAGAGAGATTATTAGTTGCTCCACTATAATATATTTAGATTGATGATGAACCCAGGCGACACAGAGCCACATTGATAAAAAGGCTATGAAGTATTCAGCCTTAGCTGATCAATTTTTATAACCAAGATTTTTTAGCTGGGCATACTCATATAAAGATGCAAACTAAGAATTCGATATAAGTAATTATATCAGGTGAATGCCTTGGTGTTTGTATCTTATTATAAAATCGTACTCGCTTCAAACGAGAATGGAATAATAGATCCAAAAGCTGTTTCAGAAAAACTTGGTTTAAGCATTTCAACTGTTAAAAAATACGTAAAGAACCTTGCGAACGAGGGCCTCATAATATATAAAGATGGAGTATTCAAGTTAACAAATAAAGGAGAAGCCTTAAAGAAGAGCCTATTAAAACTAAGAAATAAAGTAGAACAGGGAATTAGCCCTTATCTAGTAACAGAACCCGATACCGGAGTTCTAATCCCCTTATCGATCAAGAATTATGAACAACTATACGTTGTTATTGAATATGGACTTGCTCCAAGAAATATACTTGAAGAACACTTTAGGAGAGGATATTTAGCTAAGTGGATAAAGGAAGTTCTTGGTGATGAGTATTTTGCTAAACTTTATAGCGAGGGAAAGATCAAAACGTTAGATGATCTCAAAAACTATATTAAGAACATGATTAAACTCATCAAATAATCATAATAATATATATCATAATTTTGGAGTATTGCTTAGAAGTCATGTGATAAAATTGGAGAAGTTCGAACCAATAAAGATAGAAGAAACTATTAGGAGTAATCTACCTAAATTCCGCTGGTGGCCTCGAGAAGCTTTATCAGTAGAAAAGATCCGTATAGCTTATGCCAAGTTTGTTAATGATAAGTATCTTATAACGCTTCTTAGACACAATAACTACTTGTTCTATGTTCCATGGCTAAGTCTCCATAGGAAGGATGAGAGATTAGGAGACAGGTACATCAGACTAAATAGTCTATATTTGTACGAGGCGGAATTCTTTCCAGAGTATTTCGATTTATTGGAATACGAGGAGTACATGTATAAGGAATATAGTAAATTATTTGGTAAATCCATCCATGCGGAACCATTAACTCTTGAATCAACTAATATAGTTGCAAAACATGTTCTCAACACCGGTTATGAAGTAGTTGTTAAAAGCTATAGGCTCTTACCGAGAATAAATTACGAGCCGCTAATGATGTCTAAGCTTGCTGAAGAAGGGTATACACATATACCGTTACTCTATAGAATATATAGTTTAAAAGGAGAAACAGTGACATTAATAACGCAGTATGTTCACGGAGACGGTGATGGAGGATATCCTTTCTATACATCATACCTAAATGCTTTAAGGACAAAATCTATGAGAAGCAGGAACGCCTATAGACTTGGCCTAGCTAGTAAGCTTGGTATAATAATTGGGGAAATGCATATTCTTCTTAACAAAAAGACAGAAAATGAGTTTTTCGGGCTAGAAGAAATCAGTAATGAAGACGTGTCGAGATGGAGTAAAAGAGTTAAAAAAAGATATGGTGTGATTTTACGTGTTTTTGACAAGATAATCGAAGGATCTAAGAGAGAGGATAAGAAATACTATGAGTTCTGGAAAAACATTTTCTTGCAATCACAAAAACTTATAGATAGTATTGACTACATGTTTAGCGTGTTTGAAAACGCTTGTAAAGCTAGAATTCACCAAGACCTGCACCTAGCCCAAATGATCTATATTGATAAAACAAATGATTTTATAATCACCGATTTTGAAGGCGAGCCTGGTAGAAGTGAGGAAGAGAGGATCGAGAAAGAACCTCCTATAAGAGACATAGCGACAATGATAAGGAGTTTCCAATACCTTGCTTTCATGGCTTATCTTGAAGCACATGATAAGAGTCTCGATGTTGTTGCTAGAAAACTACTGAAGAATGATGTTACTTGGGAATGGCGTATGAGACATTCTCTCAGTATGTTATTATCGTATATAACCATTACTACCAACCCTGACATTCACTGTTTCAAAGACAAAATGGTTCTTGTAGAGCACTATAACAATGTATTAATGCCTTGGCTTATTGAGAGAGCATTGTATGAAATAATGTATGAGTTAATGTATCGTCCAAAATGGGTTGCTGTCCCCATAATTGGCTTACTAAACCCAGCCATACCCGTTAATATTCCTTAAGGTATTAGTTATATTATTTACCATAGATAATTTATGGTGGTGAAGATTATTTGACAGATATTGTTTTCATGTTTGAAGTCCATCAGCCTTATCGACTTGATCGATATGCTTACAATAAATTATTAGAAAAAGCCCTCAGAGGTAGTTTAGAACCACACGATCTCGAAGACGCTATTTTTGATAACGGGCTCAATAAGCTTGTGATGGAGAGAGCTTCTAGGAAATGCTATGTTCCAGCCACAAAGATTATCTTAGAAAACATCTTGAGGTATAAGAATACGGGTAAACCATTTAAGGTGAGCTTCTCTATAAGTGGTGTATTCATTGAACAAGCCAAAATGTGGGCACCAGAAGTTATTAATTTGTTTATTAAATTGAGAGAAACAGAAATGACTGAATTCATTGAACAAACCTATTATCACAGCTTAGCAGCATTTATGCCTCTTGATGACTGGGCTGAGCTGAGAGAACAAATAGACGAACACAAGAGAATAATTAAGGAGACGTTTGATTACGTCCCGAACTCTATTGAAAACACAGAATTCACTTATAACAACGACATTGCATGGTTATTTGATAAAATGGGCTACAAGGTTGTTTTAACTGAGGGTGTTGACTGGGTCCTAGGCTGGAGATCCCCTAATTATGTCTACAAAGCATACAATAGTGAGATAAAGATTTTAATGAGGAATTATAGATTAAGTGATGACATAGGCTATAGGTTTAGTGATCGTTCATGGGATCAGTACCCATTAACAGCTGATAAATATGCTTCATGGCTAGCAGCTACTCCCGGCGACGTCATATTTCTGGCAATGGATTATGAAACATTTGGTGAACATCATTGGCCTGAAACAGGCATACATGAGTTCTTGAAATGGCTTCCTGGAGAAATACTCAAATATCAACACTTAGAGACCTCGACTCCTAGTGAAGTAATTAACAAATATCCTGTAAGAGATAGAATTGATGTTCCTCCATGGTCTACTATTAGCTGGGCTGACGAAAGAGACCTAAGTGCTTGGCTTGGAAACCATATGCAAAGAAATGCTTTCAAGATATTAACAGATCTTAGACCTTATGTGAAAGCATTAGATGATCCCGAGATAATACGTATATGGAAATTATTAACAATAAGCGATCACCTATACTATATTGCTACAAAGTTTGGTAGTATAGAACAAGTCCATAGCTATTTTTCACCGTATAAGAATGCTCCTGATGCCTACGCTATATATGTGCAGGCGCTAAGTTTATTGGCTGGCATGATCTCGGAGAAGATATATGAGAAAAGATACATCATCGCGAAGAAACTAGTACTGCCAAAAGATAAAGCATTTTACTTTATGAGACCGACAGGCGAATATACTGGGTACTCGGCTCATACTCTGTCAGAATTCATAGAAATGCTGGAGAAGATTCCCGAAGATTCTTTTCTTTATCATTTAAGAAGAAAAGATTTTCAAGCATGGTTTAGAAGTATCTATGGATTAGATGAATTAGCTAATGAGCTTGATAATATAACGAAGACAACCGAGTCTGTTGAGGAACTCAAAAAGAAAACATTAAAGCTACTCAAAGATTTTTATCACAATAACTAAGTATATCTGGTAATTAAGGCTTAGGAAGGATGATAAGGATTGGGTAAAATAAACTTTATATTTGCTATTCATTTTCATCAACCAGTTGGGCAGCTTAAATGGATCAATGATAGAATATATGAGAGATCATATAAACTATTGCTTGAAATATTTGAAAAATATGCTGACTTGAAATTTACCGTACATATCAGCGGCCCCTTATTGTTATTCCTTAATGAATATTATCCTGAGTGGATTAATAGAATAGCTAAACTCGGAGATCTCGGCACAATTGAGTTTTTAGCTGGAAGTATGGGTGAAGCGATTTTACCAATCCTTCCATCAGAGGATAGGTATTACCAAGTAAAGGAGTATATGAGATACTTCGAGAAATTATTTGGTTATAAGCCTAAGGGTATGTGGCTTCCTGAAAGAGTTTATGAACCAAGCTTGCCAGAAGTATTGTCTAAGAATATGATTGAATATGTTTTTATAGATGACTCAACATTACAACGCGGTGGTCATTCAAGCGATAAAGCATATTATTCCTGGTTAACGGAAGAGAGTGGTCAAACACTGAAATTATTCTTCATAGATACTGGTCTAAGATATGTTCTTCCATGGAGTAGTAGTGAAGAAGTGTTTAATTATATTCTGTCTAAATCGAGTGAGGAAGGAGACAGAGTTATTGTTTGGGGTAGTGATGCTGAGAAATTTGGTGAATGGAAAGACCCTGACTGGGCGTGGAATTGGCTTAATGATTTCTTATTAAAACTACGTGAACGAAATGATATATTACTTGTTCATCCACGAGATTACTTAAAAGAACACAGTGTAAAGGGATTAATCTACTTACCAAGCGGTAGTTATGATAAGATGCTTGAATGGAGCCATGGCTTCTTCAGGAACTTCTTGATAAAATACGCTGAGAGCAATAATATGCATAAGAAAATGTTATGGGTTAGGAAAAAACTGAAACAAGCACCAGAAGTAGCTGATATAGCTTGGAGAGAATATCACTTAGGACAATGTAACGATGCTTATTGGCACGGATTATTTGGCGGAATATATTTGATCCACTTGAGACAAGCTATTTATGAAAAATTCATCAAAGTAGAGAAACTTGCGGAGGAAACTATTGATTATTATAGAGATAAGAACCTAGTCTTCAACTACATTGACTTTGATTATGATGGTAAAAGAGAGGTTCTTGTTGAAACACCTAGGTATAATATCTATATTAAACCCGATGATGGTGGCACTATATTCGAGTACGATTACAAAGAGAAAGGCAAAGAACACAATATACAGAACACTATGACTAGATACATGGAACCTTATCTAGAAAATACAGGTTTTATACCAGATTGGTACAGGAGGGTTAGTTCAAGGATTCATTTATGGTCCCCTGATACAGGATTAAATGACTGGATTAATAATACCCCGTTTAAGGATCAAAGCGACCTAGCATTGAGGAAATATAGTGTGATCATTACAAGGGATCATAAAATTGTTCTTAGAACACTTGGAGGACATTATGTGTATGGGTTAAAACCTGCAAAAATACTTGTTGAGAAAACTATTGAGTTCAAAAACAATGGAATAATCACTAATTACAAGTTAGTTAATTATGGCGAAAGACTTGTAGATACTCTAATAGGCATAGAATACCATGTTTCACCCAAAATAGATCTGATTAACAAAGATAGCCATATTATTTACAAAGTAGAGTCAGAAGAGAAAAACGTAGAAGAACAATGGAAAGGAATAGGTAGGAAAATAATTGTTAAAAGTAAGGTGTTTCCAGACATAGTTTTTGAATCAAGCGATAGAGAAAACGAGATCTGGGTTTCACCACTAAATAGCTTAGCTAGAACCGAGAAAGGACTAATGAAAGTATTTCAAGGAATAGCAATAATGTTTGTCAAGAAAACAGTACTCAAACCCAAAGACGAGTATAGTGTTAGAATAAATTGGTTTATTGGTGAGAATCTTAATTGAGAATATGGATCTTGTCTTTTGAATCAAAGTACACTAAAAAAGTGGGAGGATTAGCTGAAGTACCACCTAGTTTAGCATATGAATTAAGTAAACTAGGACATGAGGCCTACGTAATTGTTCCAAGTCATGGATTTGCTACGGAGAAAAAGGATGAACTAAGACTTGTTTTCGAAAATAAAACAGTATATGGTGATATTGAAGTATACATTTATAATAAACCCGGGATACCACACATTATTATTGGTGGGGGAGTCTTAGAAGACCCTGAAGTTTATTCCCCTAGGACAATGTATGATAAAATAAGGCTTTTCAGCATGGGACTTAGGCTATATGTTGAACATCTTCTCGAGAAAAACATCTTCCCCAACATAGTTCATGGCAATGATTGGCACAGCGTTCCCATTATTATAAGCTTGAAAAGTGTTCTAGATATTCCATTAGATAAGAAAAAGACAAAATATATTTATCAGATCCATCTCCTCTCCGAGCACAAGTTTTCGTTAGAAGACATATCCAGTAATATTGGCGTTGATCAAGAAACTGTTGTTACCGGAACATATGGTGCTCGCACGATCAGAGAATATTATGAATTATCAAGCGGCTATGCTGACAGACTCGGAGGCTTATTATCTGATACAATAGTCACAGTTAGCAAGAACTATATACGAGAAGTAATCCGTAGAATAGGTTTAGATCTGGAAAATAGAATTGACTACATACCTAATGCTTCTCCATGGAAACTAGATGATGTAATCAAAGAAGTCGCTATATACCATAGAGATAACATAATACAAAACATTCTCAGTAATGAAAAAATGGTATTAGAAAACAAACATGTACTCAGAGACTATTTATTAAGAAAAGCTGTCGGAAACCTACAAAAAGATGAACCCATCATACAGTTATCCAGTATACGTGAACATATTTATAAAATAGATATTCCCCCATTCATTGGTAGAGGCAAAGTTGAAGCATTCAAAGACTATGGGCCTCTAGTATTAATGACGGGCAGGCTTACTAAACAAAAAGGCTTCCACTTACTATATAAAGCAATAGATCAGCTTGTCCAGCTTTTACCCGAGATAAAAATACTCGTATTAACTCTCCCTGTTTGGGGAAGTGAACAGCTTATCAATGATATGGTTGAGTTAGCAATCCTATATAGAGAAAATGTGAGAGTAATCCTTGGTATTGCAAAAAGCATCTACAAATTAGCCTATCTTGCTTCTAATGCATTACTTGCTCCAAGCTTATATGAACCCTTTGGCTTGATGGCTCTTGAAGCAATGGCTGTAGGAACCCCAGTAGTAGGTAGTAGAACAGGAGGCTTGGCTGAAACAATACTAGATATTTTAGAGCATGGAGTCCTTGGTACAGGACTACTGTTTGAGCCTGGAAATATAGAAGAAATGGTGAATAAGATCGTTGACTTAGTATTGTTGATCGAGTTGGCGAGGTATAGAGAGTGGAGTAAAGAATGGTTAAACATCTTATATAGAATAAACAATGAGAGAATCATAGAACTTATTTTGTCTAATCCGAAAGCCCCTAAACTTATAATGGATTCTTGTATTAGGAGGCCACTAGACTATAATTGGAGGAATTCAGCATTAAAAGCACTAAAGATCTATGCGTGATTAATCTTTAGAAGTGGGTGAATTAATTGGTTAACCTAAATGATTATGTTTCAATTATCCCTCCACAAATAATAGATGGCATAGAAGCCTATCTTGTATTTGATAAACCAGCTTATCGGATAGGTTCTATGGTTAAAGCTGTTGTTTTATTAAGAAACCATGGTTCATCCCAAAGTATCGACTTAAAGATAGTCGAGTCTTCAAATAATACGCTCTTGGCAGATAAATTGATAATAGGAAAAGGTGAGCTAGTTACTAAAACTTATGATTTATCTATTGGCGACAAAGAAGGTGTTCATGAGCTTAAACTAGTTATTAATAATAAAGTATATGATACAACAAAGACTATAATACGTGATCCAAGTAATAGGAAGCCATTGTATCTAACAATAGTATGGCATCATCACCAAGCACCAAATTATACACCTGATGGCAGGATTCATTCGCCATGGGCGTATATATATGTTTGGGGTGAGCAGTTAAAACCATATGGTAAGGGACCATATAATTTCCACGCCGTAATATTAAAGAAGCATCCTCACTTCAAGGCTACATATAATTTAAGCCCTAGCCTACTCTATCAGTGGAGACTAGCCATAGAGAAAGGAATAGAGTTTATAGATGGTAGAAAATATGAGCCTTCAACTCCTGAAATAATGTTGATCAAAGAGACGCTGAACTCCTATATTGATTCGCTTAATCGGGGTCAGATCGACGTATTAACAAGTATATATGCTCACACAATAGCCGGGTTTTTAACAGATGTTATGAAAGCACATGATATAGTTTATGAGGAAATCGCCTATGGGAAAAAGATAACTGAAGAAACTATAGGTGGTTCATACGAGGCACAAGGAATATGGACTCCTGAAATGGCTTTCTCGATGGATTTAATTCCGATATATTATGATAATGGTATTAGATACACTGTTCTAGATGAAGTTCATCACTTTAACCATGCTGAAGGAGATAAGAACAGCATATATGAACCATATATAGTTGTTGATACCTCTTCTGGAAAATACATTTACGTATTCTTCAGAGACTCTGAATTAAGCAATATCATGGGTTTTAATAATAATTTCTATGACGAAATACATGCATGGAGAAATGCTTATGAATATAGCCTTAGAATAGCACACAAATGGTTTATTAAAGAAGCTAAATCACTAGTTATAGCTCTTGACGGAGAAAACTGGATGATCTTCTCTAAGAATCCTCCAGCAACAGCCATATTCCTCGATAAACTAGCTATTTACCTTGAGACACTACAAGACATGGGCTTCTTCAAGCTGTCAACTCTGAGAGAAATAATTGAGAATATTCCTGCATCTAAGGTATTAACGAATATTCCGACAAATACATGGCTAGGAACATTTAGGAAGTGGCGGGGAGAAAGACAAGAACATGAACAGTACTGGGTAAGAGCATACGAAATATATAGGAAGATCAATTGCTACGAGAAACTCATTAGCGGAAAAGACCGAGACAGTAGAAGAGCCAGATGGTCTTTATGGCATGCTCTTGATAGTGATTATTGGTGGGCAGAGTTCTGGTCACCTAGTATTATAAATATGTGGTTAGCAGAGGCTAGAAACATAGTGGAATCTAATTTGAAGAAAGTATATATTAGAGAAGCCAAGACGGATAGAGAACCTTTTGAAGATGAGGAGTTCAATATACTTGTCATAGTAGATAATGAATTGGATAAAGATATATATGTGATAGTCACTATTGGGTCGCCAGGCCTTATGATGATAAGAGATGAACTAAAACCATTAATTATAAAAGCAAAGTCCTCTTATGCTAGGAAAATTCCTGTTAAAGCTTCATATAGTGGTTTATATCTAGTAGTTATTTCACTAGTATCTAATGGTGTATTAATAGATAGTAAAACAGTTGAGGTATACATAAAGCCTAAACTTCCACCAAATCCACATTAATAATAAAAATTCTTCTAAAATAATAATTAAAAATATTAGCTAATTCGAACATATCATAGTGCTGGAATAAAATTATCGAATTACCATAAGGGTTATAGTATCCACTGCTAACTAGGCCAAATAAAGCACTAAAAGGAACGACTAGAGCTAGATAAGGGAAATTGGGTGGGAATCACAAGATGAAGAGAATAGTTATAAGTCATTGGGATCTTGATGGACTGGCTGGTGCCACAATATTAAATATGTCCATGAAGGTTACCAAGACTTACTTATCCTCCATAACAGCTATACCTAGATACATTAATATGGCTATACAAAATATCGGTGTAAAAGGAGAGATCTGGATTTCTGATTTAAATCCTCAGCCAAATCAAATAAACGAGTTAAGGAGTCTGCTGAAGGAGGCTGTTAATAGAAAAATAAAAATATATTGGTTCGATCATCATGAATGGGATAAATCAATATACGATATGCTGATCGAATTCAAAGATAACATATGGTATCGTGTCGACCCCAACACCATAGCATCTGATCTAGTAGCAAGGTATTTTGGTCTCACAGATGATAAATATGTTTCAAAACTACTAGAGCTAGCATTTGATGATGATTACTTCCTAAATAGGTATGAGTTAACCGTTATGTGGAGAAGGATACTTAGATGGTATGGCTGGCCTATAAGATATAAGGCTCTTGATTCCTTCATAAAAAAGAATCTTAAGCCCATATGGATGATCGAATTATATAAGAGAGAAGTAAAGAATATTTATGAAAACATGATCAGAGAAGCAATTAGTAGATCAGATACAATTATTACGCGACAAGGCTTAAAAATAGTAATATTTCAAGACGTAGACCCACGTATACATCCTGGAGAAGTCACATACATCGCTAAAACCAATGGACTAATAGCCGACATATATGTCATAAGATATCCGAGAGGAATCAGTCTTAGAAGCGACTATATAGATGTATCATTAATAGCCAGAAAGCTAGGTGGAGGTGGACATAGAAACGCCGCAGGCATACCAGGGCTCAGAGACATTAACTCACTTCTATCATTCATAGTTTCTCTCGAAGAGAAAAGAAAACTTAGAGAAAGTATTTATCTCCAATAAAACAGATCATATGAATTTCGTGCTGGGCTTAACATGAACTCAATCCATAATATTTTAATTGTAATATCTACAGCTCTCATGCCAGGCATAGAAGCAAGGGGAGCAATTCCTCTTGCACTAGCTCTAGGATTTGATCCGTTTACAGGTTTATTAATGTCATATATTGCTAGTTCACTCCCCTCAATAATACTGGTTTATGGATTATCTTGGCTTGAAAAACACGTTATTTACAAGATCTCGTTTACTAGAAAAATCTATCAATATGCCTTAAGTAAAGCTAGGAAAAAAGCTGGTGAGGTAGAAAGGTATAACATAGTATATGTTGGACTTACTCTATATGTTGCTATTCCTCTTCCACTAACTGGTGTATGGACAGGTTCTCTTATCGTTCATATTCTTGGATTAAATAAGTTAAAATCAATAGTATCGATCTTTATAGGTAATCTCATGGCTTGTATCTTAATTCTTTTCCCCAGCTATGTTTTAATAACTAGTTAGAATCATTAACTAGAGCTCAAGAATCCAATCCTCTAAAAACCAATCCCTTCTAGGATATTTTTACAGGTGTGTATAATGGAGCTGTCTTATTCCACAAGTAATAGTATGAATACTTTAATTGAAGAAGAAAACAAGACAAGAATATATGCATTAAGCGATTTAATAAACATAGCTTTAGCATATTATGAAGTATCAGAAACACAAGAGCAAAAAGAAGAAGCTAAGAAACTTATATGGAAATTAGCGAATAAGTGGTTAGAAGAGGTATCACCCCTTGAATATATACCAGGATTAGTAGAAAATGTAGCTAGTGTTTTGAAGTACAAATTATGGGATGTTGCAAATGAATTGTCGGAAGAGGATCTTGGAAGAATTTTAGTGGATTCAATTGTGTTCAAAAAGAAGGCTTTAGAAAATACCGAAAACGAGGTGCTTGATGCTCTAGCTATTGTATTATATGCAAGAGCTAATAAATTGCTAGAAGTTCTAGGTGTTAATGAGCCAGAAAAACTTGAGTTTATTAAGTCTCTAGTCGAAGTAGAGGATGTAAGCGAGAAATTAATAAATATTGTAACATTAATAGCAGTCACAATAGCTTTGGCAACAACTTTCTAATATAGTTTTGCTTTTATTTTAGGAATATTATTTCGGAGAAGTAGAATAACGTAGCTAATCCTATATATTTATTCTCTCATTGTATAATGTCATTAAAGTATTCAACTTGGAAACTGATATATTTCTTACATAATATCTTATTCTTTAGGATGATAAAATATGGGGAAAAACAAGGTTTTTGCTATATACATACCGATCGTTTTGTTGGTATGCTTGATACTACTAAATGCGTTTATAGCTTCTGAAAACGTTTTTGTTGGCGGATTTATGGCCAGAGATATAGGGTTCGTAGTTTTGCCTATGAAAACAAGTTATAGAGTAAGTATATATGATATATGCACTGATGACTTGATCGTGATGAGGATTAATGGTATATTATTATCCACGGGTTATATTAGTGAATCTACAAATGATGTTATAGCTATTAGTGCTTATGGTGCAGATATTTTTCTTGTAATATTAAGTGTTATCGTCTTTGTACTCTATATTAGTTTATATAAACTTGTTTATAGGAGAAACATGAAAGTATTCTTCTTATCACTTATATTATTGGGTTTAATTATCCCGACATATCTATTATATCACAATACATATATTCAGCCCTCAACCGATATTGGAACATTTCATACAACACACCCGCTCAAAACCTATGAGCAACAAAACATTATTGTTACAGATATTGTTAAGCATCGAGCTCTTATCCATGTCTCTAGTAATAAGCCATTTACACTAGCATATATGGAGCTTACAACTAATTCTTCAGCAAAAATAGTCGTTTTTAACACAAAGAACTATACGGGGATCTTGAGAGTTAATACTGAAACAGCCATTATCATTGTGCCATTTAATTGTTCCGTGAAGGACTTTAATTACGTATATAGAAGAATAGAGTTTATTAAAAACTATGATTCACTAGTACTATTAGAGTATAGTCTTCTGCCATTAATCCCGATTCTTGGTGACCTCATCATAATATCATATTATAGGAAACCACGAGAAATATCTATGGAAATGAGTAGTATATCTACACCTCAACAACCTGGAGCAAGTGTTTCTGACTCAGCTTCATGACTGAGAAGTATTTTGTAGAGATGTTTTTCAAGCTCTTATTGTCTCCCATAATCATTACTGTTATTAATCTTGCATTAGCGCGTTTAAGATTGTAGAGTACTAATTGTTCGGCTATTCGGTCAACACCATCTGTGATCAATATTATGTCGCTCATTTTATTAACACTCCCCGCTCTTATATCATTACATGCTGTTATTATTGCTTTAGAAATATCTGTTCCACCACTACCACGTACTTGTGCAATATAGTCAATTAATTTAAGTACTTGACTAGCTTTGGGGCGTTTCTCAACTTTCGCTAATGGGTAAGGTATGCTATCGAAGAATCTGAAGTAATACTCTCTATGTTCCTTAATAGCTCTCATATATAGGCTTAGAGCAACAGCTTTAGCCCATGTCATCTTCATACCATCCATTGATCCTGACTTATCTAATAGTACGTATAAGGGGCCTTTTCCTTGGCTAAGCATTTTCTGGTAAAGGAGTAGTCTATTCTCAAGATACCTTATGTAGAATAACTCATCTGGCAGAGCTAGTATTGAAGGAACTATTCTTTCTATGTCTTTCCCTAGTTCATAACCAGTTAGTTCTCCGTGCTTGAATCTTTGTTTCTTTTCTGGTATGTTTATGCTCCATGGTTTTATGCCTCGTAGAATATCAAGTATTTTCTTAACCTCGATATTCCTAGCTAACTTTATTAATTCAGGGCCGTATTCTTCATAAGCCATGATGCTGACGCTACCGGGTTGATCGCCTTCTATGAGGGACTTCAGCTTCTTAGCGTTTTCCACGTCTCTTAGAGTATTAGATATTGCTTTCTCAACGTTTCTTCTTATAGCTTGTTCATTAATTGGTGTACTAGTTTCTTCCCCTCTCCTCTTACTTGAAGAAGTTGCTGTTGGTCTCGTCTTTTCTTCTAGTTTTATGAACTCTGTTATGAATATGCTAGCTGCTATGCTGCTCATCAAGCCATCTACAACTGTTCTGCTACGGATATCGTGTATAAAACTGGATTGTAGAAGATAATTTATGATATTATAATCTTTCATCTTATTGTTAGGTATTTCTTGTTTATCTATGAGTATCGGCATAGGTAAGTAGAAGGAATAGAATATGTCTACTGCGAGATGAAGAGGTATTTTTAGTTCTTTTTCAGCTATGAGCTTAGCTATTCTTAAAACCTTTAATCCACGATACTTCACTACGGGGTCTTCATAGTTAATGTTTCTAAGAAATCCCTTACTAGTACTCCTTTCTTTATATATTACTGAGGGCATGAGTACTACCTTGAAGCTAAATCATAAATTTTCTCTTAACCATATCTATTACTTCATTTATCTCGGCTAATACATCTAATGCTCTCTGTCTAACAACGTCATCACTTGTCTCTTCAGCTAATCTCTTAACTCTCTCCTTTACAGCTTCAAAGCTTCTTAAATAATCTACAAGTCTTGGATCAAAATCAGTGACTTTAGCAATGTAGTTCTTTGCTTCTCTTGCATTTGCTTGAATCTCCGCAAGCTCACGTAAATGTTTTTCAGTAGCCTTGATCTCGTCAAGTAAAATAGCATAGACTTGTTCCATCTCTTCAGAATCTCTTGGAGCAATATGCTTTAATACAAACAAGTCCTCTTCAGTTGCATGCATCCTCTTATTAAGAAGGGCTGATGCAGCTATCGCTTTCAAAGCTTTCCCTTTTCTACGATCAGTTATATGTATACCTTGGTCCTCCAATATAGCATATAGTTTTAATAACTTTTCTTTCAC
>JAGGVR010000001.1 GCA_021157925.1 Staphylothermus sp. | reverse complement strand
TTTTATAGTGAACAAGAAATAATCGATTCTCTAATCAAGAGAGGGTTCTCAGCAATAGATATGGAGACAGCAATACTATACATCCTAGGCTGGATGAGAGGGTGGAAGACATTGTCAATTCTAGTGATAAGTAACAATCTACTAAGAAAAACACCGTTGAAAACGACAATGGAACTAAAAGAAAAATTCATATTATTAACCCAATACATTCTAGACATACTTTAACAATTAAGATATCATAGGATTATTATAATGGGTGGTTTTTTGCGAGTCTGTATTATCTACGATTCAAAGCACGAAACAGGCGCAACTAGCAGTATAGCTAGATGCATAGCAACTACCATGAGAAATACTGGTATTGAAGCCACCATTTGTAAACCTAGTCAATCATGTCCTGATCCACATGATTTTGACCTAGTTATCATAGGTACACCAATATATTACGAACGCCCCATGAAATCAATTATAGAATTCATAGAGAAGAACTCCAGATTACGTAATTGCAGAGTAGCAGTATTTTTAACTTGTTTTGCAACTAGCAAAAAAGTACCCGGATTTATAAGGAATATTATACTCAAAAAATATTTAGACTCAGTATTGAAACACATCAAAGGAAATATTCTTAGTTTCAGAGCTTTTAAGGGATGGCTATGGAAACCAGACGAAGATGTTATCAGGGAATGTATAGAGTGGTGCAAAGAGCTAAGTAAATCAATTAAGGTCAACATATACGAGGGAGATTAAGAGGATTTGGTTGTACTATTGTTTTTCCTCCAACCTCGGTTATTGCTACGACTCTGCCTTCTAAAATCTTGTCCTCCGGCTGGATGACTTCCCCTATTATTTTTGCATTTTCTTCACCATTTCTTCTAAGCATCTCTACAACCTCTTCTGCAACTTCTTGTTTTACAGCTAGAACAGCAACTCCCTCACTAGCAACACCTAACGGGTCTATACCCAAGGCGTCAAGGAACTCTCTGACTTCATCTCGTATTGGTATATTTCTCTTGTCAATCATTATTGTGTATGGGGTGCTCCTAACCCATTCATTGAGTATAACAGATAATCCTCCACGAGTTGGATCTCTTGCTGCATCAACATAGTCAGCATACTTCTTAATAATTGGTAGAACTGTTTTCACTAATGGTCTAGAATCGCTTCTTAAAGAAACATTTTCACCCAGCATTCCTAGTTGTGCTGCTAGAATCGTTGCACCATGTTCCGCAATATTATTTGTAACAATTATTTTGTCTCCAGGACTTATACGGTCCACTATGGGTTTTTCAGCAATACCAATACCTGTACCAGAAATTATTATTCCGTCTAAGCTGTTTTTGGGCATGACCTTGAAATCCCCACCTATTAATGCAACATTGTTTTCTCTCAAAACCTTGATCATTGAGGACACTATCTTCTCTAAGTCATCTATCGGGAATCCTTCTTCCACAATTATTCCATCCATAAAAGCCACTGGATCAGCACCCATCATTACCAAGTCATTCAATACACCGGAAGCAGCTAAATGACCTATGTCCCCGCCTGGGAAGAATAAAGGTTTTACAGTAAAATTATCTGTTGATACAACAACATGGCTATTATCTAAAACAATGCTTGAACCATCATCAAGCATGTCGAGGCCAATTCCATTAAGTGCTTTCCGGAGAAGAGGAGGAACTTTTCTTACAACGAGTTTTTCAACGATATCAAGGGTTTCGAATCCACCACTACCATGTATTATTGATATTATCCCCTTACTCAATCCTAACACCGTTTAGGAATGATTAGTGTTTACAAAAAACTAGGTATTTGTTATTTGTTAAAGGAATAATTATGTTATCTTTCCGTGTATTTTCTTAGAGTCTTAGTCCATAGTATCCATGCCACTATGACTACTATTAGAGAAGTAATTAATGAACCTAAAATCTTTGTTTCTAGCTCTGCAAAGCTTAGCCCATACACCATTATACCTCTTATTGCATCTATTGTCCAAGTAAATGGGGAATAATCTGCTACGATCTTCATCCAAGACGGTAGCCATTCTTTCGGAAACCATATACCTGTAGTAAACGCAAGTAGTAAGCCTAATGAGGTGCCAAGGCTAGATGCTCCTCTGCTAGTCTTTACTATTGGTGCAAGAATAGCTCCAAATCCTAAACTCATTACGGCAGCATTAATAAATAACACTATTACAAGCCAATGCATAGGATTATCGGGATTCCATATGATATGTGCTCCTACTGCTAGACCTGTGAATAATGCTACTAGTGATGCTAAGCCACAAATAACGATCCCTGCCAGTATTCTGCCTACTAAGTATTCCTTATCACTCATAGGGGATGCCAATAATCTATAAAGAACACCTTGTTCCTTATCTGATACTAAGAATCCCGCACCATAGGCCATTCCCGAATATAGTAGCATCATACCAATTGCTCCAAGCGTATACCATCCCAAAATACTAGCTCTATTAGCCAAGGCTTCAGGCTTCACCTCCTTGTATTCTATAATAATTGGTTCAGCTATTCCATAGAAGAAGTCTCTGAGAAAATCTATGAAGGTCTTATTCTCATATCCTGGAATCCTATATGAGACGTATCCAGTATAGTTCTGAAAAGTATAGTTGTATCTAGAAATATAGTATAGTGTTATGTTTACTTTGTATAGTGCAACTCTTTTACTAAACTCGCTGAGGAATCCACGAAGCACACCACTATTGATCGATGCCGAATAAGGGCTTTTAGCACCAATTAATACTGTTAACCTTGCTTGTCCCAAAGTAAGATTTTTACCAAACCCGTCA
>JAGGVR010000137.1 GCA_021157925.1 Staphylothermus sp. | reverse complement strand
TCAACAAACACTAGTTTCTCATGCTCTTTAGCCACCTTAGCTAACTCCTTGAGAGGATTCAATACACCAGTACTTGTCTCATTATAAGTAATTGTTACTGCTTCCACATCGGGGTTCTTTTTCAAAGCTTCATCAAGTTCTTCTGGAAGCACCGGTTCGCCAGGCTTCTTTTCCAAAACAACAGCTTTCCTACCATTAGCCTCAACTACTTCACGATACCTTTTACCAAAAGCACCAATAATAGTAACCAACACCTTCCCGCCAGGAGTGATCGCGTTACGAATACTTGCCTCCATGAAACCTGTACCGCTAGCAGGTATCAATAACACAGTCGCTTTCCTAGCCTCCAAGAACTCAGCAAGTCTCAGAGTAGTGTCTTTATGTAACTCCCTATACTCAGCAGACCTATGACTAAACTGCTGGAACTTCATAGCTTCAAGCACTTCCGGAAAACACGCCACAGGCCCTGCAGTGAACAACTTCAATGGCTTAGGCCATATAATCGACTTTACCTCCTCAATTACTTCAGGATACCTCAGTTCACTCATACCAATTCACCCTCTAAGGTTTTCTAGACAAAAACTACTGTGAAAGAAAATAATATATCCTACTACAGAAGAAAAGCGGGTCCCAGTCGCTCCACCTACATCACTGATCAGTCCGTCTCTGCCCGGTCATCCCTCGATATAACTAGAGATATTCATACTAATAAACCATATTTATATAAAACCAGAAACTGATACATAGTTTAGGTGGTAATTTGATCGAAGAAATAGACTATAGCGAATACCTTCCTGAGGATTTATTACAAGAAATCATGGAATACGAAGAAGAGAACAAGAGAAGAGGTAAAAGAGTATTCCCAAGCAGCAGAAACATAGTTGAAGCTGTAAAAGAAGCAGCACTCATGGCACGCGGAATACATCCCGACGAATTCCCAGACCTAGTATTAAAGATCCTCAAAGAACAAGGATTTGATACAAGATACGTTACAGTAAAGGGGATCTGGCGCGTATATGAAAATCTTGTTAGAAGAGGAATAATACCAGATACATTAAGAGTTGTTACATGGTAGTAGAGATTTGAAGAAACCCACTGGAATATATGTAAAACTACCATCTGGTCAATGGATAAGAATAAAGGGTAAGATAAGCAGAGTTATAATAATAAAATCTAAAGGAAAGAAAAGCATTAGCTTCTCACTAATAGGCGAATCCATAGATAAGCCCCCGGAACCAACTAGTTCTAATCCAGAGAAGCTATACATAAGCTCCTTCAGAGTAACCAAATACATACTAAGACTACTAGATGAGACAAACCCGAAGAAATACCTCATAATAATCAAGCCAATAACCAAGGAAACATACCAATTAATAATGCAAGGCAATAGCGAGGAAATAGAAAAAGCCAAACGTATAGCAGAGGAGATGAAACTAGTAAAACCAGCACCTAAGATAAAGAAAACTACTTCTTCCTAATTCTCCTCTTAACAACAATACTATCATTAGATACATTAATCACTACTTGCTCAACCTCAATACGATAACCACAGATAGGACACCTATAATAAAACACCGATCTTCTCTGACCATTACTCATCTTCTCTGTTTCTTCAACAAAATACATAGGCTTACCATCTTTCTTACACATAAATCCTCTCACCTCAACATTCTTCCCATTACTGTTCATACGTCACCACTTCCTCAAAGTTGTTTATTCGAAAGGGTTGTCAAACATATTAATAATTTATGGGATTATTATTTTTGACCATCAACACGTTTCACTGGAGGGGCGTATGTATTTTGAAGCTTCAACTAGAAAAACTGGATTCAATTATAGAGGAGGAAAAAATAACTAGTATAATCCTCACTGGTCCTGATAATATAGAGTACTTCCTAGGTGTTAGGACAATAGCTGATTCACCTCTACTACTACATTATGAGAAGAAAGGAGAACCCAAGCTCTATGTTCCGTTACTAGAGTATTATAGAATCAGAGACTACTTAGAAAACACAAATGTTAAAGTATTTGCTGTATCCAAATCACTAAAACCATCCGATGCCTCGGTTGTTGATAAGTCGTTCAAAGAAATAATCTCTTCTTTCAGCAAAGAGGATAAGATCGGGTATGATAAGGAATACGCATCACCGTTAACAACTTATGTCTTATCAGCTCTTGACGATAAAATAGTTGATATTTCCAAGCATATAAGCAAGTATAGAATGATCAAGGAAGACTGGGAAATTGAAAACATTAAGAAAGCTGTAACTATTACATCAAAAGGAATACTTGAAATGGTGAATAATTTATCAGAGAACATCACGGAGACAGAGCTATCTGGATTCTTCGAGTTCAGAGTAAGGAGAGCAGGTGTTGATGAATACGCTTTCCCACCACTTGTACTCTTTAAGCCTAATAATAGCTACCCCCACCACTTACCAACAAGTAACAGGCTCGGTAAGAGAAACCTAGTACTTGTGGATGTAGGAGTAAAATATGGTGGTAGGTGTAGTGATTTAACAAGAATGATCATATGGGGTAGGAAGAATAAAGAAGAACTAATAACTATAGAAGCAGTCAATGAAGCAATAGATAATGTAATTGATGCTGGACAACCAGGTATGAAAGCAAGCGAATTAGCTGAAATAGCTATAAAGACTCTAGAGAAATACGGGTTAAGCGAGAAATTTATACATGGACTAGGACATGGTTTCGGGATACTTGTGCATGAACCACCATATATTAGGACAGGTTCTGAAACAGTGCTTGAGCCTGGAATGGTTTTCACAGTAGAACCCGGCGTATACTTCGCTGGAAAATATGGAGTAAGAATAGAAGAAGATGTTCTTGTCACTAAGAAAGGGTTAAAAGTACTCAGTAAAGAACTAAAGAGAGTATTCGTTACCTAAAGAACTCCACAATTTTTTCAGAACCAGGCTTACCTATAACAAGCGAGTCTAGAAACTCTATTCTATCTATTCTCGTATTTACTGGTTCTCCCCTAATATTGAAGAAATTTACCCCCAGCCTCTTAGCAATAGCTATTCCACCGGCAACATCTAGGTTGCGGAGCCTTCCCGTATTATGGAGGAATAAATCAATCCTACCCAGAGCTGCATATATGGACTCCAGAGCAGCTGATCCTAAGACTCTGAGTCTAACATCTCCTCCAAAATACTTCTTCATAAACAAGTATGTTTTCCTGAATGTATCAACATTATTAGTATATATTACAGCTATACCGCTTTTCCTAGAAACGTATTTTTCAACCCTTACCTTATTGATATAGACATTTTCTTCGTCAAACGAATAAGTTTCTCTAAGAAAGACGTTAGAGACAGCACCAGCAACGGGGTCTGAGATACTATTAGTGCTGGGCTTATAGAAAACAATTGAAACAGCAACATTTGGTATTCCCAAGGTATAGTTCAAGCTACCATCTAATGGATCCATTAAGACAAAATATTCTGGTTTATCAGTAGACTTAATTACTCCTCTTTCCTCACTAACTATGTGGAGTTTTAACCCGGTATTCTTTAAGAGCTCAATTACGAAATCTTCTATTAATGCATCTATTTTCCTAGTAGTATCTCCAGAAGCTCCTCTACCAAGAACAGTGCTTAATTCTTCTATACCATATAAGTCTCTCAAATAACCAGCTGCTTCACCAGCTATTTTGAAAGCTATTTTCTCTAGATCTTTACCATTAGACATAGAGCCCGCCTAATAATATGCTTTACTGTTCAAAAACCATAATTATCCATAGACCTATTTATATAAGCTATTTTGTACAATAAAAATACTAGAGAAGCATGGGGTTTCTATGTAGGTGTATTTATTGGATTATATTAGTATGAATTTCTACCCAGCGAGAAAACTAGTCTTATCTAGTACTGAAGACATAGTACCATTTGTGATAACAGTTCGAGGCGTATCAACAACAGCTCCACCAACAGCATTATTCCTCTTAATAGATACGAGTCTCTCAATGGATGGAGAAAAAATATTTTATGCAAAACAAGCTGCTATAAGTATTCTTGAACTCCTTCGAGACAAAGATTATGTAGCAATCTATACTTTTACGAGCAGGTTCGAAGAAGAACAGCCACCAACAATACTTGACAATAATAGAGAAAATATAGAAAAATCCATAGTATCCCTAAAACTAGGTAGTGGTACCAATATATTCAATGCGATCCAGAAAATCAGAGAAAAAATAGAAGCTTTCATAAAAACTACCAAAATATC
>JAGGVR010000095.1 GCA_021157925.1 Staphylothermus sp. | reverse complement strand
GATATTTTGGTAGTTTTTATGAAAGCTTCTATTTTTTCTCTGATTTTCTGGATCGCATTGAATATATTGGTACCACTACCTAGTTTTAGGGATACTATGGATTTTTCTATATTTTCTCTATTATTGTTGAGTGTTGTTAGTGGCTGTTCTTCTTCGAGCTTACTCGTAAAACTATAGACTGCTACATAGTCTTTGTCTCGTAGAAGCTCGAGAATATTTATAGCAGCTTGTTTCGCGTAATATATTTTTTCTCCATCCATTGAAAGACTCGTATCTATTAAGAGGAATAATGCTGTTGGTGGAGCTGTTGTTGATGCACCTCGAATGGTTATAACAAATGGTACTATGTCTTCAGTATTGGACAAGACTAGTTTTCTCGCTGGGTAGAAATTCATGCTAATATAATCCAATAAGTACACCTACATAGAAACCCCATACTTCCCTAGTATTTTATTGTACAAAATAGTTTATATAAGTAGGTTTATGAATAGTTATGATCTTTGAATAGTAAAGCGTATTATTAGGCGGGCTCTATGTCTAATGGTAAAGATCTTGAGAAAATAGCTTTCAAAATAGCTGGTGAAGCAGCTGGTTATTTGAGAGACTTATATGGTATAGAAGAGCTAAGCACTGTTCTTGGTAGAGGAGCTTCTGGAGATACTACTAGGAAAATAGATGCATTGATAGAGGATTTTGTGATTGAGCTCTTGAAAAATACTGGGTTGAAGCTTCACATAGTTAGCGAGGAAAGAGGAGTAATTGAGTCTATTGATGAACCAGATTATCTTGTCTTAATGGATCCATTGGATGGTAGCTTGAACTATACCTTGGGAATACCAAATGTTGCTGTTTCAATTGTTTTCTATAAACCCAGTACTAATAATATCTCAAACCCTGTTGCTGGTGCTGTCTCTAACGTCTTTCTTAGAGAAACTTATTCGTTTGATGAAGAAAATGTCTATATCAATAAGGTTAGGGTTGAAAAATATGTTTCTAGGAAAAGCGGTATAGCTGTAATATACACTAATAATGTTGATACATTCAGGAAAACGTATTTATTTATGAAGAAGTATTTTGGAGGAGATGTTAGGCTAAGAGTCCTGGGATCAGCTGCCTTGGAATCCGTATATGCTGCTCTAGGTAGGATTGATTTATTCCTCCATAATACGGGGAGGCTCCGTAACCTAGATGTTGCTGGCGGAATAGCCATTGCTAAGAGACTTGGGGTAAAGTTCTTCAATATTAGGGGGGAACCAGTAAATACGAGAATAGATAGAATAGAGTTTCTAGAATCGCTTGTTATAGGTAAGCCTGGTTCTGAAAAAATTGTTGAGTTCTTTAAGTAATGAATACTCTCTTTAAATCCTTACTGAGTATTCTTAATCCTCTCTTGGTGACAAGAACATCTTCTTCTATTCTTACTCCGTATTTTCCAGCGAAGTATACGCCGGGTTCTATTGTGAAAACCATTCCGGGTTCAAGCAGTGTTTCGGAACCTATTCTAATATATGGTGGCTCATGTACAAGTATTCCGAATCCGTGACCTAGTCCATGTATGAATTTTTCGCTTAACCCGTATTTCTCCAGAGTCTTTATAGCTATTTCAGCTAATTCGCTTGCTTTCATTCCTGGCTGTCCAGCATCAATTACATTATCTATTGCTTCATTGACTGCTTCTATTGTTCTTAGTTCTTCTTTATTCTTTCTACCCCATATGATCATTCTTGTTAAATCACTACATCTGCCCCCATATTTTACCCCTACATCCACAAGTACTAAGTTCCTCTTGCCAAGCCTATTACTTGTTGGCAGGTGGTGAGGATAGCTATTATTAGGCTTAAAGAGTACAAGTGGTGGAAAAGCATATTCATCGACACCTGCTCTCCTAACCCTGAACTCGAAGAATCCAGATAGCTCTGTTTCCGTGATGTTCTCTGATAAGTTGTTCACCATTTCAAGTATTCCTTTTGAAGTAATAGTTACTGCTTTCTTGATGTTCTCTATTTCCCAGTCTTCTTTGATCATTCTATACTTGCTTATATGGTTGGAAATATCAACTATCTTATTACCGAGAGCCGATAAGACATAGCTTGTTAGTGGAGATGCGTACTCTTTATCGTATCCGATCTTTTCTTCTTCGCTGAGTGAGGAGATTATTTCTTTGAATGACTTATCAACAACCGATGCATCAGATGGTTTTAGTGATTTGGATACAGCATATACTTTGACATTAGTGTCTTCTAAGTAGTCTCTGAATCTATAGTATTCTAGTAACGGAACATAGAGCTTAGGTTCTCCCTTCCTTTCATAATGTAGTAGTAGAGGTGAATCAGCTATTGTCCTAACACCTAGGAAGTACTCTATATTATCAGGACCAGTAAGGATTATGCTAGTTATTTTTTCCTTCTCCATGATTGAATCAAGTTTTTCTAGTTGAAGCTTCAACAATATCTACGCCCCTCCCAAGCAAAATGTATTAATGGTCAAAAATAATAATCCCATAAATTATTAATATGTTTGATAACCCTTCTGAATAAATAACTTTGGCGGAAGTGGTGACGTATGAGCAGTAGTGGGAAGAATTTTGAGGAGAGAGTATTTATGTGTAAGAAAGATGGTAAGCCTATGTATTTTGTTGAAGAAACAGAGAAAATGAGTAATGGTCAGAGGAGATCGGTGTTTTATTATAGGTGTCCTATCTGTGGTTATCGTATTGAGGTTGAGCAAGTAGTGATTAATGTATCTAATGATAATATTGTTGTCAAGAGGAGAATTAGGAAGAAGTAGTTTTCTTTATCTTAGGTGCTGGTTTTACTAGTTTCATCTCCTCTGCTATTTGTTTAGCTTTCTCTATTTCTTTGCTGTTTCCTTCCATTATTAATTGGTATGTTTCCTTGGTTATTGGCTTGATTATTATAAGGTATTTCTTCGGGTTTGTCTCATCTAGTAGTCTTAGCATGTATTTGGTTACTCTGAAGGAGCTTATGTATAGCTTCTCTGGATTAGAACTAGTTGGTTCCGGGGGCTTATCTATGGATTCGCCTATTAGTGAGAAGCTAATGCTTTTCTTTCCCTTGGATTTTAGTACTATAACTCTGCTTATCTTACCCTTTACTCTTATCCATTGACCAGATGGTAGTTTTACATATATTCCAGTGGGTTTCTTCAAATCTCTACTACCATGTAACAACTCTTAATGTATCTGGTATTACTCCTCTTCTAACAAGATTTTCATATACGCGCCAGATCCTCTTTACTGTAACGTATCTTGTATCAAATCCTTGTTCTTTGAGGATCTTTAATACTAGGTCTGGGAATTCGTCGGGATGTATTCCGCGTGCCATGAGTGCTGCTTCTT
>JAGGVR010000004.1 GCA_021157925.1 Staphylothermus sp. | reverse complement strand
TAAATCTCTCATCGTATAGACTTGGAGGTATACCAAGGTTTCTGTACTGAAATCTCTTCCTTAACCACTCGATCCTGCTATTTAGCTCCTCATCCTCTGGGTCAAAGAGTAGTACTCCTCTCAAATTCTTAACAATCATTGCATAAAAAGCGAAGAATATGTTTTTATCCATGTTTTGTTTATTCATGATTAATCACCAAGTCTTCTCAGTGTAGGTACTTCTTTGCTATCTCTATGACTTTGCTTCCAACTTCTTCTTTGAAATATAGGTTTTCTGGTGGTCTCCTCTTCTTATATTCTCTTGGTATTGGATTACTACAATACATTGCTTCACTCAAAATATCTCTAATAACTGCTGGAGGTAGTATGGCTGCTGCTCTGACTTCGCCTTTTTTAATGTCTTGTATGTTTGTGACGATTGTATAGGGTAGTATCCCATCCGCTTTGGTAACGAATAGTTTATCGGCATTTGGGTGTTTATGTATGCTGACTATTTCGACGCCTTCAACATCAATTGCATACCATGGCTTATTTTCTTCTCCCAGACTAAGCCTATATTTTAATCCATAAAGTATTCTTAGACAATATCTTGTCTCAACTAAAATCCGTGGATCGGGCTTAAACTTGTTTATGAGATTCTTATCCAGCATGGATTTACTTAGTTCAACTGATAATTGTTTCAATTTGTTCAGATCATCGTCTTGAAGTAGAAGATTTATTGGTAGATAAGAATATCTAAGTTTCAATACAATCTTCTTGATTTCCTTTAGGATTTCACTTAACTTGTTCCAATTGAGTGGGAGATTAAGTTTATGATATCTAATGATATTATCCAATCTCTCAACAGCGTCCTGTGCTATTATTAATCTATAATCTTTACTCGTATCCATAACCTATTACACCTTACAATATTAGAAATAAGTAAGTCAAAGTATTTAATTATGCAAAAATCAGAATTTCTGAGGAATAAACAAATATTTTGACACGGTGAATGTAGTCTTGAAACTAATATTGTTTGCTGGTGGCCCAGGATCTGGTAAGACATCTGTCATTAGAAGATTAGCTGAAAGACTTAGAGAAGATGGTTATTCTGTGTATATTATTAGGGACTGGGCTAGAGAGATTATTAGGAGAGAGAAAAAGAAAGGATCCGATGGGATTCTTCCGTGGACTAATAGATTAGAGTTTGAAAGACTTGTTTTAAAGCACTATATCAGGGAATACGAGAAAATATTTAATGAAAACCCTAGTCTGTTTGATATGATTCTTGAGGATGGCGGTGGATTTGCTACTAAAGCATACTGTAACGTAGATGGTATTCCGACGCCAAATGAGTATGAAGTGTTATTAAGATATATTGATAGAGTTGATCTAGTTTTCTTAATGGATCTCCCTCGAAGATACCATAAAGATTCTGAGAGGTGGGAAGACTATGATTATGCTATTAAAATACATTTCGAAATAATGAATCTTCATAAACAACTATTCCATAATAAGATTGTTTTAGTTAAGTATATGGAAAAGCTAGATGATAAAGTCAATTATGTATATAGTGTATTGATGGAGAAACTTTTCTAAAAATACAATATTATTATTTAAAGACGGGCTTAAACGGTATTAAGTCATTCATTGTTAAGAGCCCAGCAGGTAGCTCATTAACTATATTGGCAATATTTAATACAACAGCAGCTGTTCCCCTATCACCTGGCGTGCCTGTACTTCTCCATTTAACCTCGTAGCCCATTCCCTTGATAGTTATTTCTTCGTATTCTTCAGCTCCGAGGTATGCGTGGAACTCTACTCTGATCAGTTCTTTTTCTCCCATATAACCAGCACCGTATCCCTTAATGCCAATAACCTTGCCAGATTCGATCACATTGTCTCCGAATCTATACTCTTTATCAGCAACTACGGGCTCTTGTCCTTCAATCACCTTCTCTAAATGTATTCCCGCAGCATCAGCTATTAATAGTACGGATTCAGCATATCCTACATGACCAGTTAATTCACCACTCAATAACTTCTCCTTATACTCATCGGGTTTCATACCGACTCCAATCTTCCTTACAAAGCTTGGCCTCCTCTTTGAAGCATTAATGCTTCTTACAGCTGTTATTTTCTCAACAATATTGAATGGAGCGGTTAAAACTATTGGGAGAGTATCTAGTAGAAATCCTGGATTAATACCTGTACCAATAACTGTTACACCATACTTCAATGCTTCATCGTTTATCTTCCTGGCAAGTACTGGATATCTATAATAGGGATATGAGAGTGTTTCACACGTTGATACTACGTCTATTCCGAGTCTTACTATATTGAGTATTTGATCGTATACTTTATCGAGGTAACTAGCAGTAGCATGCACTACTACGTCTGCTTCAAGTAATTCCTCAGGATCACTAGTTACTACAACACCTGTTTTTTCTTTTAATCCAAGTATTTTACCAATATCTTTACCAATAATCTTCTCATCAATATCTATGGTTGCAACAACTTCCCATCCACGCTTCATAGCTTCAAGAGCAATTATTCTCCCAATCGAGCCAAATCCGTATAAGCCTATTCTCATACCATGATCACCTAGTAACAAATTAGTCTATACTCCGTATTTGTAATACATTACTAGAATATAGTGATAAGAGTAAAATATTGTTGTGGAAAAACGCTTAAACTAAACCGAATACCCTGAGTGCTTTTGCATTGTAGCCTCTATAAAATCCGAAAACTTGAACAAAAACCTGCCGAGCTAGATCTTCCTTTGATCGCGCTATACTTTGAAGGATATTTTCCTCTTAATAAGATATGCTAAATCAATATCTGTTGTAACATCCTAACATCCTCTCTGTTTGCAGGTGTTAACAATGTTAATGGAAATGCTCTTTTCCAAGCGTAATACATACTTCTTCTAGTATAATATTGATATTTTCTATACTTCGGATCCTTTGATGTAAGAACGTTTTATACAAATATACTCTGCTGGTGAAATGTAAGATTAATCAAGTTAAGCGATTTAACCAGCTTAATTAGTTAATGTACTATGAACGGATTATTCTTGAACACATTTCTTTATATAATACGTTTCAAGAATAATTCTTTAACAAGTATAACATAATTCCCTACAAGGTGGAAGAATGTACGTTAAGTACCTGAAATGTAGTAAGTGTGGTAGAATCTATACTCTTGAAGAGAAGCCAGTGATGTGTAAAAACAAAGATCTGGGAAGACTAGACATTATCTACGATTATGAAGCTATTAAGGAAAAGACCAAACCAAGTGATCTCAAGAATAGAGAGTTCTATATGTGGAGATACAAAGAATTCCTACCCCTACCAGATCAACGATTCACCGTATCACTTGGCGAAGGAGGAACACCTCTAATAAAAGCTAAAAGACTAGCAGAGAAACTAGGATTAAAGCATCTATATTTAAAGGATGAAACAAGGAACCCCACAGGTAGTTTTAAAGATAGATGTATGAGTGTATCTGTTTCAATGGCTAAATACTATGGATTTAAAAGAGCAGTTGTAGCTAGTAGTGGTAATGCCGCAGCAGCTCTAGCAGCATATGGTGCTCGTGCGGGTATTGAAGCATATGCTTTTGTACCTGACTTTGCAGGATATGGTAAGATAGCACAGCTACTATTCTATGGAGCCAAAGTATTTAGGGTAAAATGGGTAGAAGCAGAAGATCCAACTGTTAAAATGATGAGATTGCTGGCAGAACAATACGGTTTCTACCCATCACCAAGCTTCGGTCCATTCAATCCATACCAGATCGAGGGTCCAAAAACCATCTCGATGGAGATCGTTGAGCAATTAGGATGGAATGTACCAGACCAAGTATTCATACCAACAGGTGCAGCAAGCCTATTGACAGGAGTATATAATGGTTTCAGAGACTGGAACCATATTGGATGGATAGATAAGTATCCAAAACTAGTAGCTGTACAACCAGAGGGTAATCACCCGTTTGTTAGAGCTTGGATGGAAAGAGCGGATCCAGACAAGATCAGGCCTTGGGAAAAGCCACCTGAAACAATAGCTACTGGTCTAGAAGATACTTTTCCATGGGATGGTGATGCTGGACTCAGAGCACTCTATAATACAAACGGATATGGAGTAGTTGTTAATGACGATGAAATACTAGAAGCTATGAAGCTCCTAGCTAGTCTTGAAGGATTATTCGCAGAACCCAGTGGTGCAGCTGGATTAGCTGGATTGATCAAAGCAATAAACGACGGTAAAGTAGACAGAGACGAAACAATAGTTGTCCTTGTAACCGGTCATGGCTTAAAGGACCCAGATATAGTGAAGAAAACAGCTGGAGATGCACCAACTATTAATCCAGACCCTAATGAGTTCTTTGAAGTAGCAAAGAAACACTATAAGGTCGAGTTTTAATCATACATTCTTTTTCCTCTTTTCTCACTTTCAGAAAATGATCATGTTGATTTATTAACCAATTCAACAAATAATAGTAGATCAAATACTAGGAGACTTATCAATAACTAGCAGGGTGCATGTAGAAAATTGTGTGATATAATCATAGCGACTCCTAGAGCTACAAAGCATAAGCTATTATTATTTGGGAAAAATAGTGATAGGTTCCCAGATGAGCCACAAGTATTAGAGGTTATTCCACGTACAAGACATGAAGAAGAAACCCTTAAACTCAGATATGTAGAGCTACCACAGGTTAAAGAAACATATGCTGTCCTAATTTCTAGGCCATGGTGGACTTATGGAGCAGAAATGGGTGTTAATGAGCATGGATTAGTTATTGGTAATGTAGCTGTTTTTACTAAAGAACCCTATGAGAAGAAAGGTTTACTTGGTATGGAGATCCTAAGACTTGCTCTAGAAAGAACACGTACTGCACGAGACGCATTAAGGTTTATCATTAACCTAATAGAAGAAGTAGGACAAGGTGGAAGCCATGCATATAATAGAAAGTTTATGTATCATAATAGCTTCATAATAGCTGATAAAACAGGTGAAGCCTGGGTTCTGGAAACAGCTGGTAGATATTGGGCTGCCAAAAAGATAGACACGGTATATAGTGTATCAAATGCATTAACGATTACAAATGACTGGGATCTCGCTCACGACGAGCTAGTAAAGCACGGTGTAGCCAAGCATGGATGCAGTAAAGATGATTTTAACTTCTCAAAATGCTATTCTGACAGGATCATTACATATTTAGCCAAGGGAAGGGAGAGAAGAAAATTTACGTATAGTAAACTATTGGAAAAAGAAGGAGCCATAGACGAATATTATGCAATAAAAATACTTAGAAGTCATCATAAGGAACTCTATCATCCAGCAAAGGGTTCTATGAAAGATATATGTATGCATTATGGAGGACCACTAAGACCTACACAAACAGCTTCATCTATGATAGTACTTCTCAAAAACAATAGTCATCTCGTATTTGCTACTGGAGCATCTAATCCATGCCTCACAATGTATAAGCCCGTAACAATTGAATCAGGAATACCTATATTGAAGATACCTGCAACTAATAGATATGATCCCAGCGTTTACTGGTGGAAGATCGAGTACTTGAATAGAAAGATCCAATTATGCTATGACAAGGTTGCACATTATCACACAACAAAAGTATATGAGGCTGAAAAATACATAATGGAGAAAATACTAAAATTCTTCTACTCGGGAAAACTCTCAAAACAAGTAATTAAAGCAATAGTTTATCAAGCCTTCAGCTTAGAAGAAGAAATTATTAAGAGAGATTTAGAGTTCTTTAAACGAGTAAATTGTAGAACCTCGCTACTATATACACTTTTCCTAAGATACATTAGTAAGAAAGTTTACATGAACATCTAGTGAGTCAATAACTTCTTTAATAATACTGGTGTAGTTAAACTAGTAACATATATGAGTATTAGTGCTGATAAGTAGAGTTCCATAGTTAATACACCTAGTGTAAGGCCGACAACGGCTATCACCAGATCAACGCCTGCTCTTGGCATCATTCCAACACCAATGGTAATTGATGAACGAGTATCTAAACCCATGGCTTTAGCAACTCCTCCGCATCCAAGTATCTTCCCAACTATACCTGCCAATATAATAGCAACCACTATACCTATAATATCATACATGTTAATTTTCCCAACAACTATCCATGGATTCAACAATATACCAGCATAAACGAAGAAGAACGGAGAAATCATTTGGACAAATATCTCGAAGAATCTATATGTTCTCTCTTTAACAACCTTACTTAAAGCCAATCCAGCTAAATATGCGCCTATTAATGGAGACAATCCCAAATATGATGATAGAACAGCCATTAACATACCAATAATTAGTAACTGTATCATGGGTGTATCTATGAGTCTTGAACTCATTATAACCCTATTAAATAATTTATTTGAAACCTTGTAGAGCAAATAGAAAAGTGAGAATATAATTATTAATGCGAGAGATATCTGTATAATTGATTCATGTTTTACTTCCCCATAATAAGCAATACTAGATGTTAACGCGAACAAAGCCATGGCCATGACGTCGTCTGCAAAAGCTGCGCCAAGAATTATTTCGCCGATTCTTGTCCTAATAACACCTAGTTCTAAGAGAGTCATTGATGTAACACTAAC
>JAGGVR010000108.1 GCA_021157925.1 Staphylothermus sp. | reverse complement strand
CGAAGAAGAAAACACAACATACACAGACATAATGAGCCAGTACAGAGAAGTCCTAACGTACACCCCCTTATACTTCTATAGGACAATATATGTAGGTTCACTCTTTCCAGAAACAGATTATTATAAGTTAAAAATACTGATCATAAACTATAACATAGGCGAACAACTTTCAAACATTATCCTAACAAACTCAACCATATTCTATATGAAAAACGACATGAGCATGGGAAAAATAGGATTTATAGCTTTAAATATGAGCTCCACAAATATCTCTTCAAAAATAAGAGTCGAAGATAGCAAAATAATATATACTGTAAATAGTTATGCACCATATAGGATAATGATGCTCCTAAATGAGAACTATAATATAACACATTCTAACATAAAACTACAAGAATTCAACAGTACTTCGCTGAAACTCTACTTATCACCTATAATGATGAACCCGTATAAGTTCGTCATAAAACTTAGTGAAAAACCACTATTATTGAACAATAGCAATGACGAGATAGGACTACGTGGAATAACCCTCGAGGAAAGAGATAAACCATCCCTAGCTGATATAATTTTAACAATTATAACCGATATTACAATAATAGGGTTTATAGTATTTTTAGTAAAAATTATCAATGATAAATTTTAATTCTAAAGTAAAGAAGATACATGAGTAAGAGTATTGCCGAGATCTATAATATGTAATACTTGAAAACCTCTTCTACATAATTCTTCAGCAATATACCTTCTATGACAATATCTTGGATTCTTCTCTAAACACATTATACAAGTATACCCATATCCGGGTTCTACGATTATATCGATTAATTTCTTTATTCCTAGCCGAAATTCTTGTGAAGACATATACTTTAAATACCCTCCTCGAAAACCGCCTAGTTCGTAACCAAGCCAGTAGTAGTTTATCCCATAAAGTGGAAGAACTTTCTCTAGAACGTCTTTCCTATAAACGAATAATTTACTTTTGGGAAACCTTCTAACATCTACTAGTTTTGTAATCATATAATGTTTTAATATTTTTATAAAATCATCAAACAATCTATAATCGTATCCTATGGTATATACTACTTTAGAAAACACTGTAAAACAGCCCCTGCTCACAATACTCAATATACTATATTATATGCGAGAATTGTAATAACAATACTTTCTATGTATCCTAAAAACAACTGCATAGGTGTGTGTCTCTTTAAAACATATCTAGAATAAGATACTAGTAGAGATAAAATAAATAAAGCCAAGAAGTCCTTCAGAAGCCCTATTAGAAGTAAATATGTTGCAGGACCCATGATACCTATAACATGTATACTGATCTTGTACTTAAAACTAATTAGGAGTGAGACAAGCCCGTTAAAAGTATAAGATACTGCAAGGAATATTCCTTCACGACATGTATCTAATAAATACAGAGCTATTAATGTTAAAGCATATCCTATGAAAACCAGTGAAAATGGAATAATTCTCTCCTCTCTACTAGGATAGTCCCATTCAATTTTCTTCTTATAAGAATATAGAAGAGGTATAAATAGAGGGAGCAGTACATACCCTATTATCAAAAATACTAATTGCTCAACACTAAATGTATAAAGAAAGAATATGCGTAGAATAATGTATAATGCAATAAATGGTGCTGAAAATATTATCGATATAAATTCATAAATCTTCTTATTTTTTCCCACATTTCTTCCCTTACACTAATTAGTTATGCCATACTACTTTGTTTTAACATGATTCTTTTTACCACTTCTTTTTTTACTTAAAATCTTTTGCTTGACATTATACCAGTAAACAGCAAGAGGGTTTTTACCTCCTTTACAATAATCCGTAGTTGGACATATACCTAGGGATCTCATGGTTTCACAATTGTATGGCAGGTATTTTTTCCTAGATCCCCTCAAACCAGCTATGTGCTCTATCTGATAACGAGCAATTTTCTCATTGAAGTCTGGCGCGTTCTTGAAGTATTCTAGGATACTGTCAACATCTAATCCTATCCTTGCAAGAAAAGCTGCTATAACGAAGCGTTCTTGATGACTAAGATTCTCGCCAGCCTTGAGTTTTTCGATCAAAATACTCATACATGGTGGAAATGCTGAGAAGTCTATTACTCCCTTAGCCTTCTCCTCTAGCTCAATATTCATTAGTCTCTGCTTAATCCATCCTGTTTCTTCGATTATTTTCTTAGCTTCATTAATAAGATCTTCTGGGAGCTCTGGTGTCGGAATAGAATTATAGAGTTCGACTATTCTTGTATAAATTGCTTCTTCAAGTACTCTGACAAATACTTCTTTTTCTAAGAATACCATACCATGATCAATTATTTGATTTACTAATGCATATTTAGGGTCTCTTGCTAATCGTTTAGCGGTATATTTTAGATAATCTTTGAAGCTCATAGAGATAGGTTTTGCTATAAAGACAGGCTTTTTTCTCTTAAAATCAACTGGTATTAGAGGGGCGTTTCTTTCCAGCTTAGCATTAATTCCCAGTAATTTAGCAATATGTACTAAGTTGTTCAATGGTTCTTTCAATAATTTTTCATATGCATACTTAGAATATGTTAAAGCCACAATATTTGCTAATTTTTTATCATTCAAGACCCTAATAACGGACAACAGTGTATAGAATGCTATAATTTCCTCATCACTAGTACCAGTTCCTTCACGGATAAAGCGTTTAGACAGTATTGTTTTTAAAAGTTCTAAAGACCTCCTCCTAGCATAATTTTCTTTACTAACAATTACATCCCTTAGTCTTAGACCAGGATACCTCATTCTAAGAATACTATTAACGTCGCCAAGGAATGGATAATAGCGATAATCAATTATTACCGCAAACAATAATCACACCAAAATATACCTATTTAGCTATTCAGTGGGGACAGGTTCCGCTCATCTCTTAATCGCACGATGGCGTATTCATCATTAGCTAATTTTCAACTAGTATAATTTAAGGGTTTAAAATGTGTCTGCGGGAATCAGCGCTTTGGCCCCACATCACTTCTCAGACGACCTCCCAGGTAATGGGAGGTCCCCATTCATCATTTCCCGCATCCATTTATATAGAGTTATTTGATAGCTATTTATTCTATTCTAAAATATATTGCTTCTCTACCACCAACCCTTGTTCCTGGCTTAACTCTAAAGAATAGCGTTCTACCATTTGGTTCAACAAAGTAAGGTACTCCAAGCTCGGCCTTAACGATCTTAGCGTTTTCTGGGAGGAACCAGAAGACCACGTATTCGTATTCAGCTACTTCTTCTTCATAAATATTTTCATATTTATTTAGCCCCTTTCTTAACTCGCCCTTGAACTCTATCAAGAAAACTATGTAGGGAAGCTCTGGTTTGCCTCTGACACCTATTTCAACATCTATTACTCTCGGAGGCGCTTCTACATCATTTATTAGTACTTTTTCCTTGTCAAGATAGTACTGCATATTATCTGCAAGCATCTGCCTCTCTCCTTCAAGCAATGTAGGTTTAGATAATAGTTTCCAATAATATCTGTCAGGGTCCCAGTAATCGAAAACTATAACTTGGTCTACAAGCCCTGTTTCATGCATGTAGAAGTATCCATGAGCATATAATGGTTTAACGTTTTCACTCATTCCCTTTCTCCTCTAATAGTTTTTCATATAGTTGCTTACCCTTGGGTGTAAGCTTGATTATATTGTACTTACCTTTCCTGATTATTTTTATAATCTCTTCTTTCGCTAATCTATTAACTCGTCTACTAATAGTTGATTTAGGCTTACCTGTTTTCCTTACCAACTCACTCTGCTTAATACCTTGCTCAGGGTATTTACCTACTATTAATATTATGTCACGAATGGTCTCGTCACTCAAAAGATCTGTTGCTGGTATAGTTTCAACTTCTACACGCATAGTTCTCCTCCTAAACAGAATAAATAACAAGAGACCAGCGATTGCGATGACTAATAATCCTATATAGTAATAATAGTCCCCAAAAGAACTAGTAATAGCTGTCGTCCCTGTTTCACTTATTGATGATTTATAACCACCTAGTTCTTCCAAGGATTTCTCTGTAATAACGAAAGTATAAGTATATGGATAAGACAAATATATTGTGATATATTTTTCGCTGTAACTAGTTTTCGTCCCGATCTTCGGATAAATTTTTACATCATAAGTATTGAGGAAAGAAATTTTTACAATGAAATCATCAGTTATGTTACTATAACTGCTTAAATCGAGGAAGAGCGTGTAGAGCCCAATACCGACTTCCTCTACATAATTGAACAGCATATAATTAATAGTAATTGATGCTGTATTGTTAACAATTACTTTCAGAACATTTTCCTTTTGATCAATACTATATAGTAGATAATTGTTACCAGATCTAACATTTAGGATAGCATATCTGCTATTATTTTTAATTGGCGGTATTAGGGGTATTATTGCTATATAGGTTTCATTACTAGTTTGTCTAAATGTTATATTTTCTTCTACATAACCTATGTTATCAGATATATCAAAGAAAATATTTATCGAAACACTTTGAAACACTGTATTAGTTCCTTCTCCTCTAGTAATAATTGGGGAGATTAAAGACAATAATATTATCGAAAGAATCAAAATAACAGGCTTAGCATATGATCGCACCTCTATTCACCACAACAATATAGATATTTAGAAAAATATTAATAATGTGTTATGATAGCATTCTGCTAAAACTATTTCTTCTTAATAACTATGACTACAGCAACTATTATCAATAACACTATAATAACTGATAACCACATTGTTGTATTTGAGCTTGTTCCTTCTACATGTGTAGTTTTATGAGTCTCTATTTTATTACTGGTCGTTGTACTATGTCCGCTTATTGTTTTTTCTACAGATGCTTCTGTCGTTGTACTTGTCATAATGAATGTTGTTTGTGTTTGTTCTCTTATAGTACTTGTGCTTGGATATGTTGTTTCATTAGTTGTTTCTGTTTGAGATGAGGGCGTTGTATTTGTTGTATTCGAGGGTAAGGTTTCTTCGGCTACTATGATGTATTGCGATGGAGTATTAAGTGTAATAATTGTTAATGCTTCGTCTTGCTCAATATCTACATTGTCTGGCTCAGAGTATATAGTGTATTCTCCTAGTAGATTGATCTCGGCCTTAATATTTATGTTGCTATATGGAGATAGATCAATATATGATATGTATGCCCCAATACCTATTTCTTGAAATAATCCTTTCACTTCGTATGTGATATTTATTAGATCTGTATTATTCACTATGATATCAATTTCATTAGTTGATTCATCATATTTATAGAGTAATTCTTCTCCCTGATTATTGGTGACGCTCACTATATTTATACTGGTTCCACCTATTAGTTGGACCTTTATCATAGATAGATCGTTTAGTACTGTGTCTAGTTTTAGGGTATATACGACTATACCATAGTCTATTGTCGGATCATATATGATTACTATGTTTAATTCACTAATTGCTATAGAATGTACTGGAATAGTGATTAGAGGCAATATTATCAGCATTGCTAACATGATCGTTAGGATTAGTTTCGTGAATCCTTGAGACATGTTTCCACCCTTATTAGTATCTTATCTGCTCGAGCATGTAAGTCGTAGAAGGATAGATTGTTAAAAACAAGTGGTTATTTCTTGTGCATATGGTGTGTGATGTGTATTTTTATCATTGAATCAAATACGTGCCTTAGATCAACTTCTACTCCTGTGGTTTTGGTTATTCTCTCACTAAGTATTTGAAGGCATTTTTCAAGCAATTGTATTCCTGTAAGGTTGTAGTTCTTAGTTACATTCTTTACTAAGTCTCCTACATACTTTCTAAGTCTTATGGTATTCATTAATTGGTTTTGTATCCTCCATTCCCGTATAGCTTTTCCTGTCTCATTCTGTAATTGTGAAGCCTTTATTATTACCGAAACAATCATTCCCACGACGTTTCCAATGATTTTCTCCTTGACTTTTTCCCTGTATTCACTTGTTACTTTTAACATTGTCTTCTCGAATTCTTTCCAACATACGTGCTCTTTATTCGTGATTTTCTCAGCTATTTTTTCACGAATATGCTCGGGTAACTTGTTTAATACTATATCAAGTTCTCTTACAGGTACTTTCTTTACTAGTAGTCTTTCTGAAACGTGTTCTTTTGGATTAATCCCTAGTGCTTCAGCAAATACTCCTTTGATTAATTCACCGTAAAGTACTACTAAGTCATGATATGTTCTCATGGCTTGCCTATATGCATAAACCGTGTTGTTCTCCTCTAGTAGTTTTATCGTACTATTGATTTGTTGTTCTATATAAGTTGTCTTGTTCATGAAATCAGGTGGTAGGGTATATCCCTGTTCAACATATATTTTCTTAGCTTCTAGTAGTATTTGTTTTAACTCTATTGATTTATTGATGATGCATTTAATGACTAGTGTGAATGAGTGGTTATATTGCTGTGCATACTGCTTTAGCGATATGCTTAGTATAGGATACGCTATGATTGGGGCATGACTATAATGTATAGCTGCAACTACTGCATGTACTGCCGCGGTTGTTTTATTCATTGATGCTTCACGCTTTGACAAGTTTAGGAAATAATCACCTGTTCTCAGTATTGTTCTTGCTATAGATACATTGTATTTTATACCCCACTCTATAATTGGATAAGATACGTTTCTAACGTTATAAGCTAATAGTATTGCTTTATCATATGATAAGCTAGCATTTATCTCTACACGATAAGACTTACTAAGAACACGAGCCCGCTCCTGTGTTTGTGTTAGAATAGTTGTTGTAGTTGTTGAAAATATACTTGAAGAAGTTACTGTGCTCTGTATAGTTGTATTGGTTCTAGACCTGTGTTGTCCGTGATCTTCTTTTCCACCTGTTAATACAATTGCAGATGGTATATACATCATTGATAACAGTATCAGAGCTATTAATCCAATATTCACTATTTTCATTATGCCTGCATTCATGACTCATATACGCCTCCACAAGGGTACTTCAGTATTTAACTTTATTGTTCAGTTTTTAAAAGGAATATGATGATACAATTAATATAGCTACAATATGGACAAAGTGTGAACATTGGTGAAACGATTAGAAACAATTGTTTCAAAAGAGAAGAGTTCTTGGAATTTCAATGTACTGTATAGTTGTCCATATGTAATTGTACTTGGCAAGACACGAATTGATGACTATGAATGCTTCGCTGTTTTACCAGTCCTAAATCATAGGTTTAACATATTAGTTAGTGAAAAAGAAAATCTTATAATACACAATATTCCATCTAGTTTCCCATATATGGATCTAGTGATGAATACTTGTATGTTTTTCATCGGGAAATCTAAGTGTAGTGAAAATGACTTATGCAAAGTCTTCTGGCACACTTATTACTATGGTGGATACATAATATTTATAAAAATAGGAGAGGAAATACACCCATTTAACATAGAAGTAGTAAATACCGAAAAACTTGCCTTCTACTATAAGCCCATTAAAGAATCGTTCACCCCAGAACACAGTTATGAGTTCTTATCACTCCTTGGAATCGCTTTGAGGCTTGGCGAGATAAAACTAGTGAAAAATCTGTGCAGAGAACCCAACTGTGTATATCGTGTCAATTCCTTACTACTGAAGACCCTAGATGGAGAGCTTATTATCATGAAGAAGAACGGTGTAAAACACTTACCTAAATATTACTATATTGTACCAGATAACAATCCTGCAAGAAACGTTGTTAAGATAAATTAGTTCCCCAAAACTATTATTATTTTGGATGATGAGTCTCACAGCCATATTTGACTCAGGATGATAAAGGAGGTTTCGGCTGATCTTTCTTCATTTATTCTGACGACCACTATATAGTATAGTTCTGTAATCACTATTATTAGGAGGTGGGAGGGAACTTGACTATAACTGTTAAGGAAATGAAGATAGCCGAGATAAATACGGTAGCTATGGGGATTCCGTTAATAAGATTGATGGAGGCAGCAGGTAAAAGCGTAGCTGATACTGTTATTGAACACTACCCTATTAGAGAAAAGGAAGAGATAAAAGTGGTCATTCTGATGGGGCGTGGAGGAAATGGTGGAGATTCCCTTGTTGCTGCAAGATATTTATCAAGCAGATGCTATCGTGTAGAGATCATACCTGCTTATAGAGAAGAGTTGATTAATCATCCCGATACTCTTGAAAACTATAAGATCGTGAAGAATATACCAAGTATAATCATACATAAACCAGGAGACACTCATCCTATTCATCAAGCCGATATAATCATTGACGGTCTTCTAGGCACGGGAGTTAGGGGCGAGCTTAGAGACCCTATTAAGAGTCTTGTAGAGGAATCAAACAAGTCCAGTGCAAAACTAAGAGTAGCTATCGATACTCCAACGGGATTAAACCCTGATACTGGTGAAATCCATGGAACAGTATTCAAGGCAGATATTACAGTTACTTTCCACGATATCAAGCCAGGCTTACTTAAACACCCGGAAATAACTGGTAAGATTATTGTCGCTAATATAGGTATTCCGAGAGAAGCACTTGTATATACTGGCCCTGGAGACGTAATGTTTAATCTAAAAGAGAGACCTAGGGATGCCCACAAGGGGCAAGCTGGTAAAATAATGATTATTGGAGGAAGCCGTAAATATACAGGTGCACCAGCTTTAGCAGGGATAGCTGCTTTGGCTGCAGGAGCTGATTTAACATTTATTGTAGCTCCCACAAGTATACGCGGGATCATCGCATCTTATTCTCCGGAACTAATCACTCTCCCATATGAGGGAGAGGAACTTAACGAGAATAATGTAAGAGAGGTTATGAAGTATGTTGATGAACTGAGACCGCATGTTGTAGTAGTGGGGCCAGGACTTGGACGTTCTGATGAAACATTAAAGGTTGTCCGTGAAGTAATAAACACTTTGATCAAGAAGAAAATATACGTTGTAATAGATGCAGATGCGTTGAAAGCTTTAACACTAGATGATAATTTTGAAAAATATGCTGTGCTTACACCGCATAGAGGAGAATTTAAGTCAATTACAGGAATAACTCTTTCAGGCGATCCTAGCAAGGATCTCGATATAGTCATTGATGCTGCTAAGAAATTGGATGCAGTAGTATTGTTGAAGGCACCAATAGATATTGTAACCGACGGCGAGAAATACAAGCTGAACCGTACAGGAAACCCATACATGTCTATTGGTGGAACAGGAGATGTATTATCAGGTCTAACAGCATCATTCCTAGCACAAACACGTAACCCATACTTAGCAGCAGTAATAGCAGCATATATCAATGGATTAGCTGGGGACTACTTGTTGAAAAATAATGAGCATGTATCCCCAGTAAACATGATAAGAATCATTCCCAAGATCTTGAAGAACCCTCTCGAGTACCATATTAAAACATATCATGAATAAAATATGTAATATAATCAAAACAATAATAATATTGTTTAACCATTCCGAGATTTAGGTGAACTGATTATAATGTTCAAATTGAGAAATAAAAAGGAAAAAGAGGAAAATATAGAAAAAGCTAAGAGCGAACCAGGTACATTAGTAGATAAACTTAACGATGATGAGATCCTATTACTGTACTATAACGAGGAACAAAGAAGTTGCGCATCATGTCCGTTCAGAGCTTTTTGTGGGAGATAAGGTTCTGGTGAGGACCCGGTATGACCCGGTACTATACTCTTGTTAGAGGAGATAAGATAAGATATGGTTGTCAGAGAAGTGGTAGATGTTGTAGTTCGGGTCCTAATGTTGCATTAACAGCATATGATATATGTAGAATAGCAAAGTATATGGGTGTGGATTGGAGGGAGCTTAGAGGTAAGTATATTATAGCTATTATAGCTGATTTAACGGTAATACCTGCTCTACGAGGGATGGGTGATGGTAAATGCGCGTTTCTCAAATGGGAAAACGGCAAACCAACATGCTCAATATATCCGGCTAGACCACTACGATGTAGGTTATATCCTTTTATACCAGCATCCCCTAGTAACCCAGACAAGATCTATGTTGATCCGTATTGTCCGGGTGTAGGTATTGGTGAAGAAGTAGAGCCTCCTTGGAAACTATTAGAACACTATTATGAAGAGGCGAAGAAACATTATAAGAAAATGTATGAATTAGTTTTCGAGCAAGGATATGAGCCTCTACAAGCACTTGAGAAGCTCATAGATGAAGTGTGTAGAGAAGCGGAGGATAGCCCTGATTGGGTAAAACCAGAATACCTGGATAGTCTTTACAACAAATAATTTTTGAAAATAGATTATTATATATGCGGTGAAAATATATAATTGAACAACATATAAATAGGGATTTTCTATGACAAAATGTTCTGAAGTACTTAACCAAATTATTACTTGGCTTAAACAGGGAAAACCCAGTGCCGATAAACTAGTAGATTTTCCTTGGGAAGTAGATGAAAAGGATAACAATACCTATGTAGCCATACACCCGATGTTCCCAATAAAGATCTTCATTGGATGCGACGAAGAAATAGGTGTTATTAGGTTACAAACAATATTAGATGTTAAAACCATTAGCTTGAACAATGACGAAAGACTAGTACTCTACCACAAATTATTGAAACTAAATGCCTCCCCATTAACAAAGTTTATACTAGTAGGTGATGAAGACCTCCCAGCAATAGCCGTTGATCTAAGCACTAAAACCTTAGGCAAAGACGAGTTTAACGATGCTTTAGCCCTACTACTAGCCACTGTTAATGCATCAATAAAACTACTAGGGCTAGAAGAAGTATATAGTTCAAAACTATTCATGGAGCTCTTAAACCTAGTTAAGAAACACATTGAAGAAGGATGGGGCCGTGAAAAACTAATTAACTATCTAATTAAAAATGCTAAGCTAAAGAAGGAGCAAGCTATAGAAATCGTTGATTCTCTCCTAAAAGGACTTGAAAAAGCAGAAACAGGACCTTATATGTAAATGATCACTAGCTAAAAATTATTTATACTTCTTGTTTATCCTAAGGAGTTTTTTAGTTTTTATAACAATTCTTCGTGCTTTTTCCTCGTCAATAGGATTTGATGTTATATTGTCTATTTTAATGCTAGTCCCTATGATTACGGCATCTGCTAGCCCTATATACAATCCAATGTTATCTTCATTGACACCACTTCCTACGATGACGAGTTTATCTCTACATATCTTTTTAGCTAAATAAACATTCATAGGCGGAGTGAAGCGCCCAGTTGCTTCACCACTAATTATTACACCATCGACCAGACCCCTAGTGCATGTATTGTACAAGGCCATGTCTAGTGGAAGAAGATGTTTTGCATGCTTAACATTTACATCAGCAAATATCTTGGTTTTACAGCTATACTTGTTCCTTATCATCGAGACAGTGTGCGCAACTGGTTCTATAAAGCCTTCTGGAGCAATTATTGGTTCTAGATAAGCGTTGGCTCTAATGAAATCAATATTGTGTGTACACGCTATATTTAGTGCTTCAATACAGCTATTCCTCAATATGTTTAAGCCCATAAGTATATTTGGAAATTTTTCTTTGAGCACGCCTACGATTTTATCGATGTAGGCTAATTTCCTCGGGGATCTTTCGGAGATCGAGAAGGGGTAATCATTGTAGTTTTCTACAATAAATCCATCAAACCCAGCATTGATAAGCTTCTTTGCTTCGCTAACGGCGTATTCTATGTAGTATTTTATGGGTTCACCATTATATCTCGGAGAATCGGGTAGTGGTGGTAAGTGTATCATACCTATGAGTAACACGAAGTTTCCACCTAAACTTAATTTATCTGGTAATTCTCAGTAAATAATATAGTAAGAACGCTAATACATATAAATCGTGCTAGGCAGAAATAATGAAAGAAAAAATAATTATAATAAAAACTGTTTTGTTGATTCTTTTAATAGTAGTCACTATAACTAACACATCGCCAGCCACTAGTATAATAAAGAGAAATGATGAGTACATACCATCTGAAATCGCAAGGATCGATACTAATTATATTATTGAGAAATTACACGAGCTAAAGAAGCTGAACGACACAATCGTAAATAATTATGTAGAACAAATAACTCAGATGCTTAAAAAAGGTGAATACGATAAAGCATACAAACTCCTATCAAAGCTTAACCAATACATTGAGGAAAAATATGATGGCAATATTTCAGACAAGGACCTAGCTCAAACTATATCTATATTACAATCCATAAGCAGTATTAGCGATAAAGGAATATACATAAACTTAACCAAATACCTCGAAACACTAAGCAGTTTATTGAATGACCCAGAACTACTCAAATATGCCGAAGAACTAAGATCGGGAGAAATACCTGATACAAAATACATTAAAGACCTAATGTCCTACATAAAGGAGTTCGAAGAAACAACACAAACCACTAAAACAAAAACACTAGAAACTAGTGAAGAAGAAAATATTACAACCAAAAATATCAATATCTTTAATCCTTTGCCTCCACCAGTCTCAGGGAACAAGTTTGGAAATGTTTTCTCATTTCCACGGATCACTGCACCATCGCTAGTTATAAATGAGAATATATTACTACTTCTCATCGCAACGATCGCTATTTTAACTATAGTATACCACTATAGAAATAAACTCGCTATTTTACTGACCCCTATACGTAGAAGAATATTATATGGAATTAACCAAGTAAAAACCACTATCAAATATGGTAAACAAGACCCAGTAATAGAACTATACCTAAAATGGTACAACTTAGCTAAAGCAATGGGTTACAAAAGGGAACCATTTGAAACACTCCGTGAATTCTTAGTAAAGATAACTGATAAGCCATTAGCTAACAAAGGAAGAATCATAACCGAATTATACGAAAGAAAAATCTATGGTAAAACACCAATCAATGAAGAATTAATAGAAAGAGTTAAGAAAGAAATAAGAGACCTAACAAACTTTATGGCGATGAGAAAATGAGGCTATATTTGTTTATTTTCTTCTTAATAATCATCGCTACTTTGTCAACTTTCTATATGCCAGCTTCTTTACTCAAAGTAGAAGCATCTATTTACAATAACACGGCTAGCCCTTATTGTATTGACTGGATGGGTACAAATATGTTCGTTGAAGAATTAAAGAATAATAATATAACGGTAGATATAGTTGACAAGCCGGATAATTTAGAGAATTCTCTCAAAAAAGGCGGACTTATAGTCGTTATAGCACCAGATAAACCTATTCCGATCAACGAATCCCTGTTAATCAAGAAATACTTAGATAATGGAACAATAAACATAGCAGTATTTGATGAAAATATAACATCTAATAATTTACTCGAACAACTAGGCATAGCAATAGATGGAAGGTTATTATTAGACCCATATACTCCTAATTCACCATATTATCCAGTTACAGAGATCAACTTATCAAACTTTAGTGGAATCATTAGATTGAACTGGGCAAGCTATATGAGGAGAACAATTGTTTCACAACAATATCATATCCTAATATTTTCAAAGACATTGGGAGTCGTAGATCTAAATAATAATGGGAAGCTTGACCCAGATGAAGTATCCAGTTCTAATACAAAGAAGGAATACGTAACAGGTATTATTATGAAAACTCAGAATTCCACAGTACTGATTTTTTCTGATAGTTATCCACTGATTAATTCAGCTTTCATACATAATTATACTTTATCAAAAACGATGACGCAATACCTTATAGAACTTGCCAGAAAAAAGAATGATCGCGTAATTATACCTAATTACTATTATCGTTCAACAAGTATTAATGTAAATATACCATTTCACTTCAGTATATTACTTCTTTTCTTCGCTAACACACTTCATTATTTTGATGATCTCATGGAGAAATACGTTTATTCATCGAATTATCTCTACTTAGGATTTTTTACTGTAGTGATTTTGACGATAACGTTATTACTAAGATCAATTCTCGGCATAAAGAATATAACAGAACTTAGAGCAACATCTCTAATTAAGCAAGGTATAATAATAGAAACACTTGCTGCAAAGAACCTTAGAGATAAGAATGTTTTAAAGAAACGTAAAAAACAAATAATTGCAAATACTTGGAGGATCTTGAAAAATACATACGTACAACTACGTAATATCGATATAGAAGACTGTGTATCAAAGAGGAATTACAAATTACTTATAGAGCTCGGAATAATAGGAGATCAGGACATCAAACACTTAGAAAAACTATATAAGATTTACCTCAAAGCTATTGGTAAGAAAAAACTACCAATAATATTTAATTGGAGAAAAACAGTCTTTAAATACATTATGACAACAGAGTATTTTCTCAATAAAATCGGTTGTAGCATAATAAGGAAGAAAGGGTATAAGGATGCAGCCTATCTCATTAAGAAACAAATTTGACCCTGAATACGTTGCTGAAGTATCAAGAAGAATTATTGAAAACGTTTCAAAGATCATAGTGGGTAAAACAGATATAATTAAACACATTCTAGTAACCCTATATAGCGGTGGACATGTATTATTAGAAGGAGTACCTGGTGTAGCAAAGACATTGATAGCGAAAACCATTGCTAGATCAGTTGCTTTAACCTATTCTAGAATTCAAGCAACACCCGATCTACTACCAAGCGATATCATTGGTACAATGATGTTTGATCCCCGAATAAACGATTTCAAACCTAGAAAAGGACCTATATTCGCTAACATAGTCTTATTCGATGAAATAAACCGTGCAAGCCCGAGAACACAATCAGCACTCCTTGAAGCCATGCAAGAGAAACAAGTAACTATCGAAGGGGTTACTTTCAAACTACCATCGCCATTCATGGTAATAGCTACAATGAATCCAATAGAAATGGAGGGGACATTCCCATTACCAGAAGCACAGCTTGACAGATTCCTCATAAAACTAATTGTTGATTACCCCTCATATGACGAAGAAAAAGAAGTGTTAAAGAGAATTCATACAATAGAGAAATTCCAAATAGAACCAGTTGCTTCAGCAACAGATATTCTCGCGATCCAATCAATGATACCACAAGTAGCTGTTAGTGAAGAAATACTTGACTATATACTCAAAATAGTTAAGGCGACTAGAGAACACAGACACGTAAAGCTTGGAGGATCTCCACGTGCATCCATAAGCTTACTGCTTACAAGCAAAGCATATGCACTCCTAAATGGGAGAACATATGTTGTACCAGATGATGTTAAATTTATGGCTAAACCTGTTCTAAGACATAGAATACTTATAAAACCAGAAGCAGAGTTCGAAGGAATAGCCCCAGACCAAATAATAGATGAAATACTGGCAAAAATACCTGTTCCAACACCAGGGGTTCCTGCTTGATAAACGAAGAACGTGTCCAAGACGTTATAGCAACACCAAATATCTTCATAATCATACTCATAGTAGGCTTACTTGATGGAATAGACATTGTCTTAAATAAGACAATAACTATATTTACTCTTATAATAACATCTATAGGCTTCTCACTAATACTTGCTACAAGGATCATGGTCGATCTATCAAGCAGACAGATCTATAGATTGAGAATTAAGAGAAAAATATTAGACCCAGCTATCGAAAATAACCCGATAAGAGTAAAGATCATTATTGAAAACAAATCCATTATCCCGTTACCAAAAATAACTCTAAACGACATATATCCTGGATTATTCAAGAAAATCCTTGGACATAATAAAATTACAACATTCATATTACCAGGTGAGAAAATAGAGTTCACATACATAATAAGACCTGTTCTTGGAACGCATGAATTCAAAGGAATAGAAATAATAGTAAGCGATCCATTGAACTTGTTCAACTATAAAACAATAGTTAACCCAGAACAGAAAATAATAATGGTTAAGCCAAGACCAATGACTATGCCAAAGAAACTATCACTGATCTATACTCAGAGAGGATTGGGCATAGGAAAAGCACGCATAAAAGGTATAGGACAAGAATTCTATGATCTAAGGGAATATGTCCCGGGAGATGACTATAGGTTTATTGATTGGAAAAGCTATGCAAGATTACGAAAGCTATATATCAAAGAGTTTGAGAGAGAAGCCAATCTCAGCATTATATTCATAATAAACGCAACAACAGAGTCTATGAGAGGACTCTTAGGGGAGACACCATTAGAATATATGACACGACTAGTTGCTGGGCTATCTAACATTCTTATCAAAAGAGGCGACTGGGTAGGAGTGGTTATCAGATCTGATAAAACACTTAGATCAGGATATGGTAGGGGAATTACACATTATTATAAAATAATAAATACCTTATCTATGATTAAGTGGGGAAAACATAAACCCATACAAACACTAGAAGATACTATTTTAAGAGAAGCGATATTACTGCCTCGAAGAACAAAGACGTTGTTCTTTCTTTTAACAAGTTCGCTTAATCCGAGCGAAGTAGATGAAATCGTTAGAGCATATCATAAACTCTTAAGTTATAATCACATATTGTATATCGTATACCTTGTACCAGAACTCTTCGAGAAAAAAGCACTAAAAGGAATAGATGCAGGCATATATTCAGCATTCATTTACGAGAAACTCACATCAACAATTGACATTAGTAGATTATTCTTAAAGAAAGGAATAAGAACAGTAAGTGTGGGACCAGATGATATATATACTTCCGTATATGGAGTGATCGAGAAATATAGAGCAGTGATAACATGAAGTTTGAACCTACAACATTATTAACAAAAATCAAGGAACCAGTTTACTTAGAAAAAATAGTATTAATATTGCTGAATATTATCCCCGAATACTATTTTGTTCGTTGGAGCATGAGCATAAGCGATCAATACGTTAAGCTAGCTCTTATGACATTAGTTATACTATGGCTATACGGGATTTTAGTAAAGAAAATATACTATGCTGGGCTAGCATATACGCTTACTTCTGTTATTCTCATAGCTTACAATTACGATGTAGAAACAATCTTTACTACTTGTTTTGCTTCATCAATCTGGTTAATGCTATCAATAACATTAGTATCTTGCATTTTTGAAAAAGGATATAAGTTTAAGAGGATTTTCTCTCTTAAAGGCGTATTGGTTACAATCATATTATTCGTGCTAATATATGGGACCTACATATATATTGCCTACTATCTCGCTCATCTCGTATACGATACATATATGTACGTTATAAGCATAACTCCATATACATTTCAGAAATTCTACGAAGTATTTATTACAACAAGAATAGGTTCAATTATCCTACTCTTATTATTTATCTTCATAATTTACTATATACTTAATAACTATATCACATTGTTAATAAGTGACACAATCGCTTTAAACAAAGAATTCGCCTTTCATAGGGTTGTTGATATATTACAGAGTGAGGCTAAGAATATATTCTTAGGTAAAGATCCCTTCCAAAAATTATTTGCAAGATCATTTCTCCTCATAATAATGTTCTATCTTTACGGAATAACTTATCCCTTATATAGAAGCTTCTATGACTTTATCTATAAATTCCTCTCATATTTCTCATTACCTCAATATGTGGTTCTTCTTGCTTGGTTTGGCTTACTTTATGTTGTATCATATATTGTATACAAGACCATTTATTCAAGAATAATATCAGTGATCAAACCATCTGTTTCAAGGATAAAATATATTCTAAAGAAAACAATACAATCCAAAATTTGGAGACCTTTTTACCTATTTTTATTTATACTTGTTATGTATGCTACGACTATAGCATTGATTTCTCCATCAGAATTTAGCGGAATACTCATGAGATCTCTAGGATTAAGTAAAAACATTAATATTGTTTATCATAATCCGTTCTTGAGATTT
>JAGGVR010000087.1 GCA_021157925.1 Staphylothermus sp. | reverse complement strand
GTTGATATATCATGGACTATGGAGAGGAATAAGGATGCATTATGTGGTTTTGAAGAAAACGGTGGATTCATGTATCCACCACACCAGTTAGTAAGAGATGGAGGTATGACCTTGGCATTAATGCTAGAACTCCTAGCTAGTGAAAACAAGAAGTTATCAGAACTATATGATGAATTACCTCAATACTATTTAATCAAGACGAAGATCCCTATGAGTAGGGATAAGGCATTAAAAGTTGTTGAAAAGGTTAAAGAGCATTTCAGGGGATATAGACAGATCACAATAGATGGAGTAAAGGTCATAAGCAATGATTTCTGGTTATTAGTGAGACCAAGTGGTACTGAACCTCTTCTAAGAATAATGCTTGAAGCTAAGACTGAGGAAAAAGCAAAAGAACTCCTTGGCATAGTTAGAAATATTGCTGAAGAGGTGTTAAAATCAAATTGATGCGATACTGGGGTATAGACTTTATAAGATGTCCACATTGTAAAAACTTCCCTCTTAAGATAATACCTTTAGAAGTTGTTGAGGAAGATGTTGATACGAGTGGGTTAGAGTTTCCCCTATGTAGAAATTATTGTGCATATCTAGGTAAAACGATAAAACCTGGAGAACAATATCCATGCGATAAATGTCTTCGCATAGGTATAAAGACAGGTGTTCTATACTGTGAGAACTGTAGACGATGGTACCCAATAAGAAACGGTATAGTATATCTGTTAAAAGATAATAAGAGAAAGGAAAAAAGCGATAAAGAATTCTTAGCAAGGTGGAAAGACAAGCTCCCTGAATACATAGTATATGAGGGTAAACCATATAATTTATCTCAAGAAGAATAAATTATTCTAACAATGTTTTTCTATGATAATTTTCATTAAGCAAAGATATTTAGAGGACGAAAACATTCTAGTTTCATAGTTTATTGGATTAGTTAAGGTGCGTAATAGGTATGGATTCATATTTCTTAAATCTAGAAGCTTGGGTGAAGAGACAAGAAGAGGTAAAGGAGAGTTTTAAGAAAGCTGAGAAAAACTATGAGAATCTTGATAGATTAGCGTTAATCTTATTGTCGAGGCAAGCTTTTCAACATATGATAAGGACTATTGAAGCGTTTGATCAATGGTTAAAAGAACCAATGGTTATATCACATATGCCGAGAGAGATGCTTGTAGAACTATGGAGTAAGCTACGCATAATATTTTACCAATTACTCGAACTAGACATTGAGCATACTTCTAAGTTTAGCGAGCATATTAAGAAACTTGCAGAAGAAGGCAAACTTAATCCGATCTTAACAATAGGTAAGAAAGAAAAAGAAGCTCGCCGATTCCAAATATCAACATCAATATAACATAGTTATATTGTTATCATCTATAAAACAATGAATAAATTGTATTAAAATAATCTTCTCCTTCTTCTTGGACGTGCTCGAAGCTCTACTTCAGCATCTATAGGTGCTATTTTTATCCTTAATTCATCGATTAGTTTTTTGATCTTTTCTTTTTCTTCCTCGGGTATCTTGTCGGCATGTTTTTCTAGGAATTCTTTACCTAAGCTTGTGACTACGAGTTTTTTCCTGGGATTAGTCTCTAGTAACCCTACGTATCTTAGTGCTAATGTATCGTTGAGGATTTCTTTGCTTGATGGGAATTGTCCTAACATGACGAAATTGTATCCGAGATCATATCCTTCTTCCTTCATATAGTAAAGAAGATATTGTAGCGCTTTCTCACTTATTCCTCCTATTTCAGAAATTATATATAGTAATTTAATTTTTCTAGGATCTTTTTCGATATCTTGTACTGTGATCACATGTCTTGTTATAATTTTTAATTCTTTTGATTTCCCAGTTGTTGATTTTGACACAGTTAAGCACCTCTGAAAACTGGTTAATGCTTTTTATATTCTTAATATATCTTACACATAAATTTTTGGGTTAACTAGTTATTAATTTAATCCTTACGATGGCTATGTTTGTGTATTTCTAAGTATTTTTTCTAGAGCCTCTCTTCGTTTGAGACCATGCATGACCATTATATTAATTATGTAGTTAAGTAGTTTTTCAGCATTGGAACCATAGGTCTTCTTGTAGAGTTCTAGTGCTTTTTCATATAATTTATTTTCTTCTTCGATAGTTTCCTCTTTTTCAGTCCTTCGTTCTTTCCTTATTGATATTTTTTCAATATTTGAAGCTAGTTCTTTGATTTTAGATAAGTATTCTTTCGATTTCACAGTTTTTATTGTGTGGAGGTAAGTGGTTGCTGTTATGAATACGAGCACATATATGAAACCAGTATATATATCATTTTCAGTAAGTGTTTTACGTATAGAAAGCTGTACTAGACCTATGATTGCTGAAAGCATTAAAAAGATATATGAAAGATCCATTCTTATGAATATAAAGGCTACAGCCATTCCTCCAATAATTAAGGTTGTTATATTTAGGAGACCTATTTGTTGTATTTGCTGAAGAGTAAATATGTTGGTTAAATAGACTAGAAATGCAAATATAACTGGAAGGGACATTAATATTTTGTTTTTTAATGCTTCTTTCTTTATAAAGTCGAGGTAACTATTGATCAGACTTTTGAGATCTTTATATGAGGAAATAATGTCTTCGGGAGAAACATTCTTATCCTCAAGTAATAGAATAAATTCATTTATTTTATTCATTAATAACATGTAGAAATCTATTTGTTTTCTTGAAATTATAGGCATTGTCTTCGATAATTTTATCTTATTAATTATTTCTGATAAATCGTCCAAAACAGATGTGTAAACTGGGTTTTCTCGTGCTTTCTCGCTAATCTTTCTATTAATTAATTCTAGTTTCTTCAATAGTAGTCTTCGTAGCTCATTTTCTTTATTATTCATTTATTCTTCACCATGGATGCCTTTAATTGATTTGTATCATGTTCTATTAAATAAAACTATTTATCCTGTTAATATAACCATATCTTGAGAACAATATGATGACTTGGTTGTACCGCCGAGACCTTAGGGGCTGGGGTCTATGAGGACTTCAGCGGCGACTGAATATAAATTCTTAATTGGTCAAATTTCTATAATTATGAGAACAGATACTTGATAATCCGATAATTCGATGAAGTAGTGGTGGTGTTATATGGGGATTGAGATAAAGATAGAGAAGCCTCGGCCTAAACGTATCGGGGCGCATAGCCATATTAGAGGATTGGGATTAGATGAGAAGGGTAAAGCCATATTTAAAGCAGATGGACTTGTCGGTCAAATAGAGGCTCGTGAAGCAGCTGGAATAGTCGTCAATATGATTAAAGAAGGACGTATAGCTGGTAGAGGAGTATTACTTGTTGGCCCTCCAGGGACAGGTAAGACAGCTATAGCAATAGCTATTGCGCGCGAATTAGGTGAAGACACTCCATTTGTTGCTATGAGTGGCTCAGAAATATATAGTAGTGAGAAAAAGAAAACAGAAATTCTTACAGAAGCTTTGCGTAGAGCACTTGGTGTAAGAATTCGTGAGAAAAGACTTGTTTACGAGGGTGTTGTTAAGGAACTTAAAATTAGAAGGGCTAGACACCCACTGGTACCTTACATGACTATTCCTAAGGAAGCGAGAATAACACTCGCAACCAGAGATGATGAAGTAACACTAACTGTTGGCGAAGAAATTACGCATCAAATACTAGAACTAGGTATTCGTAGAGGAGACGTTATATGGATAGATGCTGAAACAGGAAGAGTGCATAGAATTGGTAAAGCTAAGGGTATAGAAAAAGCCAAGTACTATGACATAGAGACCCATAGGATCGTTGAGATACCGAAAGGACCTGTTAAGAAAGAAAAAGAAATTGTTAGAACGTTCACACTACATGATCTAGACCTATATATTGCTAGTCAACGAGCGCTCATAAGTTTCTTTACTATAGGTATTGAAAGGGAAATTCCCCCCGAAGTACGTAGAGAAGTAGATGAAATGGTAAGGAAATGGATAGAGGATAAAAAAGCAGAGATGATACCAGGCGTGCTATTTATAGACGATGCACACATGCTTGATATTGAGGCTTTCAGTTTCTTATCCAGAGCAATGGAGAGCGAGTTATCACCAATTATTATATTGGCTACAAATAGAGGAATAGCCAGGATAAGAGGTACAGATATAGAATCGCCTCATGGCATGCCCCTAGACTTGCTTGACAGGCTCTTGATAATACCTACTAGACCATATAATGCTGAGGAAATAAGAGAAATAATAAAGATCAGAGCCTCTGAGGAGGAAATAGAAATCACAGGCGAGGCCCTCGAAGAATTGGTTAAAATAGGTGTTGAGACAAGCCTAAGATACGCTGTACAATTAATGGAACCAGCAAGAATAATAGCAATGAACAATGGAAGAAGCAAGGTTACCGTAGAAGATGTGAAAAAAGCACATAGCTTATTTATAGATGTGAATTCCAGTGTGAAATATTTGAAGGAATATGAAGAAAAATTCCTGAAGTAATACTAAGACCTGTTTTTATTAAGATATTTCCTTTATTTACTGCATATAGTAATACTTTTCCTTAGGTATTACTATTGTAGAGCAATTATGATTAATAGCCTCGTGGAAGTGATTATCATTGAATAAGAAAATATCCATGATCATCTCTGAGTTATTGAAGTTTTACGAGAAAACACCAAAGCATTTTGAGGGAAAAATCCTTGGTTCCATGACAACTTATCCACATGCACTAGCTGTTTATGCATATAATTTGTTTATGCATACAAATTATGGTGACCCATTCATTTTCTCGACATTGAAGAAGATGGAAGAAGAAATATTATTGGAGATTAGTAAATGGTATGGGGAAACCAAATTATATGGATACATAACTAGCGGTGGTACAGAATCTAATTTTCTATCAATAATTTCCGCTATGATGAGAAGTAGTTGTAAAAATAGAGTTGTGTTAGCCCCAGATACTATTCATGTATCTATTATTAAAGCTTCACGAATACTAGGGTTAAAATTAGTCACTATACCAACAAATAATTCACCAATAGATCCTTGTGTGTTAGAAAACTATGTTAGGAAATATGAGCCATGTATTATAATAGTTACAGCTGGAACTACTGAATTAGGAATAATTGATCCCGTAAAGGAAGTTGCAAAAATATCCATCGAATATGACGCATATTTGCACGTAGACGCCGCTTATGGTGGGCTCATAATTCCTTTCCTCTACAAAGCCGGGAGGATAAAACAAGATCTTAGATTTTACAAAGGGGTCTCAAGTATTAGTATAGATTTTCATAAGAATGGTTTAACTCCTATACCCTCTGGAATGATACTTTACAAG